>CAXTOB010000024.1:0-27308 GCA_964245505.1 uncultured Acetobacteraceae bacterium | reverse complement strand
CCCTCACCCCAACCCTCTCCCGAAGGGAGAGGGAGCAGCAGCAGCAACGGTAGCAGCGGTTAATTGACCAGCTCCTTGCGCACGTCCACCACCCGCATCATCAGCCCCACCGCGACCGCCACGAACAGCACCAGCACGACGGCGCTGGCCGAGGCCGGCGGGAACTGCATCGCCTGGATTTCGGTGGACAGCGCGGAGACGATGGAGGCGCTCTGCCCGCCGCTCATGCGTTTCACCACGAAGTAGTCGCCGATCACCTGGGTGAACACCAGGATCGAGCCGAGTGCAATGCCGGTGCGCGACAGCGGGACGATGATGTGCCACAAGGTCTGGAACCGGCTGGCCCCGGCATCGCGTGCGGCTTCGATCAGCGCCCGGTCGATCTTCCCCATCGAGTTGGCGATGGGACCGATCATCAGCAGCGTGTTCAGGTGCACGTAGGCGATGATCACCGAGAAGTCGGAGAACAGCAGGAACTCAAGCGGCTGCGTGGTGAAATGCAGGTCCATCAGCAAGGTGTTGAACGCGCCGTTGCGGCCCAGGAATGGGATCCAGGCGATGGTGCGGATGATGCCCGAAGTCCAGAACGGGATGGCGCAGGCGAGGAACAGCAGCATCCGCGTGGTGCCGCTGCGGACGTGAAACACCAGGAACTGGGCGATGCTGAACCCGAGGAACAGCGTGACCGCCCAGACGATGGCGGCGAATTTGAGCGAGCTGGCGTAGATGCGCCAGGTCGCGGGGGTGGTGAACAGGTCCCTGTAATTGTCCAGCATGAAGGCCGGGTAGATGCCGACCCGGTCGTAGTCCCAGAAGCTGATGACGACGAACAGCATCGTCGGCAGCGCGAACAGCACCAGCAGGATGACGGCGAGCGGGGCGACCTGCAGCCACGATACCAGCCAGGGCCGTCGTTGCGCCGTGCGGAGGGGCGCGGTGCGCGATTGGGAGCTGGCCTTGCGGGCTAGGGCTGGAGCGGATGGGCTTGGAGCGGCAGACTGCGTCATGCTGGCTGCCCCTCATTGTCTCGCCAATCAGATAGACTTCCCCCTCTCCCGCTTTGGGAGAGGGCTGGGGTGAGGGGGTCTTGCTTGCTGCCACGGGACGGAACGGCGGCATCGCTGAACCGTGTCCTTGGATAGGCACGGGCAGTGCCGCAAGATCCCCTCACCCCAACCCTCTCCCGGAGGGAGAGGGAGAAGGAAGGGCGCTTGCAGGGACAGGGGACGGCTGGCGTCATACGCTGATGAATTCGTTCCAGCGCCGGGTCAGGTAACGGTCCTCGTCCATCACGGAGTTCCACACCGCGATGTTGCCCATGCGCTCGTCGAACGACCCGCCGTCGCGCGACCGCCCTGCACGCTCCATCAGGCGGCCGAACGGGTCCTTCATGTCCTCGGCTGCGGGCTTGCCACCATACCAATAGTCCCACTCGGCCGCGGTCAGGAACTTCCGTGCGGTCTCGGGCTGCGCCGAGTAGTAGCCCTCCCGCGCGATCACCGACCCCGGGAACCCTGCCGTATACCAGTTGAGATACTCATACGCGCAATCCAGCTTCAGCCCTGTCAGGTGCTTCATGAACCCCATCATGTAGCCCCATCCGCGGTAGCCCTCCTTCAGCGGCTGGAACACGCAGGGGATGCCGCGGCTGCGTACCGCCGTCACCGCGGGCGACCACATCGACTGGATCACCACCTCGCCCGAGGCCATCAGGTTCACCGACTGGTCAAACGACCCCCAGAACGAGCGGAACTGCCCGGACTTCTTGGTGTCGATCATCAGCGCGATCGTCTTGTCGATCTCGTCGCGGGTCATGTTGCCCTTGTTGGCGTACTTGATGTCGCCGCGCGCCTCCACCGCCATCGCGACGTCGATCACCCCGATGGTCGGGTTGTCCTGCAGCGCCGCCTTGCCCTTGAACTCCGGGCTGAGCAGGTCGGCCCAGCTGCTGATCGGCCGTCCCGTCAGGTCCGGGCGGATGCCCAGCGTATCGGCATTGGTGATCGTGGGCACGCCGTTCAGGAACTCGGTCGGGCCTGGCGCCGACTTCGCCCCGCTGGCGTCGGTCGCATACAGCACGGCGTAAGGGGAGATGCCCTGCGTCGAGGCCTTGCGCCCGTCGGGATAAACGCTCTGCGTGAACAGCGGCAGCGTCGCGTCCCACCCTTTGAACTTCGATTGCGGGATGGTTTGCAGGATGTTCCGGCCGATCAGATATTTCATGTAGGCCAGGCTCACGTCGCCGACGTCGATGTTGGCCGACTGCGTCAGGTAACGGTTGATCAGGTCCGCGTTCTCCGCCGCCTGCATCGTCACCTTGAAACCGAGGTCCTTGGTCGCCTGCTCGCCGATTTGGGTCAGCACCGTCACCGGCTGGCCGGCGTGGCGGATCTCCACGTCTTTGATGTTCTGCGCCCAGATCGTCGGGAACCCGGTGATCGCGCCGGACCCGGCCGCTGCCCCGACGGCTGCCGCCAGGACGCCCCGCCTGGTAATGCCGGGTCTGCTGATGCCAACTGTCATTTGCTCCGACCCCTACGTTTCCGCATCCAATCAGTCACCGTCATTGCGAGCCGGCCTCGGCGCGGCAACCCAGGGCGGCGCGGACCGCGGTTCCGCTCATGCACCTCCTGGATTGCCGCGTTGCCGGCGCTCCTCACAACAACGGACCCCTGGTCATGCCGCCACTCCTATGCAGCGATGCTGAGATTGCCGCGGCTCTTCATCAGCGGCTGGATACGGGTGCCGAACTGCTCCATGCCGATGACGAAGTCGTCGAACGTCATCATCGCGCCCTGCACGCCGGGCACCTCGGCCAACTCGTCCAGCATCGCGGCGACGTGGGCGTAGGAGCCGCACAGCACGCCCTGGTTGGTGGGCAGGCGCTTCTCGGTGGTGGGGATGAAGCGGCCGGCCACCGATTGCGGGTCCTTCACGGTGTCGTTGCTGGCCTGGCCGTCGCGCCAGGCCAGCGCCTCAAGGTCGGTGCCGGCCTTGTAGTGCTCCCACTTGGCCTCCGCCGCCGCGTCGGTTTCGTCGGCGATGATCATGATCAGGATCAGCGCGCCGCAGGCCCGCCCCGTGCGCGCATTCTCCTTCACGAGGCGCGCCACCACCGGGCCAACTGTGGCGGGCGCGTTGAAGCCGCTGCTGGCGACGAAGTTGTAGTCGGCGTACTCGGAGGCGAACCGCACCCCGCGGTCGCTCTGCCCGGCGCAAACGACGGTGATCGGCGCGGTCGGGCGCGGGCTGCAGCGGCAGTCCTCCATCTGGAAGAACTCGCCCTTGTGGTTGGACACCCCCGCCGACCACAGCTCCTGCATGATGGTGAGGTACTCCTCGCAGTACTCGTAGCGGCGGCGGTAATGCTCGTCGCCGGGCCAGATGCCCATCTGCGAGTATTCCTTTTCTTGCCAGCCGGAGATGATGTTCACGCCGAACCGGCCGTGGCTGATGCTGTCGATGGTGACCGCCATGCGGGCGACGATAGGCGGCGGCATCGTCAGCACGCCGATGGTGGCGAACAGCTTGATGCGCGTCGTCACCGCCGCCAGCCCGGCCATCAGGGTGAATGACTCGAGGTTGTGGTCCCAGAACTCGGACGGCCCGCCGAAGCCGCGCAGCTTGATCATCGACAGCGCGAAGTCGAAGCCGAAGCGCTCGGCCTTCTCGACGATGGTCCGGTTGAGGTCGAAGGTCGGCATATACTGGGGAGAGGTCGTGGAGATCAGCCAGCCGTTGTTGCCGATGGGGATGAAGACGCCGAGCTGCATGGAGGGGTCCTTTACCGGAGGCTGAACGGGCCGGCCGGTCGTCCGGCGGCTTGGCGAGAGGCGCCGTTGCGTGGGGCCGCGGCAGGGGCGTGCGGCGCGGCGGGATCAGTCTGCATACTGTTAGGCATCGCGTTTCCCTCAACGAAGGTGCTGCCCGGGAGATAGCGCACCGTCGTCTAGCCCTGTTCCTGCCCTGGGCACGCTAGGGGCAGGCGGCCGCAGGGGTCAAACAAATATGCCTTCTCCTGCGCCAGAACTTTCCCCGATGGAGCCGGATTTGCTGCAAAGTCAGCCTTTCCAGGGTCAACAGCTTATCCCTTGGGCACTCTTGATCGCGCAGCCGAACGCGTCTTCCATGCCGCGCCAAAAGAGGGACACACGATGATCGACCATGTCATCCGCAACGCACGCCTGGCCGGGCAGCCTGACCCGGTGGACATCGGCTTCGCCGCCGGGCGCATCGCCGAGGTCGGGCGCAGCCTGGCCTGCGACGCGCCGGCCACCGACGCCGGGGGCTGCCTGTGCTGCGCAGGCATGGTCGAGAGCCATATCCACCTCGACAAGTCCCGCATCATCGGCCGCTGTGCCCCGGAGCAGGGCCGGGCGGCGGACGCGGTGCGGCGGATATCGGATGTGAAGCATACTTTCACCGTCGAGGACGTGTATGCCCGGGCCGCCACCACGCTGGAGGGCTGCATCGCGCACGGCACCACCCGGATGCGGACGCACGTCGAGGTGGACCCGAAGGTCGGGCTGCGCGGCTTAGAGGCGGTCCGGGCGCTGGCTGAGGCCTATCGCTGGGCGGTGGACATCGAGATCTGCGTGATGCCGCAGGAAGGGCTGACCAACAACCCCGGCACTGACGAGCTGATGGTCGCGGCGATGCACGGCGGCGCGCGGGTGGTGGGCGCGGCGCCGAGCTACGACACCGACCCCGCCGCGCAGATCCGCCGTGTGTTCGCCATCGCGCGCGAGTTCGACGCCGACCTCGACCTGCACCTGGATTTCGGCAACACGCCGGACGGCCTGGACGTGCCGCTGGTGTGCGAGCTGACGGCGGAACATGGGCTGGGCGGCCGGGTCGCGATCGGCCATGCGACCAAGCTGTCCACGCTGGCGCCCGCGGAGCAGGCGGCGATGGCCCGGCGCCTGGCCGATGCCGGGGTGGCGGTGACGGTGCTGCCGGCGACGGACCTCTTCCTGATGGGGCGCGACCAGACGTATAATGTTCGGCGGGGTCTGGTGGATGCTAACCTGTTTATCGAGCACGGCTGCAACTGCGCGCTGTCGAGCAACAACATCCTGAACCCGTTCACCCCGTTCGGCGACGGTTCGATGATCCGGATGGCCAACCTGCATGCGAACGTGCTGCAGGTGGGCGCGCCGGAGCGGTTGGCGGAGTGCTTCGCCATGCTGACCGACCGGCCGGCGCGGCTGATGAACCTGCGCGACTACGGCATCGCGGCCGGCAACCCGGCCGACGTGGTGATCGTGGACGCCGAAACCCCGGCGCAGGCAGTGGCCGAGCTGCGGGAGCCGCTGGCGGTGTTCAAGGACGGGCGGCAGACGGTGCGGCGCGCGCGCACTGAGCTGCTGCGTCCGGCGCACTGACCTGGCGTTGTCATTGCGAGCCGGCTTTGGCACGGGAGTCAAGGCGTGCATGCATGGGTTGCGGCTCCGGCCAGGCAGCCCGTGGATCGGCCCCTACCAGGTGCGGCAGGGCGACCAGGTGATGCTGCTGGAGCCGATGGTGTTCGGTGCGGACACCAGCCTGGTAGAGCTGCCGATCCGCTGGTCACTCAAAGACTTTCCGCATTTCGGATACTCGAGGGCGGAGGTGGGAATCATGCCCGGGCTCATGAACGCTGGGCTGGTACGGGAGAAATGGCTGGGGGATTTCGCCTGGATGAAGCGCATGGTGGCCTCGGGCGTGCTGACCTACACCTTCCACCAACACATCATCGGCCGCGGTCACCGGATGCTGGTCCTAGAACGGCTGATCCGCAGATTGCGGGAACAGGGTGCGACCTTCGTGACGATGAAAGGTGCGCTGGCAGCCTACCGCCGGGAATGCCCGGATGATCACAGTTTGCGGGGTCATTAGGACATGACTACGGATTTGTCCACGACCGAGGCACCGCCAATGTCGAGCGTGAGGTCGCGGACGGAGAGGGCCGGGTTCACCGGCCGGCCGAACGCGGGTCGAGCTGGTCACGCAGCGCGTCGCCGATCAGGTTCACGCAGACCACCAGCGCGAACAGGCCGATGCCCGGGAACACCGTCAGCCACCAGGCGCGCTCCACGTATTGGCGGCCGGCGCTGAGGATGGACCCCCAGCTCGGGGCCGGCGGCTGGATGCCGAGGCCGAGGAAGGACAGCCCGGCCTCGAACAGGACCATCAGGCCGAACTCGCTGGTGGCCACCACCATGATCGGCCCGGCGAGGTTGGGCAGCACGTGGCGGCGCAGCAGGCGGAACGCACCGGCGCCGGCCATCTCGCTGGCCCCGATGTAGGGCATGGACGCAACCTGCAGCGTGGAGGCGTAGGCCACGCGCGTGTAGCGCGGCCATCGGGTCAGCCCGAGCACCAGCACCAGGTCGAGAAAGCCCGGACCGAGCACCGCGACCGTCAGCACCGCGAGCAGGATCGCCGGGATCGAGAGCACGGTATCCACCAGCCGTATGATGATCGTGGCCGTCCAGCCACGGAACCAGCCGGCGGCCAGCCCCAAGGTCACGCCGACGAGCAGGGACACGGCGACCGAAAGGATGGCCACGGCGAAGGACGCGCGCGCGCCGAACAGGATGCGGGACAGCAGGTCGCGGCCGAGATCGTCGGTGCCCAGCACGAACAAGCCCTCCCGCGCATTCACGCTGCCAGGCGGGCGCAGGCGCAGCAGCAGCGACTGGCGCAATGGGTCATGCGGCGAAATCCAGGGGGCGAACAGGGCGGCCAGTGCGAAGGCTGCGAGCACGCCGAGCAGCACCAGGGTGGACGCCGGCAGACGCCTCATGCCGCGCCGCGGATGCGGGAGTCAACGAGGGTGTAGGTGAGGTCTGCCAGCAGGTTCAGCGCGATGTAGGTAAGTGAGACGAACAGCACGATCGTCTGCACCACCAGGAAGTCGCGCGACTGGATGGACTGGATGGCGAGCTGGCCGATGCCGGGCCAGGCGAACACCGTTTCCACGATCACTGCACCCGCCAGCAGGTTGCCGACCTCGAGGGCCACGACGGTGATCACGGGGATCGCGGCATTGCGCAGCACATGGCGCCCGACGACGGCGGCCATCGAAAGTCCGCGGGCGCGGGCGGCGTTCACGTAGTCGCGGCTCAGTTCGTCAAGCACGGAGATGCGGGTCATGCGGGCGAAGGTGGACATGGCGAGCGCCCCGAGCGCCACCGAGGGCATGATCAGCGAGGCCGGCCCGTCGGCGCCGGAGGTGGGCAGCCAGCGCAGCTCGACGCCGAACAGCAGGATCATCAGGATGCCGGACCAGAAGGTGGGCAAGCTCTGGCCCGCCAGCACCAGGGCCGCCAGCGCGCGCTCCACCACGCCGCCGCGCCACACCGCCATGGCGATGCCGGCGGGGATGCCGACGACCAACGATACCAGCAGCGCGCCGCCGGCGAGCGCCAGCGTGTAGGGCAGACGCGAGCCCACAATGAGCAGCACGGGCGCGCGCTGCACGAAGGACTGGCCGAGGTCACCGCGGGCGAGGTCGCCGAGATAGGCGAGGTATTGCACGGTGATCGGGCGGTCGAAGCCGAGCAGGTGGCGGAGTTGGGCGATCTGCTCGGCGGTGGCACCCTCGGGCACGAGCAGCAGCGTCGGGTCGCCGGACAGGTGCATGACGAAGAACACGAGCGTGACGACGCCGAAGCTGGCGATCGCGGCTTGGGGGAGGCGGGAGGCGATGTGGCGCATCAGAGGCTGCCGCCGGGGCAGGACCGGATAGCCCACGCCGCTTGCCAGCTTTCCCTTAAGGGGAGGGCGGCGAGGCTGGTCAGTGCCACTTCATGTCGAAGACGAACATCGCTTCGTTGGCCGTCGGCTGCCACTGCAAATGTGGGCTGGCACCATACAGCGCGACGTCCTGGAACAGGCCGATGCCGGGCACCTCGTCGTGCAGGATGGCGAAGGCTTGGCGGTAGTCGTCGCGGCGGCGGCTCTCATCCAACGTGGAGCGGGCGTCGTCCACCAGCTTGTCGTAGGCCGGGTTGGTGTACTTGCTCCAGATCGAGCCGCTGCGGAACAGCGGGAAGATCACGCCGTCCACGTCCTGGCACGCGCAGGACCAGCGGCCCTGGGACAGGATGCCGGCGTCGGCGGCCGGGCCCTGGCGGCGGCGCAGGAAGGTCGGCTGGTCCAGCATCACTATTTGCACGTAGAGGCCGACATCGGACAGCATCTGCTGCAGCGCCTCGTTCAGTCGCCGGTCATAAACGGGTGAGGTGATGAACTGCAGCGTCGCCCCCTTCGCGCCCGCCTGCTCGATCAGCTTGCGCGCGGCGTCCGGATCGAACGGCCACGCCGGCACGTCCGTGGTGTAGCCGAAGTTGGCGGGGGTCGAGATTTCCTGCACCGGGCGCGCGAAACCTTGTTGCAAGGCGGTGATCAGCGTATCGCGGTCCACCGCCATGGCGATCGCGCGGCGGACGCGCACATCCTTGGTGGGGCCGGACAGCGCGTTGATCGACAGGTATGCCACGCGTTCCGTTGGCACCGTCAGCAGTTGGACGCCGGCGTCGGCTTTCAGCGCCTCCGCATCATCCGGCGACAGGCCGCGCACCAGATCCGCCCGGCCGGCGCGCAAATCGGCGACCCGGGTCGGGACGTCGGGCACGGCGCGGAACACCACGCTGGCGAACGGCGGCGGACCGCGCCAGTAGCTCGGCATCGCATCCAGCGTGATGGCCACGCCGCGCTGCCACGTGCGAAGCTTGTAAGGGCCGCTGCCCATCGGGTGCTCGTTGAAGCCCTGGTCGCCCAGATGCTGCACATACGCCTTGGGCACGATCGACAGCTTGACCAATTGCGACAGCAGCACCGGATACGGTGTTTTGGTGTGCAGCGTCACTTGGGCCGGGCCGGTCACCTCGGCGGAGGTGATCTGGTCGAACTGGCTGAGTTGCGAGCTTTTCAACGCTTGATCGATGATGCGGGTGACGCTGAACACGACGTCGTCCGGGGTGAGCGGGGTTCCGTCCTGGAATTGGATGTCGGTGCGCAGGTCGAGCACCAGCGTCGTATCGTTCGTGTAGTGCCAGGCGGTGGCGACCTGCGGAACGATCTCCCCCGCCACGTTGCGGGTCACCAGGTTGTCGAAGATGTTGCGGTAAACGCTGTAGCTATCGGTGTCCCACTGCAGCTGCGGATCGAGCGTGGCCGCATCGGCGGCGAGGTCAATCGCCAGGTCGGCTTTCGGCTGGGCCAAAGCGGGTATTGCGAACAGTCCGGCGAACACGGCGAGGGCGAGGATACGCATGGGGGGTCCGAACCAGCGAGGGGGCGACCTTGCCTGCATGCGCGCTGCGGCGCAACGCTGGCGGGGACGGCGTGCGGGTGCTGTAGTCGCGGCGGTCCCTGGCAAGGTTCACCCATGCTCTCATTTCGTTCTGCCCTCTGCGCCGCCTTTCTGCTTGCGGCCCCGCTTGCCCATGCCGACCAGGCCAATTTCGTGGTTGACCTGCCGACTGACCCGGCGTCGCTCGACCCGCATTTGCAATGGGACCCGGACAGCTACGCCGTTTACCGCAACATCTTCGATAACCTCGTCACCCGGGATCAGGCGGGCGCGATCGTGCCGCAGGTCGCCACCGCATGGCGCTACGAGGACGATACCCACATCGTCTTCACCATCCGCGACGACATCAGCTTCCAGGACGGCAGCAGGCTTACGCCGGACGACGTGGCGTTTTCCGTCAAGCGTATCACCGATCCGGCGTTCCGCAGCCCGCAACTGAGCCAGTTCGACCAGATCACCAATGCGGAAGTGACGGGCCCCCACGAGGTGCGCCTCACCACCAAGACCGCCTACCCAGTGCTTCTCGCGCAACTAGTAAAGCTATCGATCGTGCCGAAAGCCGTGGTGGAGCGCGAGGGCGCCGCTTTCAACCAGGCGCCGGTCGGCAGCGGCCCATACAAGTTCGTCTCCCGCACCCAGGGCGTGCGCGTGGTGCTGGAGGCCAACGCGGCCTATTGGCGCGGCAAGCCACCCTTCCCCCGCGTCGAGATGCACCCCGTCAGCGACGAGAGCACTCGCATCGCCGACGTGCGTACCGGGCGGGCCGACATCGCGCGCATCCTGTCCACCGACAACGCCGACCAGCTGCGCACCGACAGTGCGGTGAACGTGCTGTGGACGCCGACCGAGCGGGTGACGCTGTTCATGCTCAACGCGCTGGACGGCCCGACGAGGGATGCCCGGGTGCGCGAGGCGATCGCCCATGCCATTGATCGCGACACAATCGTCGAGGCGCTGCTCAAGGGCTACGCCAAGCCGGTGAACGAACCGCTGACCCCCGCCAGTTTCGGCTACGACCCCACCATCCCCGCCTATGGCTACGACCCGGACCATGCCCGTGAGCTGTTGCGGGCCGCCGGTGTCGCACCCGGAACGAAGATCAGCCTGCTGACCTCGCCAGTGTTCGATCAGCGCGTGGTGCAGGCGCTGCAGCAGATGGTGACCGACATCGGGTTGAACGCCGAGTTGACGACGGTGGACCTTGCCACCTACTTGAAGCTGCGCCAGGGGCGGCCGGACGAGGCGGGCGACGTGTCGTATTTCCGCTGGTCCTGCGGCTGTCAGGATGCCGACGGCACGCTATTCCCGCTGTTCCACTCTTCCAGCCAGTGGGCCGAATACCATGATGGGGCGCTGGACAAGGCGCTGGAAGCCGGCCGTAATACGCTGGACGAGGCCAAACGGCGTGTGGCCTATCATGATGCACTGACCGCCATTCACGCCGACATAGCCGTCGTGCCCTTGTTCCAGGACGTCGCGATGTATGCGGCCCGCAAACCGGTGCAGTTCCAGCCGACGGCGAGCGAGAGCTTGTCGCTGTTCAGCATGAGCTGGAGACAGTGACCGCCGCGCGGCCGTCCAAAACGACTGCCCGTGACGCGTTGGGCTAGCAGCCTCGCTGTATGCGGCCTCGTCCTGCCCTGGCGCGACGCATGGTATGCCAGGCCAGCCTTCACCTTCTCCGGCGCACTCGCCGCCGTCCACCCCATCAATGCTACTCCGGACTCCGATAAGACCCAAATGAGAATGCACCCGTCAGGCCGTCGCGCCGTCCAGGATCTCGAAACCGGCGTCGATCGTCTGCGGCGCGTCCCGCCGCTCCGATGCAGATAGGATTTCCTCGACGGCGATCTTACCGATGCGGAAGCGGTCGGAACGAACAGTGGAAAGCGGTGTCGGCAACGCCTGGCCAATATCTAGCCCGTTGAAGCCGAACAACGCTAAATCGCGCTTCACGACGAGCCCTTCTGCCAGGCAATGGAACACGCCGCCCACCGCCATGTCGTCGTTAGAGAACACCACCACATCCGGCCGTCGCCCGCCTGCCAGCAGCGCTGCCAAGCCTTGGCGCCCAGCCTCTGTCGAACTCGGACCGTCGTTTAGCCACTGGTCCACCAGCGCTAACTCGGTCTCGGCCAGCGCCTGGACCAAGCCTTCCCAGCGAAGCCGGGCCCGGCGGTCGGTGTTCCAGTCGTGCCCAACATAGGCGACGCGACGGTAGCCTCGTCCTAGCAGATGCCGACCCGTGGCGTGCCCGGCGGTGCGGTGCGATAGGCCGACGGCCACATCGATCGGCACGGAGTCGATATCCATCAGCTCGGCCACGCGCACGCCGCTCTGGTCCAGCCGCCGTCGTGTAACGTCGGTGTGGTCGAAGCCGACAAGGATCATCGCCGCGGGCTTCCAGGCCAGCAGGGAGGCCACCAGCTTTTCTTCCACAAGCGGGTCGTAGCCAGTGATGCCGATGACGGGACGGAAGCCTGATGGTTCCAACCCGCTATCGATGCCGCGCAGCACGTCGGCGAACACGATGTTGGACAGCGACGGGATCAGCACGCCGATCAGGTTGGAGGTGGCGGAGGCGAGCGTGCCGGCGATCCGGTTGCGCACATACCCGGTGTCCCGCACGGCAGCCAGCACGCGCTGCCGGGTTTCTTCGGCCACTGGTCCAATGTTGCGCAGGATGCGGGAAACGGTGATTTCGCTCACCTCGGCAAGCCGCGCCACGTCGGCCAGGGTAACGGCAGACGACACTCCGGCAGCGCGCCGTCTTCGCATCGTCCGTTCGGCTTCCATGGCTGGGCTGTTTCTCCTCGCACGGCTGGATGGTTCCTCACATTAAACCTGCAGAAAGCGTTCCGCCGGTAACATGAATGACAGCGCTATCATCGGCCTAATGACAGCGCTGTCATTCCGTGACTTACTCCGTGGCAAGGCCGGATCTATCGGCGAAAGGCGGGAGAAACGTATGAGCGACGCAAGCTCCGAAGCTGTTGCGGTGGTTGGCCTCGGGTCGATGGGGCTTGGAATGGCATTGTCGCTCATCCGTGCCGGCCTGGCCGTGCGGGGCTTCGACCCGGCGCCAGCCGCAATGGCGCGTTTCGCTGAGGCTGGCGGCCAAACCGCCCGCAACCCGGCAGAGGCCGCGCGACGCGCCGCTGCTGTCCTGATCGTGGTGGTGAACGCCGCACAGACCGAAACCGTGCTGTTCGCAGGGGACGGGGTAGTGGCAGCGATGCAGCCCGGCGGGGTCGTCCTGTCCTCGGCCACCATGGCGCCGGACGACGCACGACGGCTTGCGGAGCGATGCGCCGAAGCTGGCGTGCACTATCTCGATGCTCCGATGAGCGGCGGCGCCGGCAAGGCAGCCAGCGGAGACCTGACCATGATGGCTTCGGGCAGCCCAGACGCGTTCGATAAGGCCGATCCCGTGCTTACCGCCATTGCCGCCACCGTCCACCGGCTGGGGAACGAGCCCGGCATCGGGTCGTCGTTCAAGATGGTCAACCAGTTGCTTGCCGGGGTGCACATCGCCGCGGCTTGCGAAGCCATCACGTTCGCCAAGCGCCTGGGGCTCGACATCGGCAAGGTGTTCGAGGTGATCACGGCCTCGGCTGGCAACTCCTGGATGTTTGAGAACCGCATCCCACACGTGCTGCAGGGGGATTACCGCCCGGCCAGCGCGGTGAACATCTTTACCAAGGACCTCGGGATCGTCGCCGGTATGGGGCTCGCCGCCAAGTTTCCTACGCCGCTCGCCTCCAGTGCCCTGCAGCTCTTTCTGATGACGGCGGCGGCCGGCATGGGCGGGGATGACGACGCCTCGGTGGCGCGCTTAATTGCGCAGATCACCGGGCTTGAGCTGCCAGGGATGGCCCGCAAGGACTGAGGCAGACGACCGCCGAACACCCGAACGGGGGCGGCGAAACGCAGGAGGACGACCATTGTGCGCGACACTCCGGGAACGATCACCACCCAGGCTCCACCTACGGCTGCCAGCCGACGCTGGGCGGCACTGCTGCAGGTGCGCGAGCTGAACGTGCTGACCGCTTTGCTCCTGGTGGCCGCGGTGATCAGCCTCGCGACCCCCTACTTTCTTACCACTGACAATCTGATGGGTGTTTTCCGCTCCTTTTCGCTGATCGCGATCATGTCGATCGGCATGGTCATGGTAATCATTACCGGCGGCATAGACCTCTCCGTCGGCTCCGTCATGGGCCTGTCGTCCCTAATGACGGCTCTGGGCTTCCAGTCGGGCCTGCCGGCGATCTTGTGCATCGGGGGCGGGCTGTTGACCGGGCTGCTGTTCGGCCTGTTCAATGGCTTACTGATCACGGCGGTGCGCCTGCCGCCGTTCATCGCCACCTTGGGCTCGCTCAGCATCGGCCGCGGCCTCATGTACATGCTCACCCACGGCGTGCCGCTGACGCCGGACACCCCCGATAGTTTTGCCCTCATCGGCCAGGGCTATGTCGGGCTGGTGCCCGTGCCGGTGGTGATCATGCTGGCGATGGCCGTCGTGTTCTCGGTGCTGATGCGCAAAACGCGGTTCGGCCGCTACGTTTACGCCACCGGAGGCAACGAGCAGGCGGCGCGGCTGAGCGGGGTAAAGACCGTCCGGGTAAAGCTGCTGGTTTACATGCTGTCCGGCTTGATCTCGTCGATCGCCGGGGTCGTGAGCTTCTCACGCTACCTTTCGGCCGAACCAGCTTCCGGCTTCGGCGCCGAACTCGACGTGATCGCGGCCGCGGCGATCGGAGGCGCCAGCCTTTCCGGCGGCGTGGGCAGCGTGGAGGGCGCCATTATCGGCGCGGCGCTGGCCGGCATTATCGCCAACGGCGTCGTGTTGATGAACATCGACACCTATGCGCAGCAAGCCATTACCGGCGCCGTGATCCTGATCGCGGTCAGCCTCGATGTTTGGCGCAGTCGCAGCAGGAGGGGCTGAGCAGGCAACACGCGTCGCGACGATCATCACAACAAGCACAATAACAGGGGAAACGAACATGAAGCTGGCCCAGAAAATTTCACTCGCCGTCCTGCTGGCTGCGTTGCCGCTCGGCGCCACCGTTGCCGTCGCCAAGGATGCCAAGGACATCGTGATCGCGGTGGTCCCGAAGGTCGCCGTGCCATTCTTCGATGACTGCAACAAGGGTGCCGCGGGAGAGGCCAGGACCGAGGGCGTGCAGTATCAGTGGGTGGTGCCGCAAAACACCCAGGGCTCGACCCAGGTGAAGATCCTGGAGGACCTAATGAGCAAGAAGGTCGATGGCATCGCCATCTCGGTGAATGAGCCAAAATCGGTCGAAGGCATCATCAAGCGCGCCCTGGCCAGCGGCATCAAGGTCGTGACGTTCGATTCCGATTCAGCCAAGAGCGGCCGCAGCATGTATATCGGCACCAGCAACCAAGCGGCCGGGGAAACGATGGGGCAATCCATGGCCAAGGCGCTTGGCGGCAAGGGCGAGGTGGCGATCGTCACCGGGCAGCTCGGCGCCGCCAACCTCAACGAACGCATCGCCGGCATCAAGGCCGCCCTGGCGAAGTACCCCGATATCAAGCTTGTGGCCACCGAAGGCACCGAGGACGACCTGGCCAAGGCCGTGTCGGTCGATGAGGCGCTGTTCCGCGGTCACCCCAACCTTAAGGGCATCTTCGGCGTGAGCCAGGTTGGCGGTCCCTCCATCGCCAAGGTGATGGCCACCAAGGAGTTCGGCTCCAGGAAGGACACCGTGAAGGTGTTTGCCTTTGATGACCTGCCCGACACCGTGAAGGGGGTGAAGGACGGCTTTATCCAGGGCATCATGGTGCAGCGTCCCGTCACCATGGGCAAGCTCGCGGTGGAGCACCTGGTCGCCCAGGTCCAGGGCAAGGAAACCAGCCCAGAAGACATCGACACCGGCGTGACCGTTGTCGATGCCTCCAATCTCGACGGCTACACCAAGTAGCGCACGCTGCCCGGCTGGAGGGGCTGAGGAGCCTCTCCAGCCTTGACGCGGAGGCCACCTAGCCGATGACGCCGTTCCTCGAGATGCGCAGTGTGTCCAAGACATTCCCCGGCGTGCGGGCGCTGCGCGGCGTGGACCTGCAGGTGCGCGTGGGCGAGGTGCATGCGCTGGCAGGTGAGAACGGCGCCGGCAAAAGCACGCTGATGAAGATCATGACCGGCGTCCACCGGGCGGACCCGGGCGGCAGCATGCTGATTGATGGCGAACCAGCCGAGATCACCGGCGCGGTGCATGCGCGCTCGCTGGGCATCAGCATTATCTACCAGGAACTCTCCATGGTGGAGAACCTGACGGTCGCCGAAAACATCTTCCTGGCCAGGGAACCGCTCCGCCCCAGCGGCTTCCTCGACAAGGGCCGCATGAACCGCGAGGCCAGGGACGTGCTCGCAACGCTGCACATGGACATCGACCCGGCGACGCCCGTGGCGCAACTCAGCATCGGCCAAAAGCAGATGATCGAGATTGCCAAGGCAATCTCCTACCGGTCCAAGATCATCATCATGGACGAGCCGACCGCATCACTCAGCCACCACGAGGCTGTCACGCTGATGGGCCTGATCCGCAAATTGCGCGAGCAAGGCATCGGCATCGTTTATATCACGCACCGGCTGGATGAGATCTTCGAGATTGCCGACCGCGTCACCATCCTGCGCGACGGCAGCACCGTGGACTCGCTGCCGATCGCAGCCGTGACGCGCGACATCCTGGTACGCAAGATGGTGGACCGCGAACTCAGCCAGCTTTACGGCCAGCACATCTGCCACGCCACGAGCGAGGTGCTGCTGGAGGTGAAGGGGCTCACTTTGCAGCATCCGCGGCGCCACCAGGCCCGGGTGCGAGACGTAAATTTCCGCTTGCATAAAGGCGAGGTGCTCGGCCTGTTCGGGCTGATCGGCGCCGGGCGGACGGAAATCATGGAGATGATCTTCGGCATGCGGCCCTTTCTCGGCAGCATCGCGATCGAAGGCCGCCCGGTAACCATCCATCAGCCGTCGGACGCGATTGCGCACGGCATCGGGTTTGTCACCGAAGACCGCAAGGAGCAGGGCCTCGTAACCGGGATGACGGTGCGCGAGAATTTCAGCCTGACACACCTCAAGGACTATTCGCCCCGGTTTTTTGTCAACCGTGGCCGCGAGCGGGCACGCTGCCGCGAGTTCATCCGCTCGCTCGGCATCAAGACGCCTTCGACCGAGCAGCGGGTCATCAACCTCAGCGGCGGCAACCAGCAGAAGATCGTCATCGCCAAGTGGGTCGCCCGCTCCCCCAAGATCCTGATCGTGGACGAGCCAACCCGCGGCATCGACATCGGCGCCAAGGCGGAGGTGCACGCGCTGCTGGCCCGGCTCGCGCGCGACGGCATGGGCATCATCGTGATTTCGTCGGACCTGCCGGAGGTGCTGGCGGTGAGCGACCGGGTGATCGTGGTCAAGGACGGGCAGATCAGCCGGACTTTCGAGCGCCAGCATGCCTCGCAGGAAACCATCATGGAAGCGGCCACCGCCTGACGGCCGCAACGAAGGAACCTACACATGGGTAAGAACATCATCTTCACCGGCGGTACCGGCAAGGCCGGGCGCCATGTGGTGCAATACCTGGTGGAGCACGGTTACAACGTGCTGAACCTGGACTTGAAGCCGCTGGCCCATCCCAAGGTCCGCACCTTGATCACCGACATCACCGATAGCGGCCAGGTGTTCAACGCGCTTACCAGCAGCCTGGAGGTGCACGAGTTCGCGCCATCGCTGCGCGCGCCCAAGATCGACGCCATCGTCCATTTCGCCGCCATCCCGCGCATCATGATCGTGCCGGACAACGAGGTGTTCCGCATCAATACGATGGGCACCTACAACATCATCGAGGCGGCAGAGAAGCTCGGCATCCGCAAGACGATCATCGCCTCTTCCGAGACCACCTATGGCCTGGTGTTCGCCAACGAGCCGCGGGACCCGGCCTACTTCCCGCTCGACGAGGAGTATCCCGTGAACCCGATGGATAGCTATGCCTTGTCCAAGATCTGCAACGAGCGCACCGCGCACGCCTTTCAGCAGCGCAGCGGGGCCGATATCTACGCTATTCGCATTGGTAACGTAATAGAACCGCACGAATACGCCGACTTTCCCAAGTTCTTCGCCGACCCGGGTTTCCGCAAGCGTATTGCCTGGAGCTACATCGACGCGCGCGATCTGGGTCAGATCGTCCGCCTCGCGATCGAGAAGGACGGGCTGGGCTTCCAGATCTTCAATGCCGCGCAGGACGATTGCTCGTCTGACCTGCCGACTGCCGAACTGTTGCGGCGGTTCTATCCCAACGTGCCGGTCCATGGCCAGTTGGGCGAGTTCGAGTCGCTGCTATCGAACCGCAAGACGCGCGAGGTGCTGGGCTTTGCCGAGCAGCACAATTGGCGCAGCGAGCTGGCCGGGAGCAGCGGGTCGTGAAGGAGCGGGTCGGCTTCATCGGTTTGGGCCTGATGGGCCAGGGCATCGCCAAGAACATCTTGGACAAAGGCTGGCCGCTGGCTGTGCTCGCGCACCGCAAGCGCGAGGCGGTGGAGGACCTCGTGGGCCGTGGCGCCACCGAGGCGGCATCGCCCCGCGCACTGGCGGAGAGCTGCGATGTGGTGCTGCTGTGCGTCACCGGATCGCCCCAGGTGGAGGCGGTGATCGGCGGGGAGAACGGCCTGGCTGCCGCGGGTAAGCCGCTGCTGATCATCGACTGTTCTACTTCGGAGCCAGCATCCACCACGCGCTTGGCAGCCTCCTTGGCCGAAAAGGGCGTCACCTTGATCGATGCCCCACTCGGCAAGACGCCGAAGGACGCTTGGGAGGGCACGCTGGACGTCATGGTGGGCGGCGAGCCGGACGTGGTCGCCCGCGCGCGTCCCATCCTGGAGGCGTTCGCCGCCCGGGTGGTGCCGACGGGGCCCGTGGGCACCGGGCACACCATGAAGCTGCTGAACAATTTCCTGTCCATGGGATACGCGGCGCTCTACGCGGAGGCTCTCATGGTCGGCGCGAAGGCCGGGCTGAAGCCGGCCGTGTTCGACAGCGTGATCCGCCATGGCCGGATGGACTGCCCCTTCTACCAGACGTTCTTCAAGTACGTCATCGAGCGGGACAGGAACGCGCACCGCTTCACCATCAACAACGCGCATAAGGACACTACCTACCTGGCTGGTTTCGCGCAGGCTTTGGGCGTGGCCAATCCGGTGGGGGCGGCGGTGCGGAACAGCTTTGCGCTGGCCGCCGCCGGCGGGCATGGCGAGGATTACGTGCCCATGCTCTCGGACATCATCGCGGAGCTCAACGGCACGTCGCTGACGTCGTGAGCCCCGACCAAAAAACAGTTATAAAATCAACGATATTGGGAGATGCGCCATGAAGCCGACAGTCGCCTGGACGTTCCTAGCTGCAGCGCTCGCACTCGGAGGCAACGCGCTCGCGGCCGACGGTCCGCTCGCCGTGCCGGGTAAGACGCTGCAGCCGCCTGTGGCCGATATCAGCCCGCAAATGCAGGAAATCATCGCCCGGCCGCTGAACCCGGCGTGGAATTTCCATGCAAAAACCGGCGAAGAGTGGCGTGCCATGGCCAACCAGATCGCCGCCACCGTGCTGCCCGGCCTGCCTGCGATGCGGGAACGGATGCATGTGAAGGTGGAACCCGCCACGATCGACGGCGTGAAGGTCAACGTCGTGACGCCGGAGGACATCCCAGCGCAAAATGCGGACAAGGTCATCGTGCATGTGCATGGCGGCTGCTACGTCTATTTTCCGGGGGAGTCGGGCACCACCGAGGCGATCATGATGGCCGGGTTCGGCCACTACAAGGTGATCGCGGTTGACTACCGGATGCCGCCCGACGCGTATTTTCCTGCGGCGCTGGATGATGCGATCACGGTTTATAAGTCTGTGCTGAAAACCACCGCCCCTAAGAACGTCGCAATCGTCGGCACCTCCGCGGGCGGCGCGCTCACGCTCGAGATGGTGGTCAAGGCCAAGCAGGACGGGCTGCCCATGCCCGGCGCTATCGCCCCTGGCACCCCGATGGCCGACGTCACGAAGACCGGTGACTCGTTCTACACCAACGAGTTCGTGGACAACGTGCTGGTCTCGCCGAGCGGCTTTTGCGACGACGCCGCCGCCTTCTACGCGCACGGTCACGACATGAAGGACCCACTGCTCTCCCCTGTTTATGCCGATCTGACCGGCTTCCCGCCCACCATTCTTACCACCGGCACACGGGACCAGCTGCTCAGCAATACCGTGCGGGTGCACCGCAAGTTGCGCCGCGCCGGCGTGGAGGCTGATCTCAACGTATATGAAGGCGAGTCCCACGCGCAGTATCAGTTTGATGACCGTGTGCCGGAAACCAAGGAAGCCTTTACCGACATTGCATTGTTCTTTAGCAAGCATCTCGGCCGGTAGCTGCCATCCCTATGAGGCAAACACGCCATACTGCGATCTTCCACCGATCTCGGGTGGCTCGGAATCCGGCTGTTTCTGGTCACAAGGCGCGCGGAAGCCGGCGGCCTGTGACGGTGAGCTTCCGGTCGGAACGATGTCTGGTGCGGGAGGCAACCAGCCTCCCCGGATCAAGCTCGCTGGGACGGAAGCGGTCCCAGGGTCAGCCAGTGCGGACGGTTTTGGCCGGTCATCAACTCCCGCGGGCTCTTGTGCTGGCGCTCAGCGCGTCGGCTGCCCCTGAAGCGGCGATGGTTCAGAAAGAAACCGCAGCAAGCCGAGATATGAGCCGTCCAAGCGGCGGTGCAGGGTAAAGTAGCCGCGCAGCCGCGAGCACGGCCTGTGTGTCCTCGAACCGCCGCGCCTTGCCCCGCTCAATCGTGCTCAGATCGACTTTGAAAACCTGAGCTACCTGCTCCGGAACAGGCATCACGAGAAGGCGTGCGAGGCCCTGGTCCGGATCACGAGCCGGGCCAAGGGTAAGCGTCGTGGCGGCCGACGCCCTGGTCGTACCGGGGTGCTCACCGTGTGCTTCAGTTCGGTGCCGCGGTGCTGGACGAGCGGTTTGGACACCCGGCGATCAATCTCGCGGCGAAGTGCCCCAAGTTTTGACGATCCGCTGCTGATCGTGGCTCGCCGGCTGCAAGCAGCCTTCTTTCAGCCCCCCAGAAGTCCGTGCACGACAAGCGTCACCCGCTCGTTACGCGCGTTCTGTCTGATCCGACCCGAGCGCTCGAGCTCGGCAAGGCCATGACGGGCTGCCCATAACGTCTCGGTCGCGACGGCGACATCGGTGCTTGACGGCGGGACGACAGCCGCGCGTGCCTCAAAGGCGTCTTCTAGTTCCAATTCTGTTCCGGCTTCTGCAAAGCGTAAGCCGGTCGGCAGAGTGAACATGGCCTCGTAGAGCGCCGGATGCCTCTGGGCGAAGGCCAGATAGGCCATAGCAACGTTCTCCCCAGCCGGCGTTCTGGATCCGCGCCTAACCTCACGGACCGGTGATACGGGCAAAGTCGAGATATCATGCCCGTCAACAAAGAAGAACTCGCCGCGGCCGCGTAGGCCGTAACTCGTGTCCGCCGTAACGTGGATGGTCACTCGGGACCTGATTGGCCGCGGTCGCCGCCGCAAGGCCGACGCTCACGGGAACGGTTCCTTGCGGAGATTGAACGCGATCGAGATCCGTTCCCGCGCCCCCTGATGAGGGAACACCATGTGCGGCATATAGCTTGGGAACAGCACCATCAGACCCGGCTGGGGTCGGACCGAGTGTCGCGACGGCAGCATCGGCTGCAGGAAGGTGTTGGCGCGGCCTAGGCATGGATCGAAGAAATCTAGCGGCGTTCCCTCATCGCTGTCGGCCAACACGCCGGGGTCAACGTAGTAGACGCCCGACCAGGTAGAGCCAGGATGGGTATGAAAACGATTGAAGCCACCGGTCCCGTTCACGTTCGCCCAGGCGTGCAGCGTCCAGCTAAACGTCAGGCGAGATAAACCCGGCAGCGGGGGCGTTTCGGTAAGGGTTCGCCGCGTTGCCTCGTCGGCCATTTCAAACATGTGCCGCACTAGCTGCCGTCCGGAGTCGCCGCAGAAGTCCAATTGCCCCATCTCGGAGTGCCAGCCACCGGAGTTGCTTTTCTGCAAGCCGGCGGATCTTGAGGCATGCTCCAGGATCTTCGGGCGGAGCTCTCTGTTCAGCTCTGCGCCGTTCGGCCAGATAAAGGCCATGAACGGGGCCGGAAACAAGTGGGCGAATACGGCGGCAGAGAAGTCAGCCATCACTATCGCGCCCTGCAAGCCGAGAACATTGGGAAGATTTCCTTTCGAAGGGTTGATGGATGGTAATTGCTCACCCCGGGGAGGCAATGGTTTTTTCGGCTGACGGTGTCGAAAGGACGAAGCGGAGGACGTCGAGCACTGAAGCTCGGTTGGCTTTTGCGGTACTGACGATGGTGCGAAGGGCGGCGTAGGTTTCGGCGCCCCACTCGCAGCGGAAGCCGTTGGTCACCTTGCGGAAGATCACGCTGGGTCGGAGGTGGCGTTCTGACACGTTGTTGGTGGCAGGCACGGCGCGGTTGGTGACGGACACGAACAAGTGCGCCCGGTTGGCGGCGATGCGGCGGCGCAGCTTGCGGCCCGGCTCGCCCAGCGGGACGGCTGCCATGATCCGGTCGAGCCTGCGGTCCAGGTCGGCTTGGTCGTGCTTGAGGGTGCTGTTGGCCAGCCGGTCCCGTCGCCGTCCAATGGCGATGGCGCGCAACAGCCGCCGCAGGAACACGGCGCTGAAGGCGGTGTCGCCGCACTCCGCCGCATAGCGTGCATCGCGCAGCAGGTGCGCCAGGCACACCCGCCATTGCAGCCCGTGGCCACGCTGGCTGCCGAGCATGTCGGACACCCAAACCTCCGGCCGGGCGGCGCCGAAGAGGTCCTGCACGACCGCCCTGCCGCAGTTGGGGCGGATCACGTGCAGCACAAACAGCGCGCCGATGAACACGCAGTCCCACCAGGTCTTGCCGTTCACCCGGACCGAGGTGTCGTCCGAGCACACCACCGCACTGGCGGTCACGCACGCGCTGACCGTCGCTGCAGCCGCCAACAGCGGCTCGCGCGCCCGGGCCAGCATGTTGCTGATCGCGCCTTCGCTGACCGGAAGACCGAACAGGCCGCCCATCAGTACGGCCAGCCGTTTTAATCCGATGGCCTGGGCATAGCGCAGGTAGATCACCAAGGCCGTGACCAACTGGCCGAAGGGGGAGCCGGGTTCCAGACCGCATGGGGCAACAGAAGTCGCGCGTCCGCCGCAGCAGGCGTACTTGCTGCCGAACAGGCGTACCCGGGTCACGTCCGGCCTGACCGGCGGCAACTCGATGCGGTCATGCACCTGCTGCGGCGTTGGCTGCCCGGCGGGAAAGCGCCTCCCAAGCCTATTAGACTCGTCAGCCGGGCTTGTGCCGCACCAATGATGGTATTCTCAGCCGATCCAGTTGGCAGGTGCTGAGGCTGCGAAATGCTGGGTCCCATTCGTAAGAAAGGTTGCCGAGGCTCCTGCAACCGGGTTGTTATCGAACTGCATCGAGTTCAGGTACAGGTCGCGCCCGTTGCTTGGTGACCCGCTGTTCCCGCCGTTGATGAACGAGATTGCGATGTCGTGCGGGCTGAACGTCTCCGGGATGGCGCTGATCGTAAAATTCTGCGACAGCCCGGCGGCGTGCGACGCCGTAGCCGTGTAGGTCCCGCCAAACTGCGTGTTGTCGATATCCACGATAAACTGGGCATCTCCAAGCGACGCATCCTCGGACATGTTCAGCACCAACGTGCTCGTGATCGGAGCCGTGGACGCACTCGCAACGGCGGACGTTGCCGGCGGAGCATACTGAATATTTGTGATCCCAACGAGAGTATCGGTTCCATCCGGCGCCCCCGTGCGCAAGTCGGTCACGGTCTTGCTGCCATCGGCGTTCGTGGTGACGCTGTAGTTGCTGCTCGTGCCGGAGAACACCACCGTGTCGGTGCCGCCGTCGCCGATCAGAGTGTTTTTGCCGCTTCCAGGCGACTTGAACGTGTCGTTGCCGGTGGTGCCGATGACAGTGTCGTTCTGGGCGGTCGCGAACTCGGTCGTGCCCTCCTCAATGGCGACATTATGCTGGATCGGAGCGAAGTTCGGTGCCGTCAGCGTGTCGGCGAAATTCAGGGTCAACGCGTTGCTCGCGAGCGACGCGCTGACGGGCGAGCCCTGGATGGAGACGAAATCGGCCGACGGATTCTTCAGATGCACCACGACCTGACCGTCACCCGACATTGAGAAGTTCAGGTTGGTGCCATCGCCGGACACGCTGAGGAGGTCGGCGCGCATCGGCAGCGAGGTAATGTGCGTGACGTCGTCCTGCGATGTGCCGAGCGTGACCGTGAAGGTGCCGCCCCCATAAGGCACGAAAACGCTTTTGCTGTCATAGGCGTAGTAGCTGCCTGCGTTCTGAATGACCTGGCCGGCGGCGCCGTTGATGACGTTCAACGCCATCCCGCCGAGATCGGGTGCCTTGGAAGCCGGCGTGATCGTCGCGGTGATAGTGTTGCCGCTGGTGGTTTCGGAGAGCGAGGCGGCTTGCTGAGCCGCGATGCGGGCGGCAAGCTCCTCGTTTGTCACGAATTCATAGCCCGCGTTGTAGGCATAGGCGATGAAGTTCGTGAACATCGCCTGGTTGTAACCAGCCGGGTTGGGCGTTCCCGGGTTATCGTCATTGAAATTGGTCGGTCCATAGTCGTGCCATGGCCAGACGATGACCGGGTTCTGCGAGTTCGCCGAGAGCTGATTGAACAAGGTCTCCCAATCGGCCAACGCCTGGGCGGGGGTCTTGTTCTGGTATTGAACTTCGGTGAAATCGAAGGTGATGTTTGGCGCGATGTAAACCGATCCAGTGTCACTTGGGTCGGTGTAGCCAAAGGCGTTGGGCGCGCCGGCACCGACCCCGCTCCAACTGCCATTGACATAGCCGGTCACGCCGGCCGGCAACGCCGAGGTCTGGAAGTACTGCTCGATCTTGTCGGCCGTAGCGACCGTGTTTGGAGCTCCGGGCACCGCCGCGCCAGCGACCGGTATGCCAAGGTTCTGCGAGATGATGGAGTTGCCTGTCCCGAACTCGTAGGCGAACGTCCAATTAGGTGCCGAGCCGTTGGCCGGCGGCGTGACGTAGAGGGTGTTGGTGTTCTCGTTCCATGTGGAAACCGTCTGGCCGGACACGACTTGGGTAGGCACCGGATTTCCGTTCGCGTCTACCGTCGGCGGATTGATCAAGTGCGTGTAGGAATGAGTCCCGATTTCGTTCCCCATTTGGAGCAACTGATCGTAGATGGGTTTGGAGACGGCCCAATTGGTTGAATTTCCGTTATCTGGTTTAGCGTCGTCGCCAACATTTATATAGTAGCTGCCGACGAAGTCTTATTTCTACTTCAACTTCTTCACAATATGGGTGAGTTGACTGTAAATTCCTTGCGCGCCGTTTGTCGGGGAGACGTCGTTCGTGTACTGAGAATCTTCCGTGTCGTTGCGCGAAGCGAGGATTCCGGCAAAGCGTGTGGTATCGAGCGCAAGGCTGGGCGTTTTACCGAACACCGCATTCTGGATGGCATGCTGCAGCAGGTTGCTATCGGTTTCCAATTCTGTCGTCGCGAACACGGTGTTCGTGCCGCCGGTGGTCGTCTGCACTACGCCGGGCAGGGTGGCGCCGCCCTGGATCTGGATATCGGCAAGCGAGGTCGCCGGCTGTGTAACTCCCGCGAAGCTAAGGTAGCCAAAGTTGGTGTAGTAGCCTGCCGTTGTCCCTGCGAACTGGCCGCTGGCGCCGCCGATAAGCTGGCCGGGCGTGTATCCCGCTATGACCGGGTTGTTACTGGCGAGCGCGGTCGGGTCTGGCGTCAGCGAATAGGTCGCGGTGCCATATGAGCTCTGCTTCAGATTAAGCAGGCTCTCCATATTGGCGTAGGAATCTCCTGGCAGCGGGTTGCCGCTCTGGTCGTTGGTCATGAACCCGCCGGCCGTGATGATCGGCACGTGGTAGTTGGAGACCACTTGGTTCAGCGCACTGGCGATCGCGGAAACCTGGCTCGATTGGACATTCTGAAAGCTCGGAAAGATCAGTGCGCTGTATTGCGAGAGTTTGGAAACGTTGGTGAGGTCGGCTTCAGTCAAGATGTCGTAAGAGACTCCGGCTGCTTCCGCCTGATGCTGTGTCGATAGGAACAGATCGGAATAGGCTGTTTGGCCGGCGTCCCCGCCGCCAAAGTAAAGCGCCGCAGTCGTCGCGGAAAAGACGATGCCCACCTTCTTATTGGCGTTGTTCACCGGGACCAGCGTCGCGGGGTCGGTGATGGTGTATTCCGCGCGCGTATAGTCGCCCGGGAGATAGACCGCCCCCGATGCGTTGCCGCCGAAATTGTCAATGACGGCCGCAATATTGATCGAGGCCGGCGCAGCGCCGCCGGAGGGCGTCACCAGGCTGCGGGGGATGGCGATCTCAAGGCTCTTGCCGTCGGGTGAGAGCGCATAGTCGAGCGGGGTCGTGCTGACCTTGGTCTGCCCCGCCGCGCCGGTGTAGAGGTAGGGTGTGCCGGTGCTGTCGAACGTCACGTTGTAGTCGGCGCCAATACTGCCGAACGGGCTGTAGCCGGTCGCAGTGTTGCGATCGGTATTGAGCCAGATCGTGGTGCCGGCGCCGATCACCTGGTCAGTGGACGCGGTAGCCTGGATCGCAACCAGGTAGGTGTTGGCCTGAACCGAGCCATAGAGCGCGTAACCGGTGACGGTGTTGGCCGCCGTGTCGATACGCTGCGCCTGGGTCCATTCGGACAGGTTGCCATCGACGGTGACCGATCCGTAGGTCTGCGGGACGAAGCCCGCTGGGTCGATGATCGTGTATTCCGGATTGCTGAAGTAGCTGCCAGGCAGATACACCGCGTTCGTCGCGTTGCCACCCGCGTTGTCGATCTCGGCGGCAATGCTGATCGAGGTCGGCGCTGCGCCGCCGGAGGGCGTCAGGAGGCTGCGGGGGATGGCGATCTCAAGGCTCTTGCCATCGGGTGAGAGCGCATAGTCGAGCCGGGTCGCGCTGACCTTCGTCTGTCCTGCCGCGCCGGTGTAGAGGTAGGGCGTGCCGGTGCTGTCGAAGGTCACGTTGTAATCGGCGCCGATGCTGCCGAACGGGCTGTAGCCGGTCGCAGTGTTGCGATCGGTATTGAGCCAGATCGTGGTGCCGGCGCCGATCACCTGGTCAGTGGACGCGGTAGCCTGGATCGCAACCAGGTAGGTGTTGGCCTGAACCGAGCCATAGAGCGCGTAACCGGTGACGGTGTTGGCCGCCGTGTCGATACGCTGCGCCTGGGTCCATTCGGACAGGTTGCCATCGACGGTGACCGATCCGTAGGTCCCAGCAAATTCGGCGGCCCGCGGACGCCCGTCGATCATGACGAAACCGTGGTCGTCTATGGACCGGAGCCGCAGCAGCTCGTCCGGACCGAGGTCGATCCCCAGCACGAGGGCGGCGAAGATCGCACCCTCGTCACCGGGCGCCTCGACCGACTGCAATCGGTGGTCAATCGCGTGGCCAATCTCGTGCAGCAACACGGCCAGGGCCGAGGACGCATCCTTCCGACGCGTCAGAAGGGTGCGCGAAAGATAAATCGTGTCGTTGTAGGCTACATAGGCGCCATGTGCGTCACCCAGCGTTCCGGGTCCCGCAACGACGACGCCCGGCCACCCAAGCCGATCGAATTGACAGATCACATCGGCAACGCTCGTTCCGTCCACCGCAGCGCCAAAGGCGAATCGGACCGCCGCTTCAAAGTGTGGGGCGTCCCGCAGCGCGCGCACATGCGCCTTGGCGTCGCGGAACAGCCGGTTCGCCGCCGCCTCAAGCGTGAGCGTCGAACGGTGGGATTGAGCGCGGGCTTGATCGGCGGTGCGGAATTTGTCGGCAGCGCCGATGGCGGCTGCGAGTTCGGATAGTTTTCCTGGGGCTCGCCGTCGTTCGATGCGTCCATCGACGA
>CAXTOB010000023.1:25141-27752 GCA_964245505.1 uncultured Acetobacteraceae bacterium | reverse complement strand
GCCCCAGGGTGACGACGGAGGCGATGCCCGGCGGCTGCTTCTGCGCCTCCACCCAGGTGTCGCACTGTTCCACCTTGAACCCATTCTCGCGCAGCAAATGCGCCAGGCGTTCGCGTGAGCCGCGGGTCCAAGCGGCGACCACGGTGCGGCGGCCCTGCCCGGCCCAGGTCGCGGCCTGCTCGCCAAGCTGCTGGAATGCGTTGGCGCCGGTGCTGGCGCCCGCCTTGGTGAAGACGTAGCCCGGCCGTCCCCCGGCATCCACGCCCCCTGCCCCATCCGGCCGGCCGTAGGGGCTGAACACCATGTTCGGCCCGGCGGCCAGCATCGCATCCCAACCGGCGCGGTCCAGGTAAAGCCGGGCCGGCGGCATCGGCCGGTATGGCACCTCACCGTCCCGCGGCGGCACCCGGCGGGCCTCGGCATGGTCGGCAATCATCTCCAGCCGGGCCTCCAGCACCTCCTCCGCCTGGTGGTCTAGGCTGATGGAGGCGTCGGGCAGGTAGTCCAGCAGGGTGTCCATGCGCTCATGGAACAGTGGCACCCAGTGCTCGATGCCGGCGTAGCGGCGGCCCTCGCTCACCGTCTGATACAACGGGTCTGAGGCGGCGCCGGGGCCGAACAGCTCACGCCAGCCTTCACGGAACCGGCTGACGCTGGCGGTGTCCAGCGGCACTTCCGACACTGGCCGGAGCACCAGCTCCTTGAGCTTGCCCGTGCTGCGCTGGGTGCTGGGGTCGAAGCGGCGCAGGGTTTCCACCGTGTCGCCGAACATGTCGAGCCGCACGGGGTCCGGCTCGCCGGCGGGGTAGATGTCTATGATGCCGCCGCGGGTGGCATACTCACCCGGCTCCATGACGGTGCCGCTGCGGTTGTAGCCGTTGGCTTCCAGGAAGTGGATCACCGCCTCGGGGTCCGCGGAGCCGCCCGCGCGCAGCACCAGGCTTGCGCCCCCGAATGCCGTGCGCGGCGGAACCCGCTGCACCAGGGCATTGACCGTCGTCAGCACGACCCGCGGACGCCCCGGCGCGTCCAGCAACCGGGCCAGCGTGGCGATGCGTTCCGACACGATCTCGGGGTTCGGCGATACGCGGTCGTAAGGCAGGCAGTCCCAGGCGGGAAACCGCAACACGTCCAGATGCGGGGCGAAGAAGGCCAGCGCCTCCGCCAGCCGGGCCATGCGGCTGTCGTCGCGGGCGACGTGCAACACCCCGCCCTTATGCTCCGCCCGGCGCTGCGCGAGCAGCAGCGCGTCATAACCCTCGGGGGCGCCATAGACGACCGCCGTCATGCGCCGCGCCCCGGTTGGCCCTCGCCGTCCTCCGCGGCCCGGCGAATGGCGCGCAGCATCGGGGTGTCCACGTCGGAGGGGATCGGCTGCCGGCCGGTCAGCCAATCCGCCAGCATGGCGTCAGGCAGTTCCATGACCTCCTCCAACGCATCCAGGTCTTCTTCCGTGAATACGTCGAGTCGCGCACGGACGAAGTTGCCGATCAGGATGTCGTTCTCGTAGGTGCCCCGGTGGGTCGCACGGAACAGGATGCGGCGGCGGCGGTTGGCGGCTTCGGTTTGGGGGTCTTGGCTTTGCACTCTTGGGTCCCTGGGCACGGGGGAGCATATAGCGGCGACCCCCACTACTGTCAGCCCGTGGCCGAACCGCAGAACCTCCTCTTGTCCCCGCTTCTCGCGCCCGTGACCTCCTTGCGGGGCGTGGGGGACGCCGTGGGCAAGCTGATGGCCAAGGTGGCGGGCGGCGACCGGGTGCTCGACCTGCTGTTCCACATGCCGGAGTCCTACCTGGATCGCCGGGACCGGCCGACGATTCGCAGCGCGCTGCCGGGTCAGGTGGCGACCCTGGCGGTCGAGGTGGTCCGTAAAGACGCGCCGGACAGTTCGCGCCATCCCTGGCGCATCACCTGCGGCGACGGCACCGGCTTCATGGAGCTGGTTTACTTCGGACGGCAGCCGCCCCGGACGATCGTGCCCGGCGCTAAGCTGGTGGTCTCCGGCAGGCTCGACCAGTTCGGCGACCGGCTGACGATGCCGAAGCCGGACCACGTGATCCCCACCGCCCACGCCAACCTGCTGCCCTCCATCGAGCCGGTGTGGCCGCTGACCGCCGGGCTGTTTCCTGGCCAAATCAGGACGGCGCTGCGGCATGCCCTGGACCTCGTGCCGGAGCTGCCGGAGTGGCACGACGCGGCGCTGCTGCGGCGGGAGGGCTGGCCGGGTTTCCGCGACGCCCTTCGCGCCGTGCAGATGCCGGATGCCCTGCCGGTGGACCTGCCCCGCCGCCGCCTGGCCTATGACGAGCTGCTGGCGCATCAGGTCGCCCTCGCCTGGATGCGCCAACGCGAGCGCAGCCGGCCCGGCCGTGCCCTGACGGGCGATGGGCGGCTGCGGGCGCAAACGCTGGAACGGTTCGGCTTCGTGCCCACGCCGTCCCAGGTGCAGGCGCTGGCGGAGATTGACCGCGACATGGCGGCGCCCCGGCGGATGATGCGCCTGCTGCAGGGCGACGTGGGATCAGGCAAGACGCTGGTGGCGCTGCTGGCGATGCTGCGCGCCGTGGAGGCCGGGCACCAGGCCGCGCTGATGGCGCCGACGGAGGTGC
>CAXTOB010000023.1:23902-25112 GCA_964245505.1 uncultured Acetobacteraceae bacterium | reverse complement strand
GGCCAAGCAGCACCTCCGCACCCTGGAGCGGCTGTCGCCCGTGCCGGTCGAACTGCTGACCGGATCGGTCAAGGGTGTGGCCCGGCGCAACGCCCTGATCGGCATTGCCAACGGCCGGGTCAAGCTGGTGGTAGGGACGCACGCGCTGTTCCAGGATGCCGTGCAGTATCATGACCTCGCGCTGGCGGTCATAGACGAGCAGCACCGCTTCGGCGTGGACCAGCGCCTGCTGCTGGGCGGCAAGGGCGAGCAGACGGACGTCCTGGTGATGACCGCAACCCCGATCCCGCGCACCCTGCTGCTGACGCAATGGGGCGAGATGGAGGTGAGCCGCCTAACGGAGAAGCCGGCGGGGCGGCAGCCGATCCGCACCTCCGTGCACTCCCTGGCGACCCTGGGCGATGTGGTGGACGGCATCGGGCGGGCGCTGGACCGGGGGGAGCGGGTTTACTGGGTATGTCCGATGGTGTCCGAAAGCGAGCTGACGGACCTGGCCGCGGCAGAAGCCCGCTTTGCCATCCTGCAGGAGCGGTTCGGCGACCGAGTCGGCCTGGCGCACGGCCAGCAGGACCCGGCAGTGCGCGACGCCGCCCTGGCCGCCTTCGCCGCGGGCACCACGCGCCTGCTGGTCGCAACCACGGTGATCGAGGTCGGCGTTGACGTGCCCGAGGCCACCATCATGGTGATCGAGCACGCCGAGCGGTTCGGCCTGGCACAACTGCACCAGTTGCGCGGGCGCGTCGGACGCGGCGCGGCGCAGAGTTTTTGCCTGCTGCTGCATGAGGATGGGCTGACCGACACCATGCGGCGGCGCCTGACGCTGCTGAAGGACACCGAGGACGGCTTCCTGATCGCCGATGAGGATTTCCGCATACGCGGCGGCGGCGACCTGCTGGGCAAGCGGCAATCCGGCCTGCCCGGCTTCAAGCTGGCGGACCCGGTGCAGCATGAGGGTCTGCTGCACATGGCCAGCAAGGACGCTGCGTTGTTGCTGGACCGCGACCCGCGGCTGGACTCTGGGCGCGGGACGGCAATCAAGACACTGCTGCGGCTGTTCCGCTACGGCCCGGCCATACGCGCCTTGGCAGCCGGAGGCGGCATCGCATAAGCCGTTCCCTTCTCCCTCTCCCTCTGGGAGAGGGTCGGGGTGAGGGGGAGGACAAGCACAGTCCTCATCGAAGCAGAGACCTATTCTGCTCCGACAAGCGGA
>CAXTOB010000023.1:12770-23869 GCA_964245505.1 uncultured Acetobacteraceae bacterium | reverse complement strand
CACCCCGACCCTCTCCCTCCGGGAGAGGGTCGGGGTGAGGGAGAAGGCAGCTTTACTCGGGTGTGGCGGGTGCTGTCCCGGCTGGGGCGGCAGGCTGGGCGGGGGCTGACACGTCAGTGGCGCCACCGCCCGGCTTCGGACGGTTCATCATCGCCCCTGTCATCGGGATGAAGTAAACGCCCACATCCTTGTGGGACCGCACCTTGCCGTCCTCGTCCTTGGAATAAACGTACAAGTACTGCCCCCGCTTGAACGGCTGCCCGATCGGGATCAGCATCCGCCCACCAGGCTTGAGCTGCTTGAACAACTCGGGCGGCGCATACTGCGCGGCACAGGTCATAATGATGATGTCGAACCCGCCCTTGACCTCCGGCCAGCCAAAGTAGCCGTCGCCGACCCGGGTTTCGACGTTGTCGTAGCCGAGCGGGGTGAAAATCTGGCTGACGGCCTTGCCCAGTGGCTCGATGATCTCGATCGAGTAGCTGCGCTTGACGATGCGCGACAGCAGGCTGCTCTGAAAGCCGCTGCCCGTGCCGATCTCCAGCGTGATGTCGCCGGGCTGCGGCTTGCAGACCTGGGTCATGTAGGCTTGGCCGAGGTAGTCGGACAGCGCACTGCCATAGCCAAGCGCCCACGGCTTCGGGTCGTCCTCATAAGCCATGCCGGGCTGGTTGACCCGGTCCTTGTATTGATAGTGGTAGTACTCGCGCGGCACCTCCGCGAAGGCCTGCATCACCGCCGGGTCGGCATTGCCGAGGCGCTCCTTAAGGTAACCCTCGATCCGCCGCATCGCGCCGGGCTTGCGGGCCTGAATCGCCTGGAACTGCGCCTCCGTCAGGTCGGCCGGGCGGCCCGACCGGCGCATGGCTTCCAGGTAGGCGTCGCGGGTCCAAGGTGCGGCCGATGCAGCCATCGCGGGCCGGGCCAAGGTGAGCGCGGCGCCGCCGGCCAGGGCGGCGCCCAGGACATCACGGCGTGTCAGGTTGAGGGGATCGGTTGCCACTGCGGGTTCTTTCGTAGGGAGGGACAGGCGAAGTAGGTCAAAACATACAGGCAGGCCGCCGCCATCAGCACCCAGCTAAAGCCAAGCTGCACGGCCACAAGGTTGGCAAGTGGCGTCGCAACCACCGAGAACGCACCATTCAGGCCCCACGCCCATGGCAGGAACCCGCCGCCGGCCGACCCGGCCCTCGCCAAGCCCAACGGGAACGGCAGCCCAAGTGCGATGGACACCGGCGCGATCAGCAGCAGAACCAGCCCGGCCCTAGCTACCCAGGGCAGCCCCAGCGTTGCGAGCAGCACCGGTTCTAGCCCGATCAGCACAAGAATGCACCAGGCCACCACCACGGCGGCTGACAGGGCGATGCCGGTGCTGCGCACCCGGTCCGCCAGCAGGCTCCCCAATCCCGAAAACACCAGCATCCCCGTCAACACCAGGGCAAAGGCGCTCGTGCGATCATTGAGATACAGGCTGGCCTTCTCGATCAAGAATATCTCAATGAACAGGAAGCCAAGGCCGAGGGAGGCGAAGTAGATGACCGGCCGCAGCAAACCCATCCCGCGCGCCTGCCGCCCAGTAATGCCCGACGAGAACAACGGCACCGCCAGCACGATCAGCGCAATGACGGCGGCCTGCGCCAGGACAGCCAGGTTCACCAACTGCCCGACCTCCGCCTGCGGCAGCATCTCCACCCGTTTCAGGATGGTCGGCAGCTCCGTCAGCCTTAGGACCGAGTAATAGAACGGCCGGTCCAGGGTGATTGGCGACAGGTTGAAGGCATCCTGAGACTCGCTGGGCTCGCCGCGCAGCACGGCGCCGGCCTCGTCCGCCACCGCGTCCTCCGACCCGGCGCCGGATGTGACCTCGCCGCTGGCGAAGTTGACGGCGGGAAGGTCGTTGTAGATGCCGGCCCGCGCGGCGGCGACATCTATGCCGGGGTAGTAGGACACGTCGAATGACCGCTCGTCGCAAAACCTGCGGACGGCGGCGATGCGCTCGGCGGTCCAGGGCTGGTTGGCGACCAGGATGCGAAGGTTCCAGGCGGAACGGTAAACCACGACGTGCGCCGCCGGGTCGGACGCGCCGGCGCGGCGCAGCGCCTCCCGCACGGTGGCCAGCACGCGGACGGCATAGACCGGGAACTCGCGTATGGAGACCGGGATCGAGACCAGCCCGTCCGGAGCCAACGCGCGTAGATAGCGCTCTATCGCCTCGGCCGTGTAGGCGGCGGCATTGGCCTCCCCGGCATCCAGGAAGTCCGCCGACAGGTCCATCAGGTCGTATGATGCACCGCCGCGCACGGCGGCAAGCGGGCCATCGGGCAGCAAATGAACCCGGAGGTCCCGCGCCAGGGCTGGTGATGGGCCGAGGCCGTTGCGTAGTGCGCCCAGGATGACCGGGTCAGGCTCCAGCACGTCCACCTTGCTGGCATCCAGCGCCAAGGCCTGCGCCACCCGGAAGCCGCCGCTGCTGCCGGCCAGCAGCACACGTGCGCCGGGCAGCAGGCGATAGGGCAGCGCATCGAGCGCCGCCGGGGCATAGGCGACCGTAGCACCCTCCGCCAGCGGCAGGGCGGCGATCCGGTTGCCATCGCGATATAGGCCATAGGAGCGCGGCGGCGATGCGGCGCCCACCATCTCGGCGTTGTTGGACACGTCGGTGTCCACGCGCTCGGTAAAGTCGTCCAACAAGGCATACAGGCCACGCGGGGAGCGGACCTCAGCAACCTGCTTCGCGTCCGTCACGTGCGCTGGGGCGTAGATTGCCTTGAAATCGTTGTAGTCCGCCCGGTTATCGAGCAGCAGCACGGCCTCGCTCGCCACCAGGGCAACCAGCGCCGCGGCGGCCCTGCGCCAGGGACTTGCGCCGAACAGGCTGGTCGCGGCCAGCAGCGCCAGCAGCGCCGCCACAAGCTGAAACGGGTGCAGCAGCGCCATCAATCCCAGCACCAACGCCGCCCCGGCCCCGGCCCCGGTCAGGTCGAACCCATACACCCGGCTCACCCGGTCCTCGTTCAGCACGAAGGTAATGCTGATATACAGGCCCGTCAGGTAGAAGAACGGCAGCAGCACGGCGTAGTACAGGGCGATGTTGCCAAGCTGCGGCGCAAACGTAACGGCATTCTGCAATTGCAGCGGGTTAAACGGGTTGGCCGTCGTGCCCCAGTAGCCGCCCGCCGCCGCCAGCACCAGCACCGGCGGCGCCGCGCGCAGCAGACGCGCCCCATGCCGCGCCGCCCAGTCCCGCGTCAAGGCGATCGTCACCCCGCTGAGCGCAAATCCGACCATGACGATGGAGATGACCCAGTAGCCATACTCCGACCACTTCGCGACGGCAAAGTAGCGGGTCAGCGCGATCTCAAACCCGACCGCCGCGCCGGAGATTAGGAACAGCGGCCAAAGCGACATGCGACCGTGCGACGTGCTCCCCTGGGACACGCGACCCTGCACCTGCGGCACTGTGCCCGGACCCGCGGCGGTCATGGCCAGACCCGGCGGCGGATGAAGTCCTCAACCAGCGCGTCGAACCGGACCGGCTCATCCACAAACAGCGCGTGGCCGGCGGACGCAAACAATGCCGTCTCCGCCAGCGGCTGGTGCAGCTCAAGGTTGGCGGCCTGCCCGGCAAATCGTGGACGGACGATATACAGGACCGGCTTCTGCACCGACAGCACGGTATCCCGCCAAAAACTGCGGGGCATGCCATAATTCAGCAACTGCGCCGACGCGTCCGGCGGCGTGCGCAACGCGGTTGCCGTCAATTGCGCCAGATACTCCTCGCCCGGCGAGCTGCGAAACATGCCGCGGACGAAGTTCCGCATCTGCACCTCCCGCTCAACACGAGGTCCGCGCACCGTGGGTCCGCGCCTCGGAACCGGCGGCGGGTCCTCACCGACCGAGTTGTCCACCAAGATGAGGCCCGCCAGCCGACGGTCGCCATAGTCGTGCACATAGGCGAGGCTGTCGAGAACGCCGAGCGACCATCCCAGCAGCAGCACCGGCCGCGGCCCCATGCGGGCAATCAGGTCGGCGATGTCCTGCCCCCGCCTGGTATGGTCGTAACCACTGGCCGCCACCTCGCTGTCGCCCTGGCCGCGCGGGTCCAGCGCCACCACGCGGTAGCGGCGGGAGAACTCCTCGATCTGCGCCTGGAAGATCCAGGCCGGCATCGTCCAGCCCGGCACCATCACCATCACCGGCGCGTTGGTCGGCCCGGCCATGATGACATGCAGCCGGACGCCATCCGACGTTGAAAAGTAACCGCTCTCCATCGCCTTCACGGGTGGGGCGAGCAGGCTGCAAAGCAGCAAGGCGGCGCAGAGGAGGTGACGGACGCGCATGGGGCCGTTAAGGCGTGGCATGAGCAGCGATGTCAACCTGATGTGGCGTCGGCCGCAGAATTAAGGAGGTCATGTTGAGCGACGGCCACGATCCAGGACCACGGCGGCAAACGATCGCCGCAGTCGTATTGCTCGGACTGCTGTTGGTTGGCAGCTTGTGGCTCACCGGCGCGTTGCGTGGCGCTTCGGCGATCCAGGACTGTGTGCAGTCCGGGCGGTCCAATTGCGCGCCGATTGACACGTCAGGACGCTGAACCGGCATCCGCCCAGCACAGACGCGAACCGGTCTGGCTTTTCGTTCGCGGGCCGGTTTTGCGGCAGGGTCCGGTCGCTAGAGTGGGTTTGGTGCAGATGGAAGCACCACGCCCGCTCTAGTGCGCTGTCAGCACTGTTGTGAAGCGTCCAGGTCCTGCCGAGTGCGGATCAGTACAGGCAGACTGTGCCTATCACATCAGCAATGACGACCCACTAGCTACTGTTTTTGCGAGCATTATTCGGTCAAACGAAGCCGTTTGATCCAAACATGCTTTAAGCAAACCTCTGGAGGTTTGCGCACAGATGAAAACCTAAGCAGGCTTATGCGGCCTGGCACGGCCGCAGGCCATCTGTGTGACAGGCCGCATAAGCCTGCTTAGGCGTTCGGACCCTGGGGCAACCTGTTCTAATGTCCGATATCGCGTGGGGCTGCCGCCCCTGACCGCAACTGCACGTCCTGCATCCCGGCTGCCACGACAGCCGCGACCAGCATGACACCGGCGCAAACCCCAAACGACAGCTCAAACCCCGATGTCAACGCATCGCGTGCCTGGTCCAGCGCCGGGCCGAGCACCCCTGCCCCACCCCGCAGCGAGCCCAAATCCACGTTGCCCGGCAGCCCCGCCGCACGCAGCCCGGCGGCGAACCGTGCCGCCAGCAACGAGCCGACCAGCGTGCTGCCAAAGGCCCCGCCCATGGAGCGCAGGAACAGCAGCGATCCCGTCGCAGCCCCGACGTCGCGATACTCGGCAGAATTCTGCACCTGCATCAGCACGCTCGGCATCGTCCCACCAATCCCGACGCCGAGCAGGAAGGTGCACGGCAGCACCGCCCATAGCGGCGCATGCCCGGCCATGACGGCAAGCATCGCAAACCCCAGGGCGGATGACACGACGCCGACGAGGATAATGCCCCGCGTCCGCCCGAGCCGCCGGGCCGCCTGCCCGGACAGCATGGCACCCACCACAGTCGAGCCAAGGAACGGCATAACCAGCAGCCCAGACCGCGACGCGTCGGCACCCATCGACAGTTGGAAGAACAGCGGCAGCAGGAATGTCGCCCCGAACAATCCAAGCGAAGATAAGAAGGCGATGCACACACCGCGTAGGAACACAGGGTGGCCGAACAGCCGCGGCGGCAGGATGGGGTCGGCAACCCGGCGCTCGTGCCAGACCAGCACCGCCAGCAGCGCCGCTCCAAGCACCGCGACGGCGATGACCGGCGCCGACGCCCAGGGATACTCGACGCCTCCCCAGCTCAGCATCAGCAGCAGGGCCGTCACCCCGGCGGCCAGCAGCAGCGCGCCGAGGCCGTCGATCCGGGCAGGCTGCCGCTCCCGCTGGATCGTGCGCAGGGCGCGGTTGCACAGCCACATCGCCGCCAGCCCAAGCGGCAGGTTGATCCAGAACACCCAGCGCCAGGACAGGTTGTCCGTCATCCAGCCGCCCACCACCGGTCCAGCGATAGAGGCGATGCCCCACATCGAGGCCATGTAGCCCTGGTAGCGGCCACGTTCCCGTGGCGACACCACGTCCGCCACCGCCGCCTGCGCCATGCTCATCAGCCCGGCGCCGCCGAAGCCCTGCAACGCCCGCGCTCCAATCAACTGCGGCAGCGACTGAGCGAACCCGCACAACAAACTAGCGACGATGAACAGGGCCAGCGACGGCAGCAGCAGCGCCCGGCGGCCATAGATGTCCGACAGCTTGCCGATGATCGGCGTCAGCGCCGTGCTGGTCAGCAGGTAGGCCGTAACGATCCAAGAAAGGTGCCCAAAGGCGCCGAGGTCCGACGCGATGGCCGGCACCGCCGGGATGACCACCGTCTGGTCCAACGCCGCCAACAGGATGCACAGCATGATCCCGGTGACGACCCGGAGTATCTGCTGGTGCGAGTACGTCGGACGGGCGTCAACCCCGGCAGTCAGAGCGTCTGGCATGCGTCAGCAATACTCCCCTATTCCGCCGTCGTCAGCCCTCCATTTGCGGCGCCGGTCCTCGGGTGGTGTCCAGGCCCTGGACGGTCGGCAACTTGAAGGCGCCGCCGCCCCGGGCAGCCTGGTAAATCGCCTCCATCAGCTTCTGGTCCTGCAACCCTTCCTCGCCAGGCGTGTGCGGCTGGCGGTCGGCGCGGATGCACTCGGCGAAGTGGTCCATCTCCCGGGCGAACTGGCTGTGCTCGCCGAAACGCCGCTGCTCGACGACGTGCGCCAGGCCGGCCTTGCGGCCGATCCGCATCGTCAGGCCCTCATAGGCAAACGCCGGGTCCAGCTCGGCATAGGCGTCCGCAGCCATCATGCGGAGATGGCGGCTTTCATAGGCACTGTAATTGCTGCTGCACTGGGCAATGATCCCCGAGGGGAAGCGGAGCGTGAAGGAACAGGTGTCCTCCACTTCGCGGAAGCGCGGATCGTCCTTGGGCTGGGTCAGTTGTGCGGTGATCTCCACCGGCTCCTCGCCGGTGATGTAGCGTGCGGCGCTGAGGCAGTACAGGCCGACGTCGGGCAGCGAGCCGCCGCCGGCCTGGCTGAGAACCTGACGCCACTGCCGGGGGTCGCCCTGGTTCTGCGCGTTGACGGCGGTGATCAGCCGGACGGGGCCGTGCTCCCCCTTGCGCGCCATCTCGATCAGGGCGCGGTGGTAGGGGTCGTATTGCATCCGGTAGGCGATCATCAGCTTGCGGTTGGCGGTGCGGCAGGCCTCGACCATGCGGGCGGCGTCGGCGCTGCTGGTCGCCATCGGCTTCTCGCACAGCACATGCTTGCCGGCCTGGGCGGCACGGATGGTGTATTCCATGTGCATGTTGTTCGGCAGCACGATGTAAACCGCGTCCACGTCGGGATTGTCGCGCAGGCGGTCGAAGTTGGCGTAGTCATACAGGTGGGTGTCCGGCACGCCATACTGGGCGCCGACGACCCGGGCCTTTTCACGGTCGCCGCTCACGAGGGCGGTGACACGGGCGTGCTTGGATTGGCCAAAGCCGGGCATGATCTGCTCCAGCGTCAGGTGGCCGATGCCGACCACGGCGATCCCGAGGCGCTTGCCGATCGGGTCCGGATTTGGCAGCGGCGCATTGACTTCGCTGGCGGCGTTGATGTCGGGCAGTTCCACCTTGCCACCTTCGGCCTTGCCCCGCAGGTCCGGTGGTTGCTGTGCGGCGGCGAACTGCGCTCCGAGGATGGATGCGGCGCCGGCGGCAACGGCACGGCGGGTGATTGGCGGCAGCATGGGACGCTCCTGTTCAGGCGGGACAGGGGCCACAACCGCTTGAGATGGCCGGGGTTCCGGCTTCACGCAGGTGAACACCCCGCAAGAGCCGCCCTTCTCCCTCTCCCTCCGCGAGAGGGTCGGGGTGAGGGAAGCCGCAAGCACCGCAATTTAAGGTTTAGCGCAGCCGATAGAGTCAAAATGGGCGAAGCTATGTGCGGACGGCCTCCCTCACCCCAACCCTCTCCCGGAGGGAGAGGGAGAAGGTAGCGGCTTTGTCAGGCGGCTTGTCGCTTCCGCGCCAGCGTATCCCGCAGCAGCGCGTCCAGGATCACCGCACGTTGCGCATAGGTATGCCCGGCCAGAATGCGCTCCCGGGCAGCAGCGCCAATGGCCCGAGCGCGGCCAGGCGTCAACGCCCGCACATGCTCCGCCACGTCGGCACCGTCGCGCGCTACCAGCACCTCCGTGTCCGGCTGCAGGAACAGCTCGATGCCCTCCCACGCGTCGGTAATCAGGCAGGCCCCGGCCCCGGCAGCCTCGAACACCCGGGTTGCCGGGCTAAAACCGACAGCCGCCATGCTGTCCCGCGCTACGTTCAGCACGGCATGGGCCGAGCAGTTGAACGCGTTATGGTCCGCCGTGCCGACATGCCCGATCGCCCGCACGTTGCCCGGCATTGCCTTATCGTGCCAGCCATTGCCGCCCAGCAGGAATGACCTCCCCGGCAGCCGAGCGGCAGCGTCTAGGAAGAAAGCCTCCACCCGGGCCTCCCGGTCCGGCAGCCGGTTGGCGAGAAAGGCAAGGTCAGCGGCAAAACGAGGATCGGCCGGCACGGGATGATGGGTGGCCGGGTCAAGCGCATTATAGATCGGCACACACCGCCGGGCGCCCAGCCGGCTATAGGCGTCCACCACGGGCGGCCCGCCGCCATAGGTCAGCACCAGGTCAAGCTGCCGCAGAGCGGCGTGCATCGGGCTGGCGGGGTCGGCCCGCACAGCAGCAAGCGTCGCCGGGGCGTCCACGTCCATGAAGCAGGTGACGGCGCCGGGATGGGAATGGGCCAGGGTCCCGGCCAGCAGCTCATCATCGAACACGCCGACGCCGCTGGCCTTCATCACCACGTCGGCGCTGGCAGCCTCCGCCAGCACGCCGCGCAGGGCGTCGGGTGTCGCGGCATAGACGACGGAACGTGCCCAGGCCGGCGGCTCGATATCCCGATGGCTTTGCCGGTCGAAGGCGTCGGGTTCGTAGAAGGTGATCGTATGGCCCAACCCGGCCAGAGCGCCGAGCAGGCCGCGGTAATAGGTCGCCGCACCGTTCCAGTAGGACGACAACAGGCTCGATCCATAAAACGCAATGTGCATCAGGCGCTCGCGGCTTGAGGTTCGGCCAGCCGATCCAGGATGGCGAGCAGCTCGTCCACGCGATGGGCGCAGGTATGACGGGCTTGGACGGTGGCCAGGCCGTGTGCTGCCAGGGCAGCGCGTAGGCCGGGGTCGGCACGGAGGTCGGACAGATGGCGCGTCATCTCGGCGCCGTCCCGTGCGACAAGGTAGTCCTGCCCCGGGCTGAACAGCCCCTCCACATCCCGCCAGGGCGCTGACACCAGGGGAATGCCGCACGCTAGGGCCTCGAACACCCGGATCGTCGGGATGCCCGGCAGGGTCTGGGCATAGAAGCGGCGCGGGACGTGAACGGTCATGAGGTGGCGGGCAAACACCTCCGGCGCACGAGGGTTGGGCAGCCAGTCGCGGTAATGGGCGCCGTGCCGGGCCAGCATGGCGCGGGCCTCGTCGGGGTAGCGGACCCCGTAAACGTCCAGCGGTAAGCCGAGCGCGGCGGTAGGGGCGAACAGGAAGGCTTCCAGCTCCGCCGTGCGCTCGCCGTCGCCCCAGTTGCCGATCCAAACGGCGCCAGCGCGCTCCTGTTCGACGGCGGGGGGATGGAACAGCCGGATGTCGGCAGCCTCGTGCCAGGTGAACACGCGGCCGCCCCAACCCCAGCGGCGATAAACCTCCGACAGCGCCTCGCCAAACGCCAGGACGGCGTCGTAGGCGGACAGGTCATAGCGGCGCATGGCGTCGGGCTCACTGACGGCGCGGTGATGGGTGTCGTGAAACAGCAGGCGGAAACGCCCGCCAGCCCGGCGCAGTGCCCCGACGGCGGCGACCAGGGCAGGCTCGTTCCATTCATGGACGATCACCACGTCCGCGCCGTCCACCAGGGCGGTCAGGTCGGCGTCAGAGGCATACTCGGTACTGGACAACTCCGGGTAGGCGAAACGCCACGCCGCCAGCCCATCCGCGCCGGCGTCGGCCATCAGGTTCTGCCGGCTCCATGCGCCGGATGGTTCGTAGGCCCGCACGTCATGGCCGCGCGCCACCAGGTCCCGCAGCACGCCGCGCAGGAAGTGGGCGTTGCCGTGGTTCCAGCACGACGCCAGGGAGTGGGTGAAGTAAACGAAGCGCATCAGGCCAAGGCCGCGGCGCGGTGGACGGCAAGGGTCGCGTGGGTCATGGCGTCGGCGGTGTAGCGCATCCCCCGCTGCCGGGCCGCGGCGGCAAGCGGCGCCGGGTCGTCCAGCGCACGGCGCAGCGCGGCGGGAAGGTCGTCGCCCTCTCCCACGAACAGCGCCGCTCCGTCCCATAGCTCGCGGAAGCTTGGCAGGTCCGACAGCACCAGCGCCATCCCGGCCTGCGCCGCCTCCAGCACCGCGAGCCCAAAGGGTTCATAGCGGGCCATCGAGGCGAACACGGTCGCGCCGGCATAGGCGGCGGCCATGCCGGCGGGGTCCAGGGTGCCGAGCAGGTCCAGGTTGGTAAAATCAGCCGCCGCGCCATTCGGCCCCCGTACCGGCCCAGCGGCGCGGACCGGTGCGCCCAAACCGGCAGCGGCCTGATCCAAGCGCGCCACGCCCTTGCCCTCATCCCATAGCCGCCCCGCGGTGAGCACCGCCCGGCTGCGTGGCCCGTTTGGCAGCGGCGCGGGATCACGCCCGTTATGGACGACCTGGACCGGGACAGTGCCATAAACCTCCTGCAGCAGCGCCGCGTGGGCCGCCGTGGGGGCGATCACGGCCGCCGCCGCGCGCAGCCCGGACGCCGCGGCGTCGGTGCGCCAGCGGAAGTCCTCCGGCATTTCACCGCCACGGACCGCGCGCCACCATGTGCCGACGCAGGAATGCGCGACGGCGACCACTGGGACGGACCACGGCTGACTGCCAACCAGTGCCGGGGCGTGCAGGTGCGCAGCGGACACTCCGGTCAAGGCTGCAAGCGCCGCAAGCTTGGCCGAG
>CAXTOB010000023.1:0-12760 GCA_964245505.1 uncultured Acetobacteraceae bacterium | reverse complement strand
GCAACGATCCAGTCGCAGCCCTTGCGCGCCAGCTTGGCCGAGGCATGGGCCAGCTCCGCCGGGTCATCGGCGGTCCAGTCCAGCGGCAGCCCGGTCTGCACCAGGCGGAGGCCGCGGACGGTTTCGGCCTCTTTGCGCTGCGCCGCATCGGCTGGCGGCCCCATGACGGCCAGCACGGTCTCGATGCCGCGGTCCGCCAGGCCACCCGCCAAGTCCACGGCATAGCGCCATACCCCGCCCACGGCGTCGGTCGTCACCAGCAGGCGATGCATCCCTGGCGCCGTTACGCCGTCCGGCACGCCCGTTCCAGTTCCGGCAACGGCAAGGGCTGGGCGTCCTGGATGTCGGAGAACGCGTCGAACTGCCCGAGGTAGTGTTGGTGCGCCCGCTCCCAAGCCTCGCCGTCAGGCAGGCCGAACAGGCGCCGGTAGTCGGGCGAGCTGGGATACGGATACAGCGGCACCGGGTCGTTGGCCCAAACGCCCTGCGAGCGCAGCCGGTCCCGCCAGGCCACGACCATCGCGGCATCGTCATCCGCAACTTCGAGCAGGTTGGCCTGCACGAACGGGACATGCCGCCGGGCGAGCACCAGCAGCTCGGCCAGCTCATCCGTCGTCAGCTTGCAGCGCTTGTCCAACGCGGCGCGGCCGTCCTCGGTCAGGCTTTCCACCCCGGCCTCGATGGACACGCAGCCGGCCGCGCCCAGCAGGGCCAGCATGTCGGGCTTCCAAAGGTCAATGCGGGTCTGGATGCCGAACTCGATACGACGGTCCACCAGGGCTTCCAGCAGGGCGCGCTGCGGCAGGAAGATCTCGTCGATGAAATACAGGTACTCGACGCCTTGCCCGATCAGCGCATCAATCTCCGCCAGCATCGGCGCCAGGTCGCGGCGGCGATACTTGTCGCGGAAGTCGATCTTCGCGCAAAAGCTGCAGGAATAGGGACAGCCGCGCGACGCTTCGACCTCGGCGCCAGGCGCTTGGGCCGGGCGGTCGAAACGGTGATGGTGATGGTGATGGCGACGCACCCACTCGTCCGGCCAGTGCAGCGCCGGCAAGTCGGTAAAACGTCCAGCCTGAGGACCGCCGCACTGACGCACGGTGTCGCCGTCCAGGATGGCAGTGCCGGGCACCTGGCCCGGCATGCCGCCCGCCGCCAGGGTTGCCACAACCTCCTCGCACTCTCCCATGACAACGACATCAACGCCCAGCTTCCGGAGCGCCGTCTCAGGTGTGGAGGACCCATGCGGGCCAACCGCGACCGTCATGCCGCCTGCGTCGCCCAGGGTGTCCAGCATGGCCCGCGGCACCCGCAGCTCCGGCGGGGCGCAGCGCCAGAACAAGTAGCTCGGGGCGGTGGTGACGACTGTCATATCCGGGCCGAAGCGGCGCACCTGGTCCGCCAGGTCGGCATAGGACTGGCCCATCAGGTGCCCGTCCAGCAGCAGGACCTCGTGCCCATCCCGCTCCAGCATGGCGCGGGCGTAACCCAGTTCGAGTGGCAGATGCGGCTCGCGGCAGCCGAAGTAGATGCTGCCCTCGAACGTCCACGGCGGGTTGATCAGGGCGACCTTCACGCAGCATGCTCCGCGGCCTTGCGCCCAGCCGGGGCGCCGCGCTCCTGCGCAATCCAGCCGGCCAAGCGGCGCAGGCCGTCGCGCCAGGGCACGGCGGGACCAAGGCCCAGCGCCGCCGCAGCCCGGCGGGTGTCGGCGACGAAATACCGCTGGTCGCCGGGGCGCCAATCGGAAAACCGCAGGTCCGCCGGGCGCCCGCTGATCGCGCCAATCTCGTTCAGCACCTGCAGCAGAGTCACGGCGTTGGCCGGCCCGCCGCCCAGGTTGAACGCCTGGCCGGACACCTGGCCGATCCGCGCCCAGGCCGCCATGTAGGCGTCCACGGCGTCGTCCACATACAGCACGTCCCGTACCTGCCGGCCGTCGCCGAAGATGCTGATCGGCCGCCCCGCCTGCACGGAGTACAGGAAGTGCGCGAGCCAACCCTGGTCCTCGGTTCCCAACTGGCGCGGTCCGTAGATGCAGCTCATACGCAGCACGCAGGCGGGCACGCCGAAGCCGCGGGCGTAGTCCAGCACATACTGGTCCGCCGCCCCCTTTGAGCAGCCATAGGGCGTGTAGAAGCTGAGCGGACGATCCTCGCCGATGCCGTGGGCGCGCAGGCCCGGGTCCTGCGGTAGGTAGGCCTCGCCGTCGCGTTCCAGCGCCACGTCGGCCAGGTTGCCATAAACCTTGTTGGTGCTGGCAAAGATCACCGGCGGCGGCGCGGGCTGGCGGCGCAACGCCTCCAGCAGGAACACCGTGCCGCGCAGGTTCACGTCGAAGTCCAGCTCCGGGTTGTCCAGGCTGGTGGTCACGGCGACTTGGGCGGCCATGTGGAACACGGCGGACACGCCGGCCGCCGCCTGCTCCAGCGCGGCGCGGTCCCGCAGATCGGCGACCACCGCCTGGATGCGCCCGGGATGGCGGCGCCGCAGCCAGGCGAGGTTGGCCTCGACGCCGGGACGGGCCAGGGCGTCGAACACCCGGACCTCGTGCCCCTGCCCGGCCAGCCGGTCCGCCAAGTTGCTGCCGATAAAGCCAGCGCCGCCGGTGACGAGGACCGGACGGGACAGGGTCGAGGCGTCCGTCATGCCACCAGGCCGCGCTGCTCAAGCTCGCGCCGGGCATCGTGCACCCGGTCCTCGGCCTGCTGCTGGCGAACCCACTCGGCCAGCTCGCCCAGGCTGTCGTCGAAGCCGCGGCGGGGATGGAAGCCCAGCACGTCACGCGCGAGCGAGATATCGGCAAAGCAGTGGCGTATGTCGCCGACCCGGGCCTTGCCCATGACCTCCGGCGTGAGATGCGGCACGCCCATCGCCTGCGCCAGTGCGGTGCCGGTTTCCAGCACGCTCACGTCCCGGCCGCTGCCGATGTTGAACACCTGGCCCGGCGCGTCCGGATGCTCCAACGCCAATACGAAGGCCCGGGTCACATCCTCCACATGGACGAAGTCACGGCGCTGCTCGCCATCCTCGAACACCATCGGCCGCTCCCGGTTCAACAGGCGGGAGGCGAAGATGGCCAGCACGCCGGTGTAGGGGTTTGAAAGCGCCTGCCCCGGCCCGTAAACATTGAACAAGCGCAACGCCACGCCCTGCATCCCATAAGCCGGGGCGACGGTCAGCGTCAGGCGCTCCTGGACATACTTGGTCAGGGCATAAACCGAGGCGAGGTTGGGCCGCTTCCATTCGGGCGTCGCCAGCGGCGTCAGCTTGGCGCCATCGGGGCCGAGCGGGTCCCAGCCTCCACCTGGGGGCCGCCCCGCGGGACGGACAACGTCGTCCATCCGCTCGCCGGCGGCGGTGCGATACAGGCCCTCGCCATAGACGCTCATGCTGCTGGCGACGACGACGCGGGATACCGGGCGGTCGATCAGCGCCTGGAACAGCACGGCGGTGCCGCCGTCGTTCACCGACACGTAGCGGTCTATGGCATACATGCTCTGACCCACGCCGACCTCGGCGGCCAGGTGGATCACGTTGTCCACGCCAGCCAGCGCCGCCGACACGCGGTCCAGGTCGCGCACGTCGGCGCGTATCAGCTCCACGTCATCCAGCACCGGGTTGCGCGCGGCGTTGCGGGCATGGACCTGGTCGATCAGGCTATCGAGCACCCGGACCTCATAACCCCCGCTCAGCAGAGCGTGGGCAAGGTGGCAGCCGATGAAGCCCGCGCCACCTGTCACAAGCACCCGTGTCGCCATGCGTCCCAAATCTCCACGTCTCAATGGACCGGCACGGCGGGATGCCCGCAGGTCATCGAATGTTCATCTACTATCCTTGGCGCGAACTGTACTCACAATCCCGTCAGCGGAGCGCCGTGCGGGGTTGCCGCGACTCAAGGATGCGGTGGGCACGGGACAAACGTTCCGCGAAGGCAGGGGCCGGAACCGCGCCGGAAACCAGGAGATGATCGTCCAGCACGAAGGTCGGAACGCCTTGAATGCCGGCCGAACGGAGGGCCTGGTCCTCCGACATAATCTCTGCGGCACCGGTGTCGCCCGACAGGTAATGCGCGACGCCCGGACGGTCCAGCCCACAGGCCGCCGCCGCGTCGGCCAGCACTGCTGGATCGCCAAGGTCGCGGCCGTTTACGAAATAATCCTCAAACAACTGGCCGACGACCTCGTCTTGCCTGCCCGCCGGTCCGGCAAAACGGATCAGCCGGTGGGCGGCAAGCGTGTTCGGCGTCCGGCGCATTGCGGCGAAGTTGATGGTCAGGCCAGCCGCCTCCGCCGCGGCAGCAACCTGCGCGTCCAACTCGCGCGACCGTTCGAGGCTGCCGAACTTGGCCCGGCGGTAGTCCTCCCTGGGCATCCCACCCACGGGCATGTCGGGGTTGAGCTGGAATGGCCGCCAGGCGACGGTGAAGCGCATCCCCTGCCCGGCCAGCTCGGCGAGCGCCACCTGCATGTGTTGGCGGCCGATATAGCACCAGGGACAGATCGGATCGGACAGCACGTCCAGGCGCATTGGCGCTGCTATGCCTCCGACGCGTAGGCGACCAGCACGGCGCCGTCGTCCACCAGGTCGCCCACCGCCGCGCCGACCCGGCCGATGGTGCCGTCCCGCGGGGCAGTCAGGCGCATCTGCACCTTCATCGCCTCCAGCACCAGCAGAACATCGCCGCGACTTACGACGGCGCCGGGCTGGACGCGGACGTCTATGATGCGGCCGGGCATGGGCGCCACGACCATGTCGCCGCCGGCCTGAGCAGACGCAGGCGGCTGCAGCGGGTCAACCAAGTCCCAGCCGTGGCTTTCCCCGTCCAGGATGGTGGTCAGGCGCGTGCCGTCCCGCAGCACCGCAACCCGGCGCTGCACGCCGTCGCAGATAAGGGTGATGCCGCCGCGGCCGTGGGTGGCCGAAACCTCGACGGAATGACCCAACCAATCCAGGCGCATCGGACCACCCGGCGGTGTATAGGCCCGCACGGCGAGATCGGTGTCGCCATCCCGAAGCAGCAAGTCCTGGTAGGCGTCGCCGTTCATCCGCCAGTTGCCCAGGAGGTTCCACGGGGAATACGGGTCGTGCTGCGGCGGGGGCTGCCGGGTTTGGTCGTGCAGCACCTGTGCGACGACTGCGGCCACCGCCAGGGCAGGCGCCGGACCTTGCTGGGGCAGCAAGTCATCGCCGTGCCGAGCGATGAAGCCGGTATCCAGGTCCGCAGCAGCAAAGGCAAGATGCCGGGCGATGCCGCGCAGCAGGTCCAGGTTCGTCCGCACGCCAGTGACCTTGTAGTCGGCCAACGCCCGGCGCAGCCGCGTCACGGCGGCGGGACGGTCCGTGTCCCAGACGATCAGCTTGGCGATCATAGGGTCATAATGGACGCTGATCGTGTCGCCTTCCCGCACGCCGGTATCCACCCGGACGTGGCGGCCGGGCCGCGGCTGATGCAGATGGGTCAGGGTGCCGACCGCAGGCATGAAGTCGCGGCTGGGGTCCTCGGCATAGACCCGGGCCTCGATGGCGTGGCCGGTGATGGACAGGTCGTCCTGCAGCAGCGGCAGGCGCTCGCCATCGGCGACGCGAAGCTGCCACTCGACCAGGTCCTGGCCGGTGATCATCTCGGTTACGGGATGCTCGACCTGCAGGCGGGTGTTCATCTCCATGAAGTAGAAGGCGTCGGTCTCCGTCTTAATGTCACCGGTCTTGACCTCACCGGTTCCGACGTCTGGGTCTCCGGCCCCGGTGATGAACTCGACGGTCCCCGCGCCGACGTAGCCGATGGCACGGGCGGCGGCGCATGCGGCTTCCCCCATGCGCGTCCGGCGGGCCGGGTCCATGCCAGGGGCAGGCGCTTCCTCGATTATTTTTTGATGCCGGCGCTGGATGGAGCAGTCGCGCTCGAACAGGCTGACGACATTGCCGTGCGCGTCGGCGAAGACCTGGATCTCGATATGGCGGGGGCGGGTCAAATAGCGCTCAATGAGGACCTGATCGTCGCCGAAGCTGGCGGTGGCCTCGCCCTTGGCGAGCGCTAGGCCCTCGGCGAAACCGGATGCGGACTCAACCACCCGCATCCCCTTGCCGCCGCCGCCGGCACTGGCCTTGATGAGCACGGGATAGCCGATCCGGCCGGCGTGCGCCTGCAAGGCCGCAGGGTCCTGGTCCGCGCCATGGTAGCCGGGCACCAGCGGCACACCGGCGCTCTCCATCAGGGTCTTGGCGGCAGACTTGCTGCCCATCGCGCGGATGGCGGCGGCCGGCGGGCCGATGAACACCAGCCCGGCGGCGGCGCAGGCGTCGGCGAACTCCGCATTCTCGCTAAGGAAGCCGTAGCCGGGGTGGATGGCCTCGGCACCGGAGGCCTGGGCAGCGGCAATGATGCGGTCGATCCGGAGGTAGCTTTCGCGGGCCGGGGCCGGGCCGATCAGGTGAGCCTCGTCGGCCAGGGCGGCATGGCGGGCGCCGGCGTCAGCCTCGGAATAGACTGCCACGGTGCGTATGCCCATTCGCCGTGCCGTGCGGATCACGCGGCAGGCGATCTCGCCGCGGTTGGCGATCAGGATGGTGCCGAACATGCCCGCTACATCCGGAACAGGCCGAAGCCGCCTGCAGCCCGCCGCTGCTCGGACCAGGGTTCCACCGGCGCGTTCAGGCTGGCGGACAGGCCGAGCCCGAGCACCATGCGGGTGTCCGCCGGGTCAATCACGCCGTCGTCCCACAGGCGGGCGCTGGCGTAGTAGGGGTTCCCCTGATCCTCGTACTGCTGCTCGATGGGCGCCTTGAAGGCAGCTTCTTCCTCGGCGGACCAGGTGCGGCCCTGGGCTTCCAGGTTGTCGCGCCGGAGCGTCGCCATCACGCTCGCGGCCTGGACGCCGCCCATGACGCTGATGCGCGCGTTCGGCCACATCCATAGGAAGCGGGGCGCGTAGGCGCGGCCGCACATGCCGTAGTTGCCGGCGCCGAAGCTGCCCCCGACGATCACGGTGAACTTCGGCACGCCTGCCGTGGCGACTGCGGTGACCATCTTGGCACCGTCCTTGGCGATACCACCGCTCTCGTATTTCCGGCCCACCATGAAGCCGGTGATGTTCTGCAGAAACACCAGCGGGATACTGCGCTGAGCGCATAGCTCGATGAAGTGTGCGCCTTTTTGCGCGGACTCGCTGAACAGAATGCCGTTGTTGGCGACGATGCCGACCGGGATGCCCCAGATATGGGCGAAGCCGGTCACCAGGGTCGGGCCATACAGGCGCTTGAATTCGTCTAGTTCCGAGCCGTCCACGATGCGGGCGATCAACTCCCGTACGTCATAGGGTTCGCGGGTGTCGGCCGGGACGATGCTGTAAAGGTCCGACGCGGGATAGATCGGGTCACGCGGGGCGCGCAGGGCGACGCCGGGGCGCTTGGTGCTGTTCAGCGTGCCGACGATACGGCGGGCGATGCCCAAGGCGTGCGGGTCGTTCTCCGCCAGGTGGTCCACGACGCCGCTGACCCGGCTGTGCAGGTCGCCGCCGCCCAGGTCCTCCGCCGACACGACCTCGCCGGTGGCCGCCCTCACCAGCGGCGGACCCGCGAGGAAAATAGTGCCCTGGTTGCGGACGATGATGCTCTCGTCCGACATGGCGGGCACGTAGGCGCCGCCGGCGGTGCAGGACCCCATCACGACGGCAATCTGCGGGATGCCGGCCGCGGACATCTGCGCCTGGTTGTAGAAGATGCGGCCGAAGTGGTCGCGGTCGGGGAACACCTCGTCCTGGTTCGGTAGGTTGGCGCCGCCGCTATCCACCAGGTAGATGCAGGGCAGCCGGTTCTGTTGTGCGATCTCCTGGGCGCGGAGATGCTTCTTCACCGTCATCGGAAAGTAGGTGCCGCCCTTCACGGTGGCGTCGTTGGCGACGACGACGCACTCACGACCCATGACGCGGCCGATCCCGGTGATGATGCCGGCTGCCGGAATCTCCCCGCCATAAAGCCCGTGCGCGGCGAGTTGGGACAGCTCCAGGAACGGGGTGCCGGGGTCCAGCAACAGGCGGACACGGTCCCGGGGCAGTAGCTTGCCCCGGCCGGCATGACGGGCGCGTGCAGACTCCCCGCCGCCCAGCCTGATCCGGTCCACGGCGGCACGCAACTCCTGCACCAGCGCGGTCATCCGTCCGGCGTTGGCGCGGGCTGCATCGGACCGCTGGTCTAACATGGTTGCAATGACGGTCAGCGCCGCGTGCCCGCTTGATGTTCGGCGGTGCGCCCACGCATCCATCCCTGCTTTTCCGCGTGATAGCTGGGCGAGCCCGCGCCATGCTGGGCGCGGGCGGCGTATTTCATGGCGTCATATTCGGCGGCGATGGCCGGGGCTGACCGCAGCAGTGCGAAGAAGGCGGTCAGCATCCGCACGTCCTCGTGCCCGGCAGGGTAGCAGCGCAGCTCGACCTGCCGGAGTCCGGTCAGCGCATCGTCGGCGACATGCAGGGTGCAGGACGGCTCCGGCGTGGCGGCGACGAAGCCGTGGACCAGGAGACGCATCTCAACGGCGGCAGCCAGTAGTCCACCCTCCAATTCCGCAACGAGGTCAATGACTGGAACCGCGTGCATGTGGGGCACAGACGTGGACCCGACGTGGTGTACCGCGAGGCATGACGGGCCAAGGGCTCGGCGCACCCGGGCCATGTCGCGTTCCGCCCGCGCTGGCCAACGTTCGTGCGGTGGAACAGGTTGTAGGACGACGACGCCGGTCAGCATCCGCCGGGTCTAGCCGCCAAGGCCGCCCTCAAGCAATGCCTGGGCGGCGACCGAGAAATCCTTGCCGCTCAGCCCAGCGTCGCACAAACGGGCATAGGCGGCCCGAGCCTGCTCACCCAGCACCCCGGCAGCGCCGGCTGACTTGGCAGCCTCCATCGCCAGGGTCAGGTCTTTCAGCATCAAGGCTGCGGCAAAGCCGGGCTGATAATCGCGATTCGCTGGAGAGGCTGGGACCGGGCCGGGCACTGGGCAGTAGCTGGTCAGCGACCAGCACTGCCCGGAGGATTTCGAGCTGATGTCGAACAGCGACTGCGCTGACAGCCCAAGCTTGTCGGCCAGGGCGAAGGCTTCTGACACGCCGAGCATGGTGATGCCAAGGATCAGGTTATTGCACAGCTTGGCCGCCTGCCCCGCCCCGGCCGGGCCGGCGTGCACGATAGTCTTGCCCATCGCACCCAACACGTCCTGTGCCCGCGCGAAGGCGTCCGCCTCGCCGCCCACCATGAAGGTCAGCGTGCCGGCCGATGCGCCTGCGGTGCCGCCGGACACCGGCGCGTCCAGCATCGCGCAGCCCTGGGCGGCGGCCGCGCCGGCCACGGCGCGCGCGGTCTCAACGTCTATGGTGGAGCAGTCAATCACCAGGGTCCCAGGCGGCAGGTGCGGAAGCACCCCGCCCGGTCCGGTCAGCACGTCGCGCACGTGCTGACCAGCTGGCAGCATGGTTATCACTGTGTCGGCCCCACTTGCAGCTTCGGCGGTAGTGGCTGCGACAGTCCCTCCTGCTGCCTGCAAAGCGTCCAGGGCAGTGGATGATAGGTCGAAGCCTATCACTTCATGTCCGGCACGGACCAGGTTGGCGGCCATCGGTCCGCCCATGTTGCCAAGTCCGATGAAGCTTATGCGTGCCATGATCAACGGAACAGCATGATGGATTTCCCGAGCGTTACCCAAATGCCCCACAGCAGCGGCACTCCGACGCATGCCCAGGCTATGATGGCTGGCAAGGTTAGGCCACCTCGCCCGTTACCAGACGCCTGGCCAGTCGTCGCAGCCGAGTCCTCGCGTCCAGCGATCGGCATATACCAGCGCGGCGCCACTGGACGAACCAGCATGTTCGCGATTGCGCCGAGGACAAGCAATCCTGCGAGCATATAGAGCGTGCGGTCATAGACCAGGTCGGATGGCACCCCGGCCGCCTTCTGAGCCTCCCATACCTGGGCGATCAGGATTGGGCCGATGATGCCCGCGGTGGACCAGGCTGTCAGCAGCCGGCCATGGATCGCGCCAACGTATGCAGTGCCGAACATGTCGGCGAGGTAGGCGGGCACCGTCGCGAAGCCGCCGCCATACATGGACACAATGACGCATATCATGGCCACGAACAGGCCCTTGCTGCCGCTGTGCGCCGCCCAGGGAGCCAAGGCATACAGGGCGATGCCCAACGCAAAGAACGTCGCATAAGTCAGCTTGCGCCCGATCCGGTCCGAAAACGAGGCCCAGAAGAAGCGCCCGGCAATGTTGAACAAGGAGAGCAGCCCGACGAACCCGGCGGCGACGGACGCAACGGCCTGCCGCTGCGCGCCGTCCAGCGCCGCAAACCCGGTGCCGGGCTGCCCGACAAGCGAGCCGCCGAAAATCTCCTGCAGCATGGGCGATGCGAGGCCGAGCACGCCAATACCTGCCGACACGTTCAGGCATAGTGCAGCCCAGATCAGCCAGAACTGCGGGGTCTTATGCGCATCCCCCAGGGCTACGTTCCGCGTGGTGACGAGCCGGCTGATGCTGGATGGAGGTGCCCAGCCCTCCGGCTGCCAGCCTGCCGGGGGAACCCGGTAGCCGAATGCGCCTGCAAACATGAACACGGCATATATCGCGGCCAATGCCAGGAAGCATTGCCAGACGCCGACCGAGGCCGGCGTGCGAAAGGTGTTCATGAGGATGTCGGCCAGGGGTGCGCCGATCAGAGCCCCGCCGCCGAATCCCATGATGGCCATGCCGGTCGCCATGCCGCGGCGGTCGGGTAACCACTTTATCAGTGTGGATACTGGAGAGATGTAGCCGAGCCCTAGCCCGATGCCGCCAATGACGCCGGAACCGAGCCAGAGCATCCAAAGCTGGTGCAGGTAAACTCCGGCTGCAGATGCCGCGAGCCCACCGCACCAGCATAGCGCGGCGACGACGCCGGCCCGGCGCGGCCCTGCCCGCTCCAGCCATCCGCCCCAGATGGCCGCCGAAGATCCGAGGAACACGAAGAACAAGGTGTACATGATGCTCACGTCGGCGACCCGCCAATCGCATGTGGTCGTGACCAGCATGTCGATAGTGCTGGAACTTGCGGGACACGCGACTGGGCTGGTGATGCCGAGCACCCGGGTCAGGGGAAGCCAGAACACCGAAAAGCCGTAGGCCATGCCGATGCAAAGGTGGATCGCCAATGCGGCTGGAGGCACCAGCCAGCGGTTGAAGCCCGGCTTGGCCACGGTACGGCTGCGGTCCAGCAAGCTGCCAGATCGCGCCGGCGTAAGCTCTGCAATCGATCCGTCCATCCCTGATCCCCTGTTCTTCTCGTTGCAGCGGTTCCGCAAGATATTCCAGCAATCGCTGGGTCTGGCAACATGCCGTCAGCAACTGGAATGAGCGTGGCGCGGAGTGACACGTGAGCGCTGGGCGATGCTGACGTATGTAGAACGGCAGGGAGATCGTAAACCATGTTGGCAGGTCAAGTAGATCGAAGTCACGGCAGTTTTTATGGGGGATGGCGTGAGTGCAGTCGTTGCGAATAGCGTAATCAGCGTTTGATGCTGACCGTGATATGGTCCACTACAAGATCGACCTGTGCTTAGATGCCTGGGGAGTGCAAGCGAGCAGCCGGTTGAATTTGCTGCATAGCAGAGGCTAATGCGCGTGTGTCCGGGACGACTTGGCAATCGATGAGCTTGCAGCGAGAAGCTGGATTACAGGGGCAGACGTGCAACGGCTGTGCATAGGCGTGCAATGGACGGATCGTTGGCACCGACGCCCGGGGCTAGGTGCATGCCGGTTATGGTTTTAACCGACGCGACTGTTCGAAGGAGGGGACTGCTAGCGCTTTGTGTCGCAAGTCGATGTTACCACTCAATCCGCGTATAGGATTGCGGTTGTCATGCATGATTTGCTTGGTGCAGAGCACCGGCCCGTGAATCGTTTGGGTTGCGGGGACAGGATTTGAACCTGTGACCTTCAGGTTATGAGCCTGACGAGCTACCGGGCTGCTCCACCCCGCGGCTGTGGCGGCGGCTGTGTCAGCCGCTGCGATATCGTATGCCCTGCTGCGTTGGTGCGGTCAGGGCGCATGGGTATGCAGGGTGTATCCTGCGTGTTGGTATGGCAGTGCTGCCTAGGCTGAGTGGGTATGCTTGAGGCACGTAGGCACGTTTATATGCGTGCGTGCCGGTGTGTGAGTGCACGCGATTGCGTCAGAAGACCTGGCGGCGACCGACTTTCCCGCACCTTGAGGTGCAGTATCATGGGCGCTGGAGGTTTTCACGTCCGAGTTCGGGATGGGATCGGGTGGGGTGCCGCCGCCATGGCCACCAGGTCGTCTGACGCAATCACATGGCCCCTGCTGCAGGCGCGTATGCGCCGCGGCAGGGGTAAGGTTCTGGTGCACCGGCGTGTGGGCCGGCTGATGTGTGCTGTGCGATGGTCATGTTGGCCTGCGTGGTGTGGTTTGCGCCGCCGGGTTTGCCTGTCCAACGCGAGGGTTGGCAGGCAAGTCCGGGGGATGACTGCTGTGCAGGATGGGCGGTGTGATCGGAGCCGTTCGGGCGATTAGGACCAGTTAGCTGAGTGCGTTGCCGCACGTATACACCTGGCCTATCGACGTGATGGTCTGTCACGGCCCTCGGGGAGACCTGGTTTCGAGGTGGGGTTCCCGCTTAGATGCTTTCAGCGGTTATCCCGTCCGCACATAGCTACCCGGCTGTGCCGCTGGCGCGACAACCGGTGCACCAGAGGTGCGTCCATCCCGGTCCTCTCG
>CAXTOB010000022.1:0-28229 GCA_964245505.1 uncultured Acetobacteraceae bacterium | reverse complement strand
GCCCCGGGCGGCGGCCCCGGCGGCGGACGCGGCTGCCCGGCCGCGTCAATCTCGCCGCGGTCGTAGCGGGCGCGCTGCTCGGCGTCCTGCAGCAGGTCGTGCGCGGCATTGACCGCCTTGAACCGCTCCTCCGCCTTGGGATCGCCGGGGTTCAGGTCGGGATGCGTCGTCTTGGCCAGCTTGAGGAAGGCCTTGCGGATATCCTGCTCCGTCGCGTCGCGGGCGACGCCAAGCGTCTTGTAGGGGTCATCGGCCATCAGTGTTCCAGTCCGGGTGCGACGCGTGAAGTTATGCCCGCTCGGCCGCTTTGGTTCCACCCGCCGCCGTCATAGGCTCATGCAGCAGATGAGGGGCAGAGGACATGACATCAGTTGCAATCGTCGGCGCCGGGCTGATCGGACGGGCCTGGGCGGCGGTGTTCGCCCGCGCGGGCTGGGCCGTGCGGCTGCACGACCCGCACGGCCCCACGCTGGATGCCGCGCCCGGGCTGGTGCAGGCGGAGCTGACGATGCTGCGGGAGCACGGCCTGGCGGATGGCGAGCCCGGCCCCGTCAGCAGCCACGCGGACCTGGCCGAGGTCCTGGCCGGCGCTGATTTCGTGCAGGAGTCCGGGCCGGAGGCGCTGCCAGCCAAACAGGCATTGTTCGCCGATATGGACCGGCTGACTGCACCGGGCGTGGTGCTGGCGTCCTCCACGTCGGCCATCGTCGCCTCCAGCTTCACCGAGGCGCTGCCGGGCCGCAGCCGCTGCCTGGTCGGCCATCCCGTGAACCCACCGCACCTGATCCCACTAGTGGAGATATGTGGCGCGCCCTGGACAGGGCCGGAGGCGCTCGCCCGCGCCGACGCCGTGTATCGCGCCGTCGGCCAGGTGCCGGTGCTGGTGCGGCGGGAAACCGAGGGTTTCGTGCTCAACCGGCTGCAAGGCGCGCTGTTGGCGGAAGCATTCCGGCTCGTGGCGGACGGGGTGATCTCGCCGGAGGACCTGGACCGCACGGTATCGGACGGGCTGGGGCTGCGCTGGTCGTTCCTGGGGCCGTTCGCCACCATCGAGCTGAATGCGCCTGGCGGGATCGCTGACTACCTCGCGCGCTACACCGGGTTCTATGCGCGGGTCGCCGCGGAGCCGCCGGGGCCCGGCGTGTTCGATGCGGACAGCGCGGCGCGTATTGCCGCCGCCTGGCCGCACCCGCCGGAGCCGGCACGCCTGGCCGCACGCACCGCCTGGCGCAACCGGCGGCTGGCGGCGCTGCAGGCGCACAAGCGCGGGCAGGGGGCGGAGCCGTAAGCGCCGCCCCCCACATCGGCTCAGCCGAACAGGCTAGCGCCCCCCTGCAGGCCGACGAAGGTGACGTTGGCGCCGTTGGTCAGCAGGACATGGGCGCTTCCGTCCACCTGGTCCTGCGAGGCGATGCTCACGCCGGCACCGAGCAGGGCTTGGTCAACGCCGACGCGAAAGTTCTCGATCAGCGTCGTCCCGGTCGAGGCCGCCGTGAAGTGGTAGATGTCCGCGTTTCCCCATCCTAGCCCTTGCGACACCGTCGTGCCGGACCCCATCGTGAGGTCGCTGCCGGTGTTGTCGAGCTGCAGGTAAGCGTTGCCGCTCCCGCCGATGAACGAGCGCACGCTGCTTCCGTAGTAGCCCGTTGTCACGATGCTGCCGCTGCCGCCGACGATGTCCATCGTGCCGCCCTGCAACTGGGCGTCGCCGCTACCGCCGATGAAGGTCATGGAGCCGGATCCCACGTTGGCCTGCACGTAGCCGGCCCCGGCGTGGATGACTGCCGTTTGGCCGTCCTGTATCGAGTCATTGAGGGTGAGCATGCCGTTGCCGGCCCAAACCTCGCTGTCGCCGCCCTGGAGCGCACCACCCTGCAGGGTGACCGTCGCCGCGCCATCGCCGGTGCGGATCGTGTCGTCGCCGTTGCTCCAGATATTGAGGCTGCCGCCAGCGTTCGCACCGGAGGCCGTGACCTCGGCATGGCCGCTGCCAGTCGTGACCTGCATGCCGCCGTCGCCGTAGGTCCCGAGCGTCGCGTCGCCTGCGAGCAGCGACACCCGTCCGGCCTCGTTTCCTTGGCCGTCCAGCAGCGCGAGGGATATGCCGGGTCCGCTGCCGTTCACGATCATCCAGCCCATGGTCGCCACGTCGGCGGTGGCGCCCGCTGCCACGTCAACCATACTGTTGCCGCCGGTCGCGGTGATCGCCGCGTGACCGGTCACGGCGACGTTGCTGTTGCCCGCGCCCATGCTCAGGCTCGCCGTGCCGCCGATGGTGATGTTCTGGTTGCCGTCCGTCGTGGTGATCGTGTCCGTGCCCTCGCTGTCCAGGACATCGGTGCCGGTGATGGCGATGATGTTCGTGCTGTCCGCCATCGTCGTAATGGTGTTGGCGCCGCCACCGTTCTCGTTGAAAACCATCCCGCCAAAGCCGCCGGTGAGCGTGTCCCGCGCCCCGCCGTTCACCGTCATCTGGCCGGCGCCGCCCAAGAGGGTGATCCCATTGACCTGCGCCTCGACCGTGTTCGCCGCGTCGCCGCCATGATAGGTGATGCCGCCGCTGTCGCCGCCGATCACGTAGTCGCCGGCCGCGCCATACACGTTGGCGCCGCCGCCGCCGCCATGGGCGTAAACGGCCAGCCCGCCGGTGCCGGCGTGGATCTCGGCCCCGCCGCTTACCAGCACCGTGGCGTTGCCGGCGCCGGCCCAGATCACGTCCCGCCCGGCGCTCACGACCGTGGCGTCGCCTTCGTCCAGCCGCAGGGTGGACCCGGCGCCGCCACTGGAAGTCGAGATGTTCATCGCGCCGCTATAGACCTGCATGGTGACGGCGCCCCCCGTCATGGACCCGCGCACCACCTGGCCGGCGTTCGTGACGTCCCAGGCGCCGGTGCCGCCGTTGCTGTCCAGCCGGAAGAAGTCCTGCGTCCCGCTGATGAATACGTGGCTGCTGGCGGTGCCCAGGCTCAGGAACTCGGAGCCGGTGCCAGTGGTGATCGTTGCAGTGCCGTTGATGTCCCAGGTGCTGTTGCCGGCGCCGCCGGTGATGGTGGCATTCCCGTTCACCACCCCGGTCTCATTGCCGTTCCCGGTGATCGCGTCGGTCCCCTCGCTGTCCACGAGGTTCGAGCCATTGGCCATCGAGAGGCTGTTCACCGAACCTGCAGCTGTCGTGTACTGGTTGCCGCCGGTCGTGCCGTACTCGGTCACGTCCATGCCGCCGGCGCCGCCGATGACGACGATGTGGCCAGCCCATACGTCAACCGATAGGTGTCCGGCACCGCCCTCGACTGCCTGGATTTGCCCGCCGTCGAGCGTCACCTGGTGGTCCAGCGCGTCAGTGATGATCATGGTGCTGCCGGGCAGCACGCCCACGAGCGTCGCGTCCGCCAGCAGCCCGGCCGTCTTATCCCAGTTGTCACTGGTCTTGGCGGGACCCTCAACGAGGGAGCCGGCCGGCAAGCCGTCCAGCACATTGCCGGTGATGGTGACGGGGATCGCCGTCTGGTTCAGCACCCCCACGGCGCCGTCCCTGGTGTTCGAGAACAGGTTGCCCTCCACCAGCAGCGACGATCCCGCATAGGGGATGCCCTCACCGCCGAAGTGGATGATGTTCTGGTTCTCGGCGTTCGGCCCCTTGATGATCGTGTTGTTGCGTATGACGGAGGTGCCGCCGTTGGGCAGGTCTATGGCGTAGCTGCCGGTGCCGGTGCCCACGCCGGAGATGATTGTGTTGTTAGTGATGGTGTTCACCTGCGCCCGGCTTTTCACCTCGTGGCCGACCAGGGTGTTTTCGGAGATGCTGTTGGTCATCGTGAACGAGGCTACGTCGCCGACATAGATGGCGTGGATGTTGCCCGCGCCATTGCCGTCGTCGCCGCCGTTGCCGTCAAACAGGCTGTGGTCGATCGAGACGGAAATGCTCTGGCCCGCGTTGGTCAGGATGCCATCCTGGTTGTCGATGAAGGCGCAGTTGACCAGGCTGAGGTTGCCGTTGTCCACGCGGATGCCGGCGCCGTTATGGCCCTCGGCGTCCGGGATGTGCACGCCTTGGAAGGTGAACCCTTCGATGTGCAGGTCGGTTTCCGCGACGAGGATGCCCTTCTCGTTGGGGGGCGGCACCGTCGCCAGCATGGTGACGCGGCCGCCCACGGCATACAGGGAGACCTTGGTGGTGACGCTGGCGAAGTCGTTGGTGTAGGTGCCGGCGTCAACGAAGATGGCGTCGCCGTCCCGCGAGGCCGCCAGCGCCGCGGCGACCGTTTGGAACTGCTTGTCAGCGCCGACCGTGAGGACGCGGGTCCCGGGAGCGATGGACGGCGTCGCCACCTGGTCCAGCAGGCCGGTTGGTCCCACCGCGCCGGCGGTAGGCATCGTCGGGGCAGGCGTTGGCACGGGGGTAGCAACCGGTGTCGGCGCCACCGGGACGGAGACCGGAATAGGCGTCGGGTCCGTCCCGGTCACCGGCACGGGGGTGGCGACCGGTGTTGGAGCGGCCGGGGTAGAGACTGGAATAGGTGTGGGGTCCGTCACCGGCGCCGGAACCGGGGTAGGCACCGGGGTGGCTGTAGGCGAGGGCGCTGACACAGTCGCGTTGCTGGGCACGTCAATGCCGATGTTGACCTGCCCGCTGCTCCACATGGTGGTAGCCACGCCCGGCATGGCCGCCCCGTTCACGGTAATGGCGTCCACATACAGGTTGCGGTCGCCGATGCCTGGCTCATACAGGTCGTTCAGGAAGGTGACCGAAACCTGGTGCGGGCCGGCCGCCATGCTGGCCGCAAAGCTGAACGCCTGCGACCCGCCTCCTCCGTGCAAGGCCGTCACGGACTGCGCCGCGCCAAGCTGCTGGCCGTCCACGCTGACGGTGAACTGTGCATCGCCCTGGAAAGCGTCCTCTGACAGGTTCAGCACCAAGAGGTCTGTCGGCGAGGCCGTCGGCGCCGGCGTGTTTGCCGCTTGGGCCGCGAAGCTGCCGAGCACGGCCGTCTGGCCGTTGCTGTAGAGGGACGCGCCGCCGCCAAGGTCCGCTCCGTCCAAGGCGATGTCCTGGACATACAGGTTACGGTCGGTGTCGGCAGTGCCGCCCCATGCGTCGTTCACGAAGGCAGCCGTGACGTTGTGCTGGCCTGGGCCCCAGTCGCCATGGATCAGGATGTCCTGAACCGCACCTTGGGAATGCAGCGCCGTGACCGAGATCGGCGATCCCACCTGGGCGCCGTCCACCGTGACGACCATCTGGGCATCGCCCTGCCAAGCATCCTCGCTGGCCTGAATGTGGATCGTTTGGCTGCCGGTCCCCAACTCGACCGGCGCCACGGTGCCGGGCGGCAGCGCGGCGGCAACTTGGAAGCTCGCGGCGTCGTTGCTGGTCAGCGACGCCGACTGCCCTGTTGATGCGCCGTCCACCAGGATATTCTGCACCTGGAGCGTGCGGGTGGTGTCCGCGGTGCCGCCGGATGCGGGGTTGTCGAACTCGACCGTAACCGCGTGGCTTGTCGAGGAGTCATACTCGCCGAGATCTATGGTCTGCGACCAACCTAAGCTGTCCTGCGCTACGATCTGACCCTGAAACGCGATAGCCCCATCCACCCGGATGATGGCGTCTGCATCCCCTTGCCAAGCGTCCTCGGCCAACACCGCCGAGATACGATGCGTTTGACTTCCGGTTGTGCCCGTGGTCGCCATGCTTGTTTTCTACTCTCGTAAATCGTGTTAGGCCGTCTGATGCCCGGCGGAACTCATTGCAGTTCACGATGTAACCCGCGGTGGCCGTATGCGCTGAAAACCAAGGGTCGGCTAGTATACATTTGTTGGTAGATTGTTTGACTTTCATATGATCCAAACATTGGCTTTTCCCTTTGTTAATTCCAACTTGCTGAGTTAACGAATGGCCATCAGCTCTTTACTATTTCCCTCGTCCGAGCCGGTCGAAGAACCGGCGTTTTCCGCGACGTGGCCCGCGATGCGTCGGACCGGAACCTTGCGGGCCTGCGTAACGGGGAAACTTACGCGGGCCGACCAGCCTCCTTTGCTTTTTCGTGCTCATGCCAAGGGCTCTTCGCACTGACCTTTACGTTGCTGTGCCGTCATTGCGAGCCGCTTGCGGCGCGGCAACCCAAGGCCGCCCGCATTCTCCTTGCCGCCAGGGATTGCCGCGTCGCTGCGCTCCTCGCAATAACGGAAACGGTCGGATCGAAGGGCGTTCGGTATTATGGCCGCGTAGGCCTGCTTTACGCGTCCGGCAGACTCTTCGTGCCTTGGCCCGGTCCGCAGCATAACGGCCCGATGCCGCAGTCTTTCGTTAAGACGGTTTATCCCAAATTAATCCAGGCGCGGCATACCGGCTGGGACCGTTAGTGCAGGTTTGGTGCCGATAGAAACACCAAACCCATACTAACCATTGTTTTACAAGCATCCTTGCTGGAATGTGCATCCGCCCGGTCCGATGATGCTCTAGGGAGCGCTACGGGCGGCGCTGGGCCTTGCCCCTCTAGGCCTCGCCCCAAACCTCCGCGGCGACCTTCACGATCATCCGCAGCTTCGCCCACTGCTCCCCGTCCGCCAGCGTGTTGCCTTCTTGGGTGGAGGCGAAGCCGCATTGCGGTGACAGGCATAACTGCTCCAGGGGAGCGAACCGTGCCGCTTCCTCAATCCGGCGCTTGACGTCGCCGGGCTGCTCCAAGGCGCCAGTCTTGCTGGTCACGAGACCCAGCACGGCGCGTTTGCCCGGCGGCAGGAACCGCAGCGGCTCGAACCCGCCGGCACGGTCGGTATCCCATTCCATGAAGTAGCCGTCCACAGGCATCCCGTTGAACAACAGTTCCGCCACCGGCTCGTAGCCGCCTGACGCGATGAAGGTGGAGCGGAAGTTGCCCCGGCATAGGTGCATCGTGACGGTCAGGTCCGCAGGCTTGTCGCGCAATGCCTCACGCACCATTGCGGCGTAGATGCCGGGCTGCGCTTCGGGATCGTCGCCGCGGGCGCGCAGCATCTCGCGCTGCTCGGGGTCGCACAGGTAGGCAAACGAGATGTCATCCAGTTGCAGGTAGCGGCAGCCGGCGTCGTAGAAGGCGTGCACGGCCTTATTGTAGGCCGCGCCGACGTCGGCATAGAAGGTGTCCATATCCTTATAGATGCCGGGGTTCATCATCTTGCGGCCGCCGCGGTAGTGCAGCATGGACGGGCCTGGGATCGTCATCTTCGCCACGCGGCTGGTGTTGGCGGCGAGAAACCGGAAGTGCTCGATCATCGGGTGGCCGGAGAACCCCACCTTGCCCGTAATGCGCAGCGCCTTGTTGATGCCGACACCGCCCTTGAAGTTCATGCCGCTGTCGAGGTTGACGGAAGTGACGCCGTCCAGGTGCTCCAGGAAGTCGAAGTGCCAATAAGCCCGGCGGAACTCGCCGTCCGTCACCGCGTGCAAGCCCGCTTCCTCCTGCTTGCGGATCAGGGCCACGATCTCCGCATCCTCGACCGCGCGCAGGGTGTCGGCGGTGATCTCGCCCTGCGCCCGCTGCTCCCGGGCCTGCTTCAGCGGCTCGGTCCGCAGCAGGCTGCCGACCATGTCGGCGCGGAAAGGCGGTCGATCCGTCATGGCATTGTTTCTCCCAGCGAGTTTACCTACGCTGTACCAGCAGCCGATAGCACTCGCCAGGGAGGATCAAATCCCGGGCGCACCATCGCCGCTGCAGTCTTCACCCCCCTCCGGAGTCAAACCGTGACGTGATTTGACGGCAGGGTGACGGGAGCTAGCTGCAACACGGGGGCGCCGTCTGCACTACAAGAGCCTAGTCCTCCAACCGGCCAACCATTGTGCTTGCCCTCTCCCTCACCCCGACCCTTTTCCGGAGGAAGAGGAGGCTGGCATTCCACGCAGCATTCCTGCCAGCGTGTCGGCCAAGCTACCGAGCACCGTGCTCATGGCGGCCACCAGGTCACGCGTCGATGGGCCGGCTGGGCGCTGCGTGAGCCGCACCGTCCGCGTCGAGGCACTGGCCCGGCGCCCACGGGACACCGCAACCTGCGCCAGCAGCACTACGGTGCCCGAAGCGTCGGCATCGAAGCGCTGCATATCCAGCTCGATCCGCCCATCCGGCTCCGCGCTGATGCTGCCCGCCGTGGTGAAGACGCTGCTACCGGGCAGGCGCTGGTTGAGGTCTTCGGCCAGGATGCGGCCGATCAGGTCGCCCAGCGGCTCCCCCCATCGTTCGTTCGTGGCGACACTCAACTGGACGGCGCCGTTGGCGCGGACGATGCCGGGCCGATCGAGGTAGCCGGCAAGGCCTGGCCGCTGCAGCTCCACCAGCTTTGGTCCGCCCGGCCCCGGCGTGCCGGGAACTGCCGCCAGGGTGAAGTACGCCGGCTCTGGCGAACTGCAGCCCGTCAGGACGAGGCCAACCGGAACCACGTGGGCCAACAAGGTCCGCCGCTTCATCAGTCCTGCTTTCATTTGTCTCCGACGCCTGCCCGCCCGCGCACCAACGCCTCTGGGTGCCGGTCCAGGAAGTCCGCCAGCAGACGTATCGACCTCGCGGTGTCACCCACCTGGGTCATCGCCCGTTCCAGCTCACGCTGGAACTGCGAGTTGGTGCCATAGCTATTGTCGAGCGAGCCAAAGGTCCGCCCCGCCCTTGCAACCGTCTCCTGCAAGGCCGCCGTGATGCCCGGCAGCGACTTGAACAGTGGCGATATGCCGGTGTCAGCCCGCTTCACCAGGGTATCCAAGCTGGTCATGGTGCCGGATGCCGAGCGCAGCGTGTCATTCAGGTTCTGGCCAATCTGGTCCAGCGGCAGCCGGTCCAGCTTGCCCGCCATATCACTGAGCGCCTGCACGATGTTGTCCAGCCCGCCGCCCTCGCTGGGAATCACCAGGTCTTTGCCGACCTGCTGCAGTTCCATCGGCGGCGCATTCGGCGGAAAGCTAAGCGCCAGCACCTGCTGTCCCGTCAGGTAGTTGGCCGTCTGCAGCTGCGCCCGCATCCCGCGCTGAACCATCCGGCGGGCGGTGGTCACAGGGTCCTCCTTGGCCGCTTTGCCTTCGCCCAGCACCCGCTCTGGCTGCACGTCCAGCCCGACCCGGACACGGACGTTGCCGGTGGCATCGTCAACTTGCAGCGTTACGTCCGTCACGGTGCCGACCTGGATGCCGTAGAACTCGACGGACGAGCCTTTCGCCAAGCCGCGGACCGAGTTCTCGAAGTAGGTCACGAAGGCCTGCGTCGTGGTGAAGCCGGCCGCCTGCGCTTCGTCGTAGTTGCTGTACAGCGGGAACTCGGTCTCGGCCGGCGCCGCCGCCGACGTCATTCCGGGCTGCGGCGTATCAAAGGCGACGCCGCCGGACAGCAGCGCCTGCAGGCTGGCGATCTCCACATGTAGTCCGGTGGCGCCAACCTGCACCGACAGCCCCGAAGCGTTCCAAAAGTGCGACTTGTCGCGGACGAAATTATCATAGGGCGCGCGGACGAAGATGCTGACCTTCACCGGCCCGGTGCCATCGCCGATATCGGTCCCCAGTACCTCTCCCACCGTGATGTCGCGCCAGAACACCGGCGCTCCGGCAGTCAGCGACCCGACCCGCCGTGCCCTGAGGGTATAAGTGTGGCCCGGCTCCCCGTTGCGGACGCCGGGCGGCTGCTCCAGCCCGGTATATTCCAGCTTTTGTTCGCCATTCCGGTTGGGCGACGGGTCCATCTCGATGTAGCCGCCGGACACCAGAGTTTCGATCCCGGCCAGGCTGCCGCTGCTGATGCGGGGACGGACCACCCAGAACCGCGTGCCGTCAGTCAGGTAGGGCAGGGCGGCGCGCTGCATCCGGACGCGCACGACGACGCGCTGCAAGTCGTCGCTGAGACGGATGTTCTCCACTTGGCCGAGTGCAACCGCCTTGTGCCGTACCTGCGTCTGTCCGGCAGTCATCCCGTCAGCGGTGCGGAAGGTCAGCTCGATAATCGGGCCCTCCTCCTTAACCGTGCGGTAGCCAAGCCAGGCAGCGATGGCGAGTGCAATCAGCGGGATGATCCAGACTGGGGAGATCTTGCTGCGCCGGACGGTGGCACCTTGGGCTGGCTGTTCGTAAACCGGCGTCCGGCTGACCTTCGTCTGTGTATCCCCTCCGGGCGGCCCAGAGTTCGAAGAGGTGTTGGGGGGCGGCGTGTCGTTCATGCCTCGGCCTCCGCCTTGACGCATGCAGTCTGGCCAGCAGCGTCCCACATCAGGCGTGGGTCGAAGCTGAACGATGCCAGCATGGTCAGGATCACGACGCCGGCGAAGCAGATGGCTCCCACTCCAGGCGTCACCGACGCCAGCAGCTGCATGCGCACCAAGCCCACCAGCACCGACAGCATGAATACGTCAATCATGGACCACCGGCCAATTACGTCCACGATGCGATATACCCGGGTCCGGTCCCGCAAGCGCCATTCCGCACGCCTTTGGGTGGATAGCAGGAGTGTCGCGATGCCGACCAGCTTGAGCACGGGAACCATGATGGATGCGGTGAACACCAGCAGGGCCAGGGGCCACATGCGGTATTCGATCAACTCCTGCACCCCGCCTAGGATGGTGCTAGGGTGGCCGCTGCCGAAGCGGATCAAGGTCAGGATCGGGAAAAGGTTCGCCGGAATATACAGCACCGCGGCCGCCAGGAGGAACGCCCAGGACCGCACCAGGCTGTTGGGCTTACGTACTTCCAACTCGGAGTTACAGCGGCGGCAGGGCGCGCCGGGCGGGGCGCGGCTGACCCGGCCGCAGATGTCGCAGCCGATCAGCGGGCCGGAGCCCATCGGCGCCGGAGTGCGGCGTGCACTTATGATAGCCTCCCACAGCGCGTGCTCATCCAGCCAAGCGTCGGCGGCGACCATGACCAGCATCAACCCGCCCAGAGCATACAACGCAGGGCCAACAAGAACCGTCGCGGTCGCGGCAAGGCGGCTGTAGGCGACCATCACGCCGATCAGGAACACCTCCACCATTGCCCAGGGCGTCAGGTGGTGGCGTACCCGGGCCATGGTGGCGAGAGTGGACGGTGCGATGCCGGTCCGCAAACCGACGATCACGCCGACGGTTAGCAATAGCTTGAGCAGCGGCGCGATGATGGTGGTGCTGAGCACGACCACCGCCAACTCCCACATGCCCTGCGTCTCGAATGCGACCGGCAGGTCCTCCAGCGCGGCGTGCCGGGTTTGGCCCAGCAACTGGAGGCCCATGAAGGGATAGGCCATGACGACGGCGAACAGCACCAACCCGGTGACGTTCAGCGCCAGCGTGACGCCCAGGCTGTCCCGCTGCCGGCGGCGCAGCAGGGCGCCGCAGCGGCCACAGGTGGCGACCAGGCCGGGGCGGAGGAGCGGAACGGACTGGAACAGCCCACATTCCGGGCATTCCCGTGTCGTGGCCTCCGGTATCGGGGGATCATAGGTGACTGCGTCGGGCATGCTGATCCGGAACGTGGGGAGGGGCGGCACGGTTTGCTACGATATAGCACAGGATTGTACACGAGGGAGCGGTCCGGGACGCAGGTTGGGTGCGGAGGAGTCTTGTTATCTCCGGGTGACCAAGGACCCAGCATTCTATAGACCGGCAAAGGCGCGGGGCGGCTGCCTGCCCTGGGCGGTCCTGGGCAGGGTTAGCCTTCGCCCGCCTACGCGCTCGTGGGACCGCTTGCGATGACTATGATGGTCCAAAGCAGCGCAGCCGCAGCAGATCATCGAGCGTCGGGTCGAGGCCCAGCAGTGCCAGCCGCCATACCGGCTCCGTGGCCAGCAGGAGGCCGACGACCAGCCCGGCCCAGGGCAGCGCGGCACGCAGCCGGGCGCGCGTCACGATGCAGCCCCAGTCCGCCGGCCAGCCTGCAGCAGCACCCAGCCAACAGCCAGCATGACGGCGCCCCAGGCCAGGAAGCCGTAGTCCCAGAACGGCCGCTCCCCGGCTGGCACCAGTTCGTTGACGTGGTGGACTCCCAGAATTTGATGATCCACCAGGCCCTCGACGACGTTGAACAGGCCGAAGCCGATCAGCAGCGTGCCCGCCAACAGCTTGCCGGACCATTCCAGGTGTCGCCGGTGCGCCGCACGCCATAGGATGAACAGTCCCAGTACGACGAACACATAGGTCGTGCTGTGGAAGATGCCGTCCCACAGGGTATTAAGCCGCAGGGCCTCAAGCGTGGTCGGGGGATACCAGGTGCTCAGCATGTGGTGCCATTGCAGGACCTGGTGCAGCACGATGCCGTCGAAGAAGCCGCCCAGCCCCAGGCCGAACAGGATGCCGGCGGAAATTGGAAAGCTGGCGGCGGCGTCGGACTGCCTCATGCGGGTGGCTCCATATGCCTTGATATGCCTGCATCATGTTGCAGCACCCCCGACCCCATGCTAGACGCCCGCATCCGGCGAATGAGCCGCCCAACAACTTGGAAATGTCCCCTGTGGCCTCTGGCTCCACGAACCAATCCGGCGGGCAGCTCGCCGAACGCTATGCCAACGCGTTGTATGCGCAGGCCGACGAAACCGGCGCATTGGACCAGACGGTGTCCGAGATGGACTCCCTGGCCAAGCTGATAGACCAATCGCCTGAGTTCCGGCGCCTGCTGGACAGTCCCCTGATCGACGTGACCCAGGCCCGCACCGCAGCCAGCGCCGTCCTGCAGCAAGAGGGCTTCGGCAAGCTGGTGCAGGACTTCGTTGGCGTCATCGCCAACAACCGCCGCCTGGGCGCGCTGCGCTCCATCGTCGCGGGATTTGCCGCGCTCGTCGCGCAGAAGCGTGGCGTGGTGGTGGCGACCGTCGCGAGCGCCCATCCGCTGACCGACGTGCAGCGCGAGCAGTTGCGCGCCCGGCTGATCGAGGCCGGATATGGGTCGGTCAATATCCAGGACAGCGTTGATCCCAGCCTGCTGGGGGGCCTGGTGGTCCGCATCGGCGCCCGCCTCTACGATACGAGCTTGAAATCCCGACTGCAGCGCTTGCAGTATGCCATGAAGGGTGCCGCCTGATGGAAATCCGTCCCGCCGAAATCTCGGACATCCTCAAGAAGCAGATCGCTGCCTTCGATACCGAGCAGAACGTCGCCGAGACCGGCCAGGTGCTGTCGGTCGGTGACGGCATCGCCCGCGTGTTCGGCCTGCAGAACGTGATGGCCGGCGAGTTGGTCGAGTTCCCTGGCGCCGGGATCAAGGGCATGGCCCTGAACCTCGAGACGGACAACGTGGGGATCGTGGTGTTCGGCGACGACACCCGCATCCGCGAGGGCGACACCGTCACCCGCACTCGGGACATCGTGGACGTGCCGGTGGGCAAGGGCCTGCTGGGCCGCGTGGTGGACGGGCTGGGCAACCCCATCGACGGCAAGGGGCCGCTGGTGGACGTGAAGCGCAGCCGGGTCGAGGTGAAGGCGCCGGGCATTATCCCGCGGCAGTCGGTGCACGAGCCGATGCAGACGGGCCTCAAGGCAATCGACGCGCTGATCCCGGTCGGCCGCGGCCAGCGCGAGCTGATCATTGGCGACCGGCAGACCGGCAAGACCGCCGTCGCCATCGACGCCATCATCAACCAGCGCGGCGCCTTTGGCGGCACGGATGAGAAGGCGAAGCTCTACTGCATCTACGTCGCCATCGGTCAGAAGCGCTCGACGGTGGCGCAGATCGTCCGCACGTTGGAAGAGAACGGGGCGATGGAATACACCATCGTCGTCGCCGCCACCGCGTCCGACCCGGCGCCAATGCAGTTCCTGGCGCCCTACACCGGCTGCACCATGGGCGAGTTCTTCCGCGACAACGGCATGCACGCCATGATCTGCTACGACGACCTGTCGAAGCAGGCGGTCGCCTATCGCCAGATGTCCCTGCTGCTGCGCCGTCCGCCGGGCCGTGAGGCTTATCCTGGCGACGTGTTCTACCTGCACAGCCGCTTGCTGGAGCGTGCGGCGAAGATGTCGGATGCGTTCGGCAGCGGATCGCTGACGGCGCTGCCGGTGATCGAGACGCAGGCGGGTGACGTGTCCGCCTACATTCCGACCAACGTCATCAGCATCACCGACGGCCAGATCTTCCTGGAAACCGAGCTGTTCTTCCGCGGTATCCGCCCGGCGGTGAACGTCGGCCTGTCGGTGTCGCGCGTCGGTTCGTCGGCGCAGATCAAGGCGATGAAGAAGGTCGCCGGGTCCATCAAGCTGGAGCTGGCGCAGTATCGCGAGATGGCGGCCTTCGCGCAGTTCGCCTCCGACCTCGATGCTTCCACCCAGCGCCTGCTGTCGCGCGGTGCCCGGCTGACGGAGCTGCTCAAGCAGCCGCAGTTCCACCCGATGCCGGTGGAGGAGCAGGTCATCAGCATCTATGCGGGGACCAAGGGCTACCTGGACAACATCCCGGTCGGCAAGGTCGGCGAGTTCGAGAGCCGGCTGATCTCCGAGCTGAAAGTGCGCGAGCCCGGCGTGCTGAACAGCATCCGCGAGACCAAGGAAATGAAGGGCGACGTGGAGAAGACCCTCGTGTCCTTTATGGACAGCTTCGCCAAGTCGTTCGCCTAACCCGGGGAGCGTAGCATGGCGAGCCTCAAGGCGCTGCGGGCGCGGATCAACAGCGTGAAGTCCACGCGCAAAATCACTTCGGCCATGAAGATGGTCGCGGCGAGCAAGCTGAAGCGCGCCCAATCCCAGGCCGAGGCGGCCCGACCCTATGCCGAGCGGATGCAGCGCATGCTGGCGACGCTGGCGCGCAGTGCCGCCGGGTCGCCGACGGCTCCGCCGATGCTGGTGGGGACTGGGAAGGACCAGGTCCATCTGCTGGTGGTGGTGACGGCGGACCGCGGCTTGGCGGGTGCCTTCAACACCAACGTCGGTCGTGCCGCGCGCAACGCGATCCTGCGGCTGGAAGGGCAGGGCAAGACCGTCCGCGTCCTCACCGTTGGCCGCAAGGGACGCGATTATCTTCGGCGTGAGTATGCCAGCCGCCTGGTCGGCGAGTTCAGCTTCGCCGGCAAGAAACGGGTTGAGTTCTCGGACGTGAACGAGGTTGCGGCCCGGGTCACGGCGATGCTGGCTGCGGGCGAGTTCGACGTCTGCACTATCGTCTATAACCGCTTCCAGTCGGTCATCAGCCAGGTGCCGACCGAGATGCAGTTGATCCCGCTGGCGATCCCGGAAGCCGAGGTGGCGCCGGAGACCACGGGTCCGCAGGCGCAGTACGAGTTCGAGCCGGATGAGGAGACCATCCTCGCCGCTCTGCTGCCGCGCAACATGGCGATCCAGCTATTCCGTGCGCTGATCGAGAGCGCCGCCGGCGAGCAGGGCGCCCGCATGTCGGCGATGGACAACGCCACGCGCAACGCCGGTGAGATGATCAACCGGCTGACGCTCAACTACAACCGCACGCGCCAGGCGAACATCACGCGGGAGCTGATCGAGATCATCTCCGGCGCCGAAGCGGTCTAACCAGGGAAATCCCGTATTATGGCAGTAAGCAACAAGGTTGGCCGCGTTACCCAGGTGCTGGGCGCCGTCGTGGACGTGCAGTTCGAGGGTGAGCTGCCGTATATCCAGAACGCGCTGATCGCCAAGAACGGCGACGCCAACCTGGTGCTGGAAGTGGCGCAGGAGCTGGGCGAGAAGACCGTCCGCTGTATCGCGATGGACGCCACCGAGGGCATGGTGCGCGGCAGCGAGGTCACAGACACCGGCGCGCCGATCAGCGTGCCCGTAGGTCCCGAGACGCTGGGCCGCATCCTGAACGTCATTGGTGAGCCGATCGACGAGCGCGGCCCGGTGGGCGAGAAGATGCGCTACCCGATCCACCGCGCCGCGCCGTCCTTCGAGGAGCAGAGCAGCAGCACCGAGATCCTGGTGACGGGCATCAAGGTGGTGGACCTGCTGGCGCCCTACCTCAAGGGCGGCAAGGTCGGGCTGTTCGGCGGTGCCGGCGTTGGCAAGACCGTGCTGATCCAGGAGCTGATCAACAACATCGCCAAGGCGCATGGCGGCGTGTCGGTGTTCGCGGGCGTCGGCGAGCGCACCCGCGAGGGCAACGACCTGTATCACGAGATGATTGACGCCGGCGTCATCAAGCTCGGCGACAACACGACCGAGGGCAGCAAGGTGGCGCTGGTCTATGGCCAGATGAACGAGCCGCCGGGCGCCCGTGCGCGGGTGGCGTTGTCGGGCCTTTCATTGGCAGAGTACTTCCGCGACGAGGAAGGCCAGGACGTGCTGTTCTTTGTGGACAACATCTTCCGCTTCACCCAGGCGGGCGCCGAAGTGTCGGCGCTGCTGGGCCGCATCCCGTCCGCGGTGGGCTATCAGCCGACGCTGGCCACCGACATGGGCGCGCTGCAGGAGCGGATCACCAGCACGAAGAAGGGGTCCATCACCTCGGTTCAGGCGATCTACGTCCCCGCCGACGACCTGACCGACCCGGCGCCGGCCACCAGCTTCGCCCACTTGGACGCGACGACGGTGCTGAACCGGGCGATCTCCGAGAAGGGCATCTACCCGGCCGTGGACCCGCTGGACTCCACCAGCCGCTCGCTCGACCCGCGGATCGTCGGCGAGGAGCACTACCTGGTGGCGCGCGAGGTGCAGCGCGTGCTGCAGACCTACAAGAGCCTGCAAGACATCATCGCCATCCTCGGCATGGACGAGCTGAGCGAGGACGACAAGCTGGTGGTGGGCCGTGCCCGCCGCATCGAGCGGTTCCTGTCCCAGCCGTTCCACGTCGCCGAGGTGTTCACCGGCAGCCCCGGCATCTTCGTGTCGGTCGCCGACACCGTGCGGTCGTTCAAGGACATCGTGGACGGCAAGTATGACCACCTACCCGAGGCGGCGTTCTACATGGTCGGCACGATCGACGACGCCGTGAAGAAGGCCGAGGGCATGAAGGTCGCCGCCTGATGCCGACGCTGCTGGAGATCGTCAGCCCCGACCGGCTGCTGCTGTCGCAGCCGGTAGATATGGCCGTCATCCCGGCGGCCGAGGGTGAGATGGGCGTGTTGCCGGGCCATAGTCCGATGATCGTGTTGCTGCAGGGTGGCACGATCACCATCCATGAGGGTGGACGGCCGACCAGCCAGCTTTACGTGAGCGGCGGTTTCGCCGAGGTCACGCCGGAGCGGTGCACTGTGCTGGCCGACGAGGCCATCCCCGTGGCAGAGGTGTCGCGGGCGCAGGCCGAGACACGGCTTCAGGCGGCACAGGCCGAGGTGACTGCGGCTGGGACCGATGTGACGGCGTATGACTTGGCAGCGGCCAAGGTGCAGTCGGCGCGGGCGATGCTGGCGGCTGCCGGGGCGCCCTAACGGCCCGGCTTATAGCCGCATCAGTCGGGAACACTCATTGCGGGGTGCCCGCAGCTTTACCCGTCAGGTGCTGCAGGCAGCACTCGGCACCGGATCGCCGTCCTTTTCATAATGACAGGGCGAAGCCGAGCGGCCACTGATGCAATACCGGTCGCTGCCAGTGTTTGCTTCCTCTTCGATCGTGAAGGGCGCGGCAATCCGACGCGTTCGGGTCGGCAAACATCATCCTTTCGGCCCGGCAGTTCCCACGCCGCCAATTGCTCGTGACGGCAAAGCATGTGGATAGGTTGAAGCCGATGGAGATAGGCATAAGCGCCTGTCTCGCTGTCACCAAACCGCAACACAGGCGTTCACAGACGCTTTAAGCCGGTTCGCGCGGAGGATGTGCCGGATTATGCTTACGGCACAACAGGATCGGTCGTCTGTCCCTATGAAGCGGCTCTGATGAAGCATTGGCGTTTGGAAGATGTGGCCTGGGATCGGTTCGACCCGGCGCAGGTCGACCCCAGCATCATACCGCTGGTGAAAGCCGCCGCGATGGTTGAGCGGAACGGCGTGGATTACGCGGTCTATCTTGGCCGGGTGTTCGTGGACGATCCCGATTTCCGCCGGGCCAGCGACAACTGGGCCATTGAGGAGGTGCAGCACGGCGATGCGCTGGGCCGCTGGGCGATGCTGGCGGACCCTGGCTGGAACTTCGAGGCGGCGTTCCAGCGTTATCGCGACGGCTACAAGCTGCCTTTGGACGCCGACGCCTCCGTGCGTGGGTCGCGGACCGGGGAACTGATCGCGCGCTGCATGGTGGAGACGGGGACCAGCAGCTACTATACGGCGCTCGCCGAGGCTACTGGAGAACCCGTGCTGCAGCAGGTCTGCAAGCTGATCGCGGCGGACGAATATCGGCACTTCAAGCTGTTCTACGATCACATGCGCCGTTACCTGGCCCGGGAGCACTTGGGCGTCCTGAACCGCCTGCGGATCGCCGCCGGGCGGATCACCGAGACCGAGGACGACGAACTCGCCTTCGCCTACCACTGCGGCAACGAACCCGTCGGGCTTGCTTATGAGCATGAACGGTGCATCGCCGCCTACATGGGCCGCGCCATCAGCTTCTACCGGTTCCGCCACATTGAGCGGGCGATGGGCATGATCCTGAAGTCGGTCGGCTTGCCGCCGCGTGGGCGCCTATCAGCGGTCGGAGCACGGCTGACATGGACGCTGATGCAGCGGCGGCGTCGGAAGTTTGAGAGTATTGGGATGATGAAGGCGGCCTGACCCCTCACCGCCGGCGGTAGCGACTGCGCCGGGCTATGTCCGGTGCCGGTAGCGTTACGCCCGCGTAGAACTCGCTCAGCGGCACCTCCGCCCCAATCTCCGGCATGGCCAGAACCTTGGCCGGGTCCGTCACCAGCGACCCCGCCCAAACGCCGTCCACTCGTACAAATACCGTCGCTGCGATGCTGCCCTGCGACAGCATGGCGTAGCGCATGACGGACGGGGTGGCTTCGTACTCGGGGTTCTTGACAGTCTGGTCGGGCAGGGCGGTGCTGTCGGACTCGACCTCGAACACAATTAGGGGGTCGGTCAGCAGCCGTTCGCGTGGCTGCGCCGGCCTGCACGTCACGGTGGCATCGGGATAACGGAGGCTGCGGGCCACTTCGATCTTCATACCGCTGCCGAACACCCGGCAAGACCCACCGCGCAGGCGGACGCCCAACGCGATTACGATGGTTGCCACGATCAGCGCATGTGCCTGCGTCGCGCCAACCATCGCCGTGACTTTAAGTCCGTCGAACTCGTAGCGCAGCTCCTGGCGTTCCTCCCACGCCAGGAACTCCTCCTTGGTTAGCCGTGGGCGCAACGTCACGTTCATCGGCAACGCCCTCTTGGCCGCGAGCTAATCCGCGACCTTTAGCATGATCTTGCCGACGTGCGTGCTGCTCTCCATCAGCCGGTGCGCGTCCGCCGCTCGCTCCAGCGGGAATACCTCGTGCACCAGCGGGCCGCAACGTCCGGCATCCAGCACCGGCCAAACCTTTGCCCGCAGTTCGTCGGCGATGGCTGCCTTCTGCGCCGCGGTGCGGGGGCGCATGGTGCTGCCGGTGACGGTCAGGCGCCGGGTCATGATGGTGGTCAGGTCTAGGTTCTCCACCTTGGCGCCGCCCAGGAAGGCGATCAGCACCAGGCGGCCATCCATGGCCAAACAGCGGAGGTTGCGGGCGATGTAGGAGGCGCCAACCATGTCCAGCACCACGTTCACCCCGGTGCCGCCTGTCAGTTCCTTGACCCGGGCGGCAAAGTCCTCGTCGCGGTAGTTGATCGCGGCGTCGGCGCCCAGGCGCAGGATGGCCTCGCACTTCTCAGCGTTGCCTGCGGTTGCATAGACCGTGCTGCCGAACTCATGTGCCAACTGGATGGCGGTGACGCCGATGCCGCTGGTGCCGCCATGCACCAGCATCCGTTCGCCGGGCTGCAGGCGACCGATGTCGAACAGGTTGGCCCAAACGGTAAAATAGGTTTCCGGCACCGCCCCGGCGCGTATGGCGTCGTAGCCGGCCGGCCAGGGCAGGCACTGGCTGGCCGGCGCCGTGCAATACTCGGCATAGCCGCCGCCGTTGGCCAGGGCGCAGACGCGGTCGCCGACGACATAGGCGCTGGTCCCATTCACGGCGACGACCTCCCCCGCAACCTCCAAGCCCAGCAACGGGCTCGCGCCGGGCGGCGGCGGGTAGGCGCCCTTGCGCTGCTGCACGTCTGGGCGGTTCACTCCGGCGGCCTGCACGCGGATCAGCACCTCGCCGGGGCCGGGCTGGGGAACGGGATCGGTGGCCATCGTCATTCGCTCCGGTCCGCCGGGAACATAGGCGATGTGGCGCATCTCAGTGGGGATGGTCATGGGTGCCTCGGAGCTGGGTGGCGGAACGTCAGCGCCATGTGGCAGGTTGTCAATCGGCGGCCGCGGGCGCTGACGGCGGGTCCAGCGAGATAGGCGCCGATCCACTCACGCCGAGATGTTGTGCGGCTCGGCGGACGAGCTCAAGGCGAATACAGCCGAGATCTCGCCATTGGCCGGCGCAACCCTCTCGACGACATTGCGAGCTTAAAGCAGCTTTTGGCCAGCGACGACGCAGACTGCCTAACGAGGTCGCACGTCCTGGTCATTGAAGGCGGCGGCCTAGCGACGGATGGACCGCGTCACCGGCTAGGGTGCTGCGGCGCCTGGTGGACTGGGTGAACCTCAAAGCCCTCATTGGCCAGGTGGACCAGTACCAGGTGCTCATCGGCACCGCCGTTCACGATCAACTCGCCCTGCGCCGCGTCCACGGCAACGCTCTCCACGTCGGCGACGAGTCCTAGTGATCGTTTGAGGGCGGCGACACGGCTCTTGTCATGCAGGCCGTCAACTTTCAAGCGCAAGGTATTAGGCATCGGCCACCTCCGGCACGGCAACGGCCAAGCAGTGTGACGGTGGGCCGGCGCCCCGGCAACCCGCCTTGGCCGGACCTGCCCCGGCAGTCAGCCGGGGCAGCACACAGATCAGCGTATGGCGCGCAGCACCCCACGCTTCTCCGCGGCGAGCGAGCGGTAGATGGACAGGTAGTCCTCCGCCATGCGCTTGGCGGTGAAACGGGCATCGAAGCGTGCTCGGACGGTGTCGCGGGACAGCTCGCCTAGGCGGCTGACGGCCGACATGGCGCCGGTCTCGTCCTCGACGATGAAGCCGCTCGCTCCGTGTTCGACGATCTCCGGCACCGAGCCTCGGTTGAATGCGATTACCGGGGTGCCGCAGGCCATCGCCTCGATCATCACCAGGCCGAACGGCTCCGGCCAGTCAATCGGCATCAGCAGGGCACGGGCGCCGCCGAGGAATTCCGGCTTCTGCGCGTCGTTGATCTCGCCGATCATCTCCACGCCGCCCCCCGAAAGCATCGGGCGAATGACGCTGTCGAAGTACACCTGGTCCGCCTTATCCACCTTGGCGGCGATCTTCAACGGGATGCCGCAGGCACGGGCGATGCGTATGGCGCGGTCCGGACCCTTCTCCGGCGCGATGCGGCCGAGGAACGCCAGGTAGTCCTTAGGGCCGGGCTGCGGCGTCAGCAGGTTCGCCGGCAGGCCATGCAGGACGGTGCGGACGTAGTTCGCCTGCGGCAGCGGACGGCGCTGGGCGTCGGAGATCGAGACGATGGGGACGTGCGGGAACGTGTTGAACACCGGCTGCAGCTCGGCAAGGTCCAGGCGCCCGTGCATGGTGGTGACGAACGGCGTGCGCTGGCGCCCGAACAAGCTGAATGACCAATAGTCCATGTGGAAGTGCAGCACGTCGAACTCATCCGCCTTAGCGCGTGCGGCCTCCATCAGCAGCATGTGCGGGGCGATAGGATCACGGATCGCCGGGTCGAGGCGGAGGGCACGGGGCCAGATCGCTTCCAGCTTTGCCGACGTCACGCTGTCGCCGCTGGCGAACAGCGTCACATCATGGCCCAAGGCCACCAGCTCCTCTGTGAGGAAGGACACGACACGCTCGGTGCCGCCATAAAGCTTGGGTGGCACAGCTTCGTGCAGAGGGGCAATCTGGGCAATGCGCATGGGCCTAACGTCCTGTTGCTGTGGCGTCAGCCGTTCAACAGGGCAATCAGGGCAATTGTGCGGCAGTGCAGCAATTCGTGATCGGCGTGTGCTTGGTGTTCGGTCAGCGGTTCATCCCACGGCACGCCTTTGCCCGGCTCCGGCCGGGATCCCGCAAGAGTGCTGGCAGCGCGTAGCGACCTATTGGCATCATCTGCTGCAAGCTACGGCAATGGCTGTTGGAGGGCGCGATTGGTTGCCGGGCTTAGAGCGCCGAATTACCAGGCGCAATTATTGGGACCGACGGTGCCAATGCTGACCCACACTATTAAGTGTATGCCGCCGTCGCTTCTTGGGCGTGTGTCCAGACCGTAGTCCGGCACGATAGTCATGAAGTCAGCCTGAACATTTGGGCATTGTCAACAGTTCACCCTACCAACAGGGTGTCTAGACCAAGCCAGTGATGTTGTCGAAACCGTGATCGGCCATTCCGGAGCAACAGTCGAAACGCCGAGCGCGGCCAACGGGGCAGACACCCCGGGCCACACTGCATTCTTTGTCAGGCGAGGCTGGTTAGAAGCCTTCGCGCTCCAAACGCTTGCGCTCCATCTTGCGGGCACGGCGCACGGCCTCCGCAGCCTCACGCGCACGGCGCTCGGACGGCTTTTCGAAGTGCCGGCGGAGCTTCATCTCCCGGAACACGCCTTCGCGTTGCATCTTCTTCTTGAGCGCCTTTAGCGCTTGGTCAACATTGTTGTCACGAACGAGAACCTGCACTTGGCTGTCGCCTCCTCTGGTTGCGGTAGGGCATGGCCGGGGTAGGTCCCAAGGCCATGCATAATGGCTTCCAACCGGCGCCTGGCCGGGGAGGCGGTGGCATAGCACCGTTGTGCCGCCTCGCCAAAGGATTTCGCCGCCCCACATTTGCCACACCTAAACGGAGAGCGCATGGCCATCCTGAAAATCGCCCGCATGGGCCACCCCGTCCTGCTGCAGCGTGCGGAGCCGGTGACGGACCCTACCTCGCCCGAGATACGGCGCCTGGTTGCCGACATGATCGAGACGATGGAGGACGCATCGGGCGCCGGGCTTGCCGCGCCGCAGGTCCATGTACCCCTGCGGTTGTTCGTGTTCCGGGTGCCTGCGGCCCGCATCGGCCCGGAAGAGGGCGGCCCCGTGCCCAACACCGTTGTCATCAACCCGGAGGTCGAGCTGCTGGGCGACGAGATGGTGATGCGATGGGAAGGCTGCCTGTCTATTCCCGGGTTGCGTGCCGCCGTGCCGCGCCATGCCCGGGTACGGTATTCTGGCGTTGATACGGATGGGCAGCCGGTCGGCGCGGAGGCAGGCGGCTTCCATGCCGGCGTGGTGCAGCATGAGAACGATCACCTTGACGGCATCTTATATCCCATGCGGATGCACGACTTCCGCCACTTCGGCTTCACCGAGGAGCTGGCCCGCGCGGCGGCTCCGAACACCTGAGGGCACACGCGATGTTCGACCCCCCCGAGCGCAGCCCGGAGCGTGACGCCGCCATCCTGGTGCTGCTGCCCAATGTTGGCCTCGACGGCTGGACCATCCCAGCCCTGCACGCTGCCGCCGGGCCAGACGCGGACCTGCTGTTCCCCGGCGGGGTCACCGACATGATCGACGCCTATGTGGACCTGGGCGACCGGCAGATGGTGGAAGGCGCTGTGGCGCTGGACCTGCAGGGGATGCGAGTGCCGGCGCGGGTGCGTGCGGTGATCGCGCTGCGCTTCCGCCAGCAGCGGGAGCACAAGGAGGCGGTCCGCCGGGCGCTGTCCATCCTGGCTTTGCCGGGCAATGCTGGTCTGGCTGTTGCGATCACCGCGCGGACGGTGGACAGCGTCTGGTTCGCGGCCGGGGACACCAGCGCGGATTTCAGTTGGTATAGCAAGCGCGCGATCCTCGCGGGGGTGTACGGCGCGACGCTGCTGTATTGGCTGCAGGATTACAGCGACGAGGACGAGGACACTTTAGGGTTCCTGGACCGCCGGTTGGCCGGGGTAGGACGGATCGGCCATCTGCGGCGGCGGACTGACGCATTCGTGCAACGGATGCGGCGTAACCGAGCGGCGTAGGGGGCAACCGGGCCGGAATGGCGAACGTTGGCCAAAACGTCACCCTTGTTCCGGAAGTTGTCATGAAAAGCATCGTACTGTGGCTGCTTGGCGTGCCCATCTCCGTCATCATTCTGCTGAAGCTCTTCGGAGTTTATTAGGCGCTCTGTGACCCACGTCCGCATCAGCCATACGACAGAGTATACCTATCATCAGGCGGTGCGTCCGACGACACACCGGCTGATGCTGCGCCCGCGCGATTCCCATGACCTCAGGCTTCGCAGTGCGACTCTGACAGTGACTCCGCCGCCGGCGCGGACGCGTTGGGCGCATGACGTATTCGGCAACTCGGTTTGCTACCTCGATTGGGACCGGGCGCTGACGCGGGTTATCCGCATCGTGTCCACGCTGGACCTCGATCATTATCCGGCTGCCCGCGACCTGCCGATTGACCCGGCGGCGGAAACCTACCCATTCAGCTACTCGACGGACGAGGCGCCGGACCTCGCACGCTTGCTGGAACGGCAGTATCCCGATCCCAATCGGGTTGTGGAGGGATGGGCGCGCAGCTTCTTGCACCCGTATGGCGCGACTCGCACCATGGACATGCTGGTCACGATGACCCGCTCGATCCGGGAACGTTTCATCTACGCTGCTCGCGACGCCGAGGGGACCAATCCGCCGCTGCATACACTGGCCACCCGCAGCGGCACCTGCAGGGACTTTGCCCTGCTGATGATGGAGGCTTGCCGATCCCTCGGGATCGCAGCGCGGTTCGTCAGCGGCTACTTGTATGACGATGCGCGGGCGGGCACGCCGCAGGTGGTGGGGGGCGGCGCTAGTCATGCGTGGTGCGCGGCCTACCTGCCCGACGCCGGCTGGGTGGAGTTCGACCCGACCAATGGCCTGGTTGCCGGGCGCAACCTGGTGCGAGTGTGTGCGACCAGAACCGCAGAGCAGGCGAGGCCGGTATCTGGCGCCTACATTGGTGAGGCCGGGGACTTCGACCAACTACATGTGTCTGTGGATGTGCAGGTCGGCGACTTAGGAACTGGCGGCGAACAGGCTGGGATAGCTGCCTAACGCAGGTTTTGGCAGCATGGTGGTCGGCCGCCAAGGCGGGATGCGATGCGGCCATAAGCTCATCTAACTATTGCATGTCGTCCAGCCGGGTTTTGACCAGCCAGTCTGGCGTCCCACAAGGCAATAGTTAGTTCAGCGCCCCATGCAACGCTGCTACTTCACTTCTATGGGCTTGACAGGTCGCAATACGCTTGAGTCCGGCGGTGGGTATGACCACCTCAATAACTGTTAAGTCTGACTTTGCCGCCTGATCCAGGGACATTGCCGGGCTTGTCGCCTGATTGAAAGGGACAACTGATGGACATTGAAAAACTTACTGAACGCGCACGCGGCTTCCTCCAAGCGGCGCAGACCATAGCTATACGCGAGTTCAACCAGCGGATCACGCCGGAGCACCTGCTCAAGGCACTGCTGGACGATCCCGAGGGTGCGGCTTCCGGCCTGATCCGCGCTGCCGGCGGCAACGCCGATGCTGCCAAGCAGGGCGTGGATGCCGAGGTCGCGCGCATTCCCAAGGTGCAGGGCAGCGGCGCCGGCCAGCCGCAGGTGGCGCCGGAACTGGTGCGCGTGCTCGATGCCGCACAGCAGGCCGCGACCAAGGCCGGTGACGAGTATGTCGCGCAGGATCGTCTGCTGCTTGCCCTTGCTGGCAGCGACACGCCGGCCGCCCGTGCTCTGCGCACCGCCGGGGTGACGGCGCAGGCGCTGGACAAGGCCATCACCGACATGCGCAAGGGCCGCAAGGTGGAAAGCCCTAACGCTGAGGCCGGCTTCGACGCGCTCAAGAAATATGCGCGCGACGTGACGCAGCTTGCCCGTGACGGCAAGCTTGACCCGGTGATCGGCCGCGACGAGGAAATTCGCCGTACTATCCAGATCCTGGCCCGTCGCACCAAGAACAACCCCGTGCTGATCGGCGAACCCGGCGTCGGTAAGACCGCCATCGTCGAGGGCCTGGCCCTGCGCATCGTCAATGGCGACGTGCCGGAAAGCCTACGCAACAAGCGGGTGATGGCGTTAGACCTCGGCGCACTGGTGGCCGGTGCAAAGTTCCGCGGCGAGTTCGAGGAGCGGCTGAAGGCCGTGCTGAAGGAGATCGAGTCCGCCGAGGGTGAGATCGTCCTGTTCATCGACGAGATGCACACCCTGGTCGGCGCCGGCAAGGCGGATGGGGCAATGGACGCCAGCAACCTGCTGAAGCCTGAGCTGGCCCGCGGCGCGCTGCACTGCGTCGGCGCGACCACCCTGGACGAGTATCGCAAGCATATCGAGAAGGACGCGGCGCTGGCCCGGCGCTTCCAGTCGGTGTTCGTCGGCGAGCCTTCCGTCGAGGACACGGTCAGCATCCTGCGCGGGATCAAGGACAAGTATGAGCTGCATCACGGCGTCCGCATCACCGACGGTGCGCTGGTTGCTGCGGCGACGCTGAGCAATCGCTACATCACGGACCGTTTCCTACCGGACAAAGCGATCGACCTGATTGACGAGGCGGCGAGCCGCCTGCGCATGGCGGTGGACAGCAAGCCCGAGGCGCTGGATGAGCTGGACCGGCGCCTGATGCAGCTCCGCATCGAGCGGGAAGCGCTGCGCAAGGAGCCGGACGCGGCCAGCCATGAGCGGCTGGAGCGGCTGGAGAAGGAGATTGCCGATCTGGGCGAGCGGTCGGACGAGATGACAACGTCCTGGCGCGCGGAAAAGGACCGGCTCAATGACACCCAGAAGCTCAAGGAGCGGCTGGACCAGGCACGTGGCGAGGTCGAGATCGCGCAGCGCCGGGGCGACTTGGCGCGCGCGTCCGAGCTGATCTACGGCACGGTCCCGGACCTGGAGCGGCAGATCGCCGCGGGCCAGGACGGCGGGGCCGCGGGTGCGCTGGTCAACGAGGCTGTCACCGAGGACCAGATCGCCGCGGTCGTGTCCCGCTGGACCGGGGTGCCGGTGGAGCGGATGCTGGAAGGCGAGCGGTCTAAGCTGCTGCGCATGGAGGATGCGCTGAGAAAGCGCGTCGTCGGCCAGGAGGATGCGCTGCGGCATGTCGCCAACGCTGTCCGCCGGGCGCGGGCCGGCCTGCAGGACCCGAACCGTCCGATCGGCAGCTTCCTGTTCCTCGGGCCGACTGGTGTCGGCAAGACGGAACTGACCAAGGCTTTGGCAGAATTCCTGTTCGATGACGACCGGGCCATGGTCCGGATCGACATGAGCGAGTTCATGGAGAAGCATTCGGTCAGCCGGCTGATCGGCGCTCCGCCGGGCTATGTCGGCTATGACGAGGGCGGGGTGCTGACGGAGGCAGTGCGGCGGCGGCCTTATCAGGTGCTGCTGTTCGACGAGGTCGAGAAGGCGCACGAGGACGTCTTCAACATCCTGCTGCAGGTGCTCGATGACGGGCGGCTGACGGACGGGCAGGGGCGGACGGTGGACTTCCGCAACACCATCATCGTGCTGACCAGCAACCTGGGCAGCGACGTGCTGGCATCGCAGCCGGACGGCGAGATTTCCGAGCTGGCGCAGGCACAGGTGATGCGGGTGGTGCGCGACCACTTCCGGCCGGAGTTCCTGAACCGGCTGGACGAGATTGTGCTGTTCCGCCGGCTGCAACGGTCGGATATGGCGACCATCGTGGACATCCAGTTGGCCCGGCTGCGGGCGATGCTGGCCGACCGCAAGATCGGGCTGGCGCTGGACGACCGGGCGATGGAGTGGCTGGCGTCCGAGGGCTACGACCCGGTGTACGGAGCGCGGCCGTTGAAGCGGGTGATCCAGCGTAGCCTGCAGAACCCGCTGGCTGGGCTGTTGCTGGAAGGGTCGGTTCGGGACGGCGACACCGTACATGTATCAGCTAGCCGGGATGGCCTGCTGCTGAACGAGAAGATGGCGGACGCCGCCTAAGAGCAAGGCTGCCCTGGGCGCCGATGCGCCTAGGGCAGTTCTGTCCTGAGAGATATGTGTGCTGTGCATGGCTGGGCTGATTGTGTGATGTCAGCTTTAATATGGGACGTGAATGGACCTGTGTGGGTCCTAATACATTGTTTTTAGGCGGCCATCGCCGTTTTGACACGGAACTGCCTTGGCGTTGACATGGGGCGGGGTGGAGACTAGATAACGGCTACCGAACACGAGTTGCTCGGCAGAGATTGGAAACCCGGTTAGCCGAATTTCCTAGTTCATTGATAATTGCATCGGGTTATGGAAGGGATATGTTGGCGGCGTCCTT
>CAXTOB010000021.1:23418-28479 GCA_964245505.1 uncultured Acetobacteraceae bacterium | reverse complement strand
CACCCCAAGCACCGCCCCTGCTTCTCGCTCTCCCTTTCCCTCCGGGTGTGGGTCGGGGTGAGGGAAAATGCAGGCACTACGACCCGCCTGAAACGGCACTGATTCCAAAACGGGAAGGTGCAACGCTGCCTGCCTTCCCTCACCCCAGCCCTTTCCCGGAGGGAGAGGGAGTCTCGCGCAGTCCTTTTATCGCCGGCGTCCACGGCTGGACCGGGTGTCACGCCATCTCCAGCACCGGGGCAGGGACCTCTCGGGCGGCGTGGACGCGGGTCATCAACTCCCGCAGCACGACCGGCAGATTGTCACCGGTCACACCCGACAGCAGCATCACCGGCTGACCCGACGCCTTCTCCAGCGCGGCCCGGCGGCTGCGCACCTCGGCAGCCGTCATCGCATCGGACTTATTCAGCACCAGCAACTCCGGCTTTTCCGCCAGGCCGCCGCCATAGGCCCGCAGCTCCTCCCGGATCGTACGCCAGGCCCGCACCACGTTGCCCGCCGCGCCATCAATCAAGTGCAGCAACACCGCACAGCGCTCGACGTGCCCCAAAAAGCGGTCGCCAAGCCCCGCACCCTCGTGCGCCCCACGGATCAGCCCGGGGATGTCGGCGATCACGAACTCCTCGGAATGCGACAGCCGCACGACGCCAAGCTGCGGATGCAGCGTTGTGAACGGATAATCGGCGATCTTGGGCCGCGCCGCCGATACCACGGACAGGAACGTGCTCTTACCCGCGTTCGGCAGGCCGACCAGCCCGACATCGGCGATCAGCTTCAGCCGCAGCCACACCCAACGCTCCTCTCCGGGATACCCCGGCGTCGCCTTGCGCGGGGCACGGTTGGTGCTGGACTTGAAGTGCGCGTTGCCGTGCCCGCCATCGCCGCCGCGGCACAGCACGATGCGCTTGCCGGGTTCGTCGAGGTCGGCGAGGAGCGACTCCTTGTCCTCGGCCATGATCTGCGTGCCCACCGGCACCGCGATCACCACATTCGGGGCACCTGCGCCGGTACGGTCGGAGCCTGCGCCGTTGCCGCCCTTCGGCGCCCGGAAATGCTGGGTATAACGGAAATCGATCAGCGTATTCAGGTTCTGCTCAGCGACGAAGATTATGTCGCCGCCCTTGCCGCCATCGCCGCCATCGGGCCCACCGAACTCCATGAACTTCTCCCGCCGGAAGGCGATCACGCCGTTCCCGCCGTCGCCGGAGCGGGTGTAAATCTTGGCCTGGTCGAGAAACTTCATGGTGGGATGCCTGGGTGCAGAGCGGATGCTGTAGGGCGGAAAAGCGCAACGCCTTCCGCCGTCGTGCAGCGCCGCGGTAGGGCGGAAGGTATTGACACCCACCGCCTTACGAGCGCTTGAAAAGACGAAAAGGGCCGGCTTTCGCCGACCCTTAGTATAGTGCGCCGTAGAGGCTGCTGCTACTCGGCGGCTGCGGCCAGCGCCGGCTCGACCGAGACATGGACGCGGCCTTCGCTCTTGCGCTGGAACTTCACATGACCGTCCACCAGCGCCCACAGCGTATGGTCAGTGCCGACGCCGACGTTGACGCCGGGCTTTACCTTGGTGCCGCGCTGCCGGATGATGATGTTGCCGGCGACCACGGCCTCGCCGCCAAACTTCTTCACGCCCAGGCGCCGGCCCGCGGTATCGCGTCCGTTGCGGGACGAGCCGCCTGCTTTCTTATGTGCCATCTTGCTGTCTCCTGTCCTGTGCCGGGGCTACTCGGCGTTCTCTTGCTCGTCGTTCGAATCCACAGCCGGGCCTTCATAGGCCTCACCGGCCGGCTCAACCGTGAGCGTGTCCGGCATCTCGTCCTGTGCCGGGCGCGCATCGACTGCTGCGTCGGCAACAGGCATCACGTGGCCGTCCGCGCTGATGCCGGCAACCCGCAGCACAGTGACGTGCTGGCGATGACCGTTCTTACGGCGGCTGTTCTGCCGCCGGCGCTTCTTGAAGATGATGACCTTATCCAGGCGGTCCTGGGCGATCACCGTCGCCGTCACCGTCGCGCCCGCCACAAGCGGTGCGCCGAGCGTCGTGCCGGCAGTGGAGCCAACCGCGAGCACGTCGGTGAAGGTGATGGTCTCACCGGCCTCGCCGGCCAGCTTCTCCACCTTGAGCACGTCATTGGGCATGACGCGATACTGCTTTCCGCCGGTGCGGATGACTGCGAACATCTTAGGTTCCTGATTCAGGACCGTCCCGGTAGGACCAGGCGGCTGCTTCTTGTGGACATGGGACGCCGGACAGCCTTGGCGGCTGCCTGTGCATCGCCGCGGGTTGTATCCATACTGGCGACAAAGTCAATGTTGCGGGCCTTGGCCGGGCTTGGTATCACGCCCGCCACGCGGAGAGGTGGCCGAGCGGCTTAAGGTGGCGGTCTCGAAAACCGTTGTGGTGTAACAACCACCGTGGGTTCGAATCCCACCCTCTCCGCCAGTGCCTCCTGGCACACCCATTGCACATTCCTGCACCAAGCAGCCCGCCCCGTCCCCAACCGGGACGCGTCCCACACGGGGCCTGCACACACCCGCAGCAAAAGGCCGTGCAATTGTCCTATCTTGCGCCAAGCGAGTTCGTCGTGAAAATGGTGGACGCCGGAGAGTCCAAGGTGTTCATGGCCACCCGCGACACCCTGATCCGAGCCTACATGGCCGGAGCGATCCTAGCCCTCGCCGCTGTGTTCGCCGTCACCGTGGCGCAGCAGACGGGCTACCCGATCATCGGCGCCATGCTGTTCCCGGTCGGATTCTGCATGCTGTATCTGCTCGGCTTCGACCTGCTGACCGGCGTGTTCGTGCTGTCGCCCTTGGCGCTCATTGACCGGCGGCCCGGCGTCACCCTGGGCGGCGTGCTGCGGAACTGGGGCCTGGTGTTCGTCGGCAACTTCCTCGGGGCGCTCACGGTTGCAGTGATGATGGCCATAGTCTTCACCTTCGGCTTCCAGACCGAGCCGAATGCGGTCGGCAAGGTCATCGCCGGCATCGGCGAGGCGCGCACCCTGGGCTACAAGCACTATGGCGCCGCGGGGATGCTGACCCTCTTCATCCGCGGCGTCCTCTGCAACTGGATGGTCAGCACCGGCGTGGTCGGCGCAATGATCTCCGACTCCGTCAGCGGCAAGGTCATCGCCATGTGGATGCCGATCATGGTGTTCTTCGGCATGACCTTCGAGCACTCGGTGGTCAACATGTTCCTGTTCCCCTCGGCGCTGTTGATGGGGGGCAAGTTCTCGGTGGCGGATTACATCATCTGGAACGAGATCCCGACGGTGGTGGGCAACCTGGTTGGCGGCATCGCCTTCACCGGGCTGACGCTCTATGCGACGCACGTGCGGACGGGGCCGCGTCGCGACGTGGCGGCGCGCGGCGGGATGGGCGCGGTTAGCCCGGCGGAGTAGGCGGCACAGCCGGGAGCCATCGCGTCCAAGGCAAGAGACGAGCTGACCCGGCGATGGGGGATTGACGGTGCGGAGGAATCAGCCGATGCCCTCGATCCGTTCCATGAACCGCTTCTTGCTCCCGTGCCGTGCGCGCAACTCCTCCATGCGCCGAGCAAAGGCATCCCGTAGCCCTTGCGTCATGAGACCGCCCCGTTTGCTCGGAGCGCAACCGATGCCGCCAGCAACGTGGTCCAGTTTGCCCCGGTTCTGTGGGCGTGCGCCTACCAGGGCCGGAACACGTCGTCCGTTGCGACCGCCTGCAACGCACCCGCCAGCGGCAGCCCCTGGTGCAGCGGCCACCACTTCCCGGTATGACGCATCCAGTGGACATCGAAGCTGTCCCGCCCCATGCGGTCCACCCGTGCGAAGGGCGCGTCGAACTCCTGCCCCAAGTTGTCCTCGAACCCCGACCGAAGGCGCCGCACAAAGCGGTAGCGCCCGCCGGCATAGGCGCCGGTGATGTCAACCAGGTAGTTGAACGCAGTCGGGATGATCTCCGCCGGCACATGCGCAGGCCTGAGCACATCCCGGATCAGCGCCTCACACGCCGCGATAATGGCCCGGCGCTCTACGGTATCCGGCAGGACAGGGCGAGGCGGCTTCGGCGCCCACACCCACTGACCCCCCCGCGCCACGGCCGCTACGCCTCCACCGGCGTTCCCAAATACTGGCCCATCACCTCCGCCGGCGCCCCGTCCGCCACGATCCGCCCCTGGTCCAGCCACATCACCCGCGTGCTCCAATCCTCGATGACGTTCGCCGCGTGCGACGACAGCACCAGGATGTCCGCACCGCGCACCATGTCCTCCAGCCGCTCCCGCGCCTTGTCCATGAACGCCGCATCTCCGGCCAGGAACCACTCGTCCATCAGCAGCACCTCCGGACGGATCGCCGTCGCCAGCGCGAAGCCCAGCCGGATCACCATGCCGCTGCTGTAAAACCGCACCGGTAGGTCGAGGAACTCGCCCAATTCGGCGAACTCCTGCACGTCCTCCTCCAGTCGCCGGATCGCCGGACGCGCCATGCCGTTATACAGGCCGCGCAACGCGATGTTCTCCCGTCCCGTCAGCTCCGGGTTCATCCCCAGGTTCGGGTCCAGCAGCGCCCCGATGCTGCCGGACACGTGGACGCGGCCCACCACCGGCTCGTAGATGCCGGCCAGCGTCCGCAACAGCGTCGTCTTGCCCGCGCCGTTGCCGCCGACCAGACCCAGACGGTCGCCCGAGCGCAAGGTGAACGACACGTCGCGCAGCGCCTGCACCACGACCCGGTGCTTGGCATCTTCCTGCAGGCGGCCGGATGCCGCGGCGAACACCGTGCGCTTCAGGCTGCGGCTGTTCGCATGATAGATCGGAAAGCTGACGTGCACGCCCTCGATGCGGACCAATGCCATACGCGCTACACCCAGAACGCCAGGCGCGAGCGGACCCGCGCGAACCCCAGCCACGCCACGCCGCACAACAGGGCGCTGAACCCCAGCGCCGACACCCAAACATGCCACTCCGCCAAGTGGCCCAGCAACGGCGCACGCACGATCTCCAGCAGGGTGTAAAACGGATTCCACGGCAGCCACGCGGCGCTGGAACCCTTCAGCATCTCCGGCCGCCAGATAATC
>CAXTOB010000021.1:0-23408 GCA_964245505.1 uncultured Acetobacteraceae bacterium | reverse complement strand
GATCTCGAGCAGGCTATAGAAGGGGTTGAGCGGCAGCAGGGTCCGCTCCACGCCGCTCAGCAGCTCCGGATTCCAGATGATCGGGCTGATGAAAAAGGCGATCTGCATCACGCTGCCGACGATCGGCGGGATGTCGCGGAACCGCGCGCAGACCGCTCCCAGCAGCACGCAGCAGGCCAACCCATCCAGCAGCCACAGGGCGAGTCCCGGCACCACCGCCGCCGCGGCAGCGCCGGGCCAAACGTCGAAAATGGCATAGACCAGCAGGATCACGACGACGTTGTGCCCCAGCACCAGCACGTTCCGCACGATCACCCGCAACGCATACAGGGTGAACGGCAGCCGGACCGAGCGGATCATCCCCTCCGCTTGCTGAAAGCAGGTGCAGGCCTCCGTAACCAGCGACGACAGGAACCCCCACAACACTAGCGACAGCGCCAGGAACGGCAGGTAGTCATGCAGGTCCATCTTGAACAGGGTAGAGTAGAGTACCCCCAGCGCCGCCACCATCACGCCGGTGGACAACGTCAGCCAGAACGGGCCGAGCACCGATCCGCGGTAGCGCAGTCGGATGTCGAACCACCCCAGCGTGACCGCCAGCCGCCACAGCCGCATCCCGGCGCCCATGTCCAGCAGCGCCAGCCGCTGCCGGGCCGCGTGGGACGGGTCCGATTGCAGGACCAGGTCGGCCGGCGCGGCCGGGACGGGAAGGGGCACAGATACACTCATTCTGCGCGGCCCGTTACCGGATCGCCCGCCCGCCGGCAACCGCGGCGTGCCATCGATATGTGCGGCAGCAACGCCACGGCGTTAAACCTTACTTGTCACGCGAAGCACGAAGTCTTGCCATCGCACGTAGCCTGGGGTAACGCGGATGACGCGGGTTCCATCACACCCGCTTGAGCAACGGCGTTCAAGCCATTGAAACATTGCGACGGCCTGGTGCCGTCGTGCCCTACGGCCGCCCTGCGGTTGCGCCACGACGGAGGCTGCTTCATGCGTCCCACCACCTCCCAGATCCGGGTCATTACCAGCGTGACCGCAGTCGCCCTGCTGTCCGCCTGCGCTTCGACGCCGCAATATAGCTCGCAGCAGGAGAGCCGGTCCTACCTCAGCCGTGCCGGCCGCACCTACACGCCGCCGGGCTCAGCGGATGATCCCTGGGGTCCCTACATCAGCGAAGCCGCCAAGAAGTATGACGTGCCGGAGCGTTGGATTCGCGAAGTGATGCGCCAGGAATCGGGCGGGCGCCTGTATGGCCGAAGCGGCACCCTGGTCACGTCGGGCGCCGGCGCCATGGGCCTGATGCAAGTAATGCCCGGCACATATGACGAGCTGCGCGCCCGGTATTCCGAGCTGGGCGACGATCCCTACGACCCGCACAACAACATCCTGGCCGGCACCGCCTACATCCGGGAAATGTATGACATCTATGGCTCGCCGGGGTTCCTGGCGGCCTACAACGCGGGTCCGGGACGCCTGGACGACTACCTGACCCGCAGCCGGATCCTGCCGGCTGAAACGCGCCGCTACGTCGCCAGCATCGGGCCGAGGCTGGGTGGCGACTCGCCGAACCGCCCGTCTCCGGGTGAGCAGTATGCGATGAACGCCGTGCCGCTCACGATCCCGGACGGCCCGCGCTACGCCAGCGTGTCGGCGCCGACCAGCGCTTCGGTCCCGGCCTACTCGACGGCGGTCGCCGCCGTGCTCAGCCCGGCGTTCGCCGAGCCGGTGCAGACAGCCAGCAACGGATATGTGCCGGGCGGCCCGATTCGCCTCAGCCCTCAGCGTGACCCCGCGCCAGCCCAGGCGTTCGCAGCGGCCGAGCCGATCCGCCTCAGCCCGCAGCCCGATGTGGACGCGGCCTCTCTCGCCCCGGCGGAACCGATCCGTCTGCGTCCGCAGCCGGTGCAGGTCGCGGAGGTCGAGGAACCGCCGCCCCCTGTGCAGGCGCGCACCTCCTACGTGCCGCCGGCCGTCCCACGTCAGGCGTTCCAGGCCGCACGCTTGCCGGAGCCGCCGGTGCCGGCGCCTCGGCCGGTGCAAGTCGCCCAAGCCCCGCGGTCGCCGATGGTGGTCCCGCCGGAGCCGCCGCGCCAGTATGCTGCGGTGCAGGCACCCTTTGGCCCGGCGCCTCGCCCGTTGGGTTTCAGCCTGATCTCGCACGCCAACGCCGAGCCGATCTTCCCTCACCACACCGGGCAGCTTACGTCCGTAGCTGGCAACTGGGCCGTCCAGGTCGGCGCCTTCGCCAACGAGGGCCTGGCATCCGCCGCCACCCAGTCCGCCCGCGGACAGGCGCGCGAGGTGCTGGCCTATGCCCACACCGTCGTCGCCGGCGTGCGCCAGCCCGGCGGAGTGCTGTATCGCGCCCGGCTGACCGGCCTGTCCCACGACGCCGCCTCGCAAGCCTGCGAGCGCCTGCAGCGCAGCCGCACGAAGTGCATGGTCGTGTCGCCAGACGCGCAATCGTAGGGTGTCGCCAGACGCGCAATCGTAAGGGTGTCGCCAGACGCGCGGTCCTAACCGGAAAGTTCGAAGTGAACCGGGGGGCGGGCAACAATGCCCGCCCCCTTCGCTTGCCGGCAGCCGGGCAGCGGGCCATGATCCCCGCAGAACGGGGAACCAAGCATTGATAAAGCACGGCTGTCTTCTCCCTCTCCCTCCGGGAGAGGGCCGGGGTAAGGGAAAACCGCAAGCACCACGACCGGCCCTGAAGCAGCCCGGTCGCCCTGCCGTCCCACCAAGCCGTGCTAGCGGCTTCCCTCATCCCAATCCTCTCCCGAAGGGAGAGGGAGCCGCGGCAGTCCTGTCTTGAGCCGATTCTCCTCGCTAAACAGCCTGCTCGTCCCCAACAGCGTCGCCGTGCTGGGCGCGAGCAATGACCCGACCCGCATCGGCGGCCGCCCCATCGCCTACATGCTCAACCAAGGCTTCGCCGGCGCCATCCTGCCCGTGAACCCCAACCGGCCCGAGATCCAAGGCCTCACCGCCTACGCCAGCGTCGCCGACCTACCCACCATACCAGACACCGCCATCGTCGCCGTCCCCGCCGAACTGGCCGTACAGGCCGTGGACGACCTAGGCGCCCGCGGCGTCCGCAGCGCCATCGTCTTCACCGCCGGCTTCGCCGAGATGAACGAAGCCGGCGCCGTCCAGCAAGCCCGCATGATGGACGCCGCCCGCCGCCACGGCATGCGCCTGGTCGGCCCCAACTGCCTCGGCCTGTTCAACGCCCGCATCGGCTTCTACCCGATCTTCTCCTCCTCGTTCGAGAACGGCTGGCCCAAGCCCGGCCGCATCGGCATCGCCAGCCAAAGCGGCGCCTACGGCACCCACGTCTTCGCCACCGCTCGCAACCGCGGCATCGGCACCCCCATCTGCGTCACCACGGGGAACGAGGGCGACGTGACCATCGGCGACGTGATCGGCTGGTTGACCGAGGACCCCGAAACCGACGTCATCGCCGCCTACGCCGAGGGCATCCGCGAATCCGGCAGCTTCCTAGACGCCCTCGCCGCCGCCCGCGCCGCGCGCAAGCCCGTCGTGATGATGAAGGTCGGCACCTCCGCCGTCGGCGCCCACGCCGCGCAAAGCCACACCGCCAGCATCGCCGGCGACGATGCGGTAACCGACTCCGTGCTGCAGGAGTTCGGCGTCGTCCGCGCCCGCACCACCGAGGAGATGCTGGACATCGCCACCACCGCCACCCGGCGCATCTACCCCGTCCGCAACACGCTCGGCGTCATCACCATCAGCGGCGGCGCCGGCGTCCTGATCTCCGACGCTGCCGAGAAGCTGGGCCTCCCGCTGCCGGAGATGCCCGCCGACGCCCAGGCCCGTCTCAAGGCCCTGCTGCCCTTCGCCGCCCCGCGCAACCCGGTGGACTGCACGGCGCAGGCGTTCAACGACATGAGCCTGATCGGCAAGTTCACCGACAGCATGATCGAGGACGGCGGCTACACCTCCCTGCTCGGCTTCTTTACCCAGGTCGGTGGCGCCGACAGCATGGCCCCACGCCTGCGCGAGCAGCTTCGCGCCAGCATGGCCCGGCACCCCGACCGCCTATGGGTCCTGTCCGTCGTCGCCCCGCCCAGCCGCATCGCGGAATACGAGGGCGACGGCTTCACGGTGTTCGAGGACCCGACCCGCGCAGTGGTGGCGATCCATGCGATGGGCCGGTTCGGCGACGCCTTCGCAGCAGTACCGGGACAGCCGCCGCCAACGGTGCCGATCATCGCGCTGCCGTTGACGTCGCCCAACGAGGCCGCGGCTAAACGGTTGTTATCGCAGGCAGGCATCCCCGCCGCCCCGGAGGCCGCCTGCTCCACATCGAATGAGGCCGTAGCTGCCGCCGAACGCTTCGGCTACCCGGTCGTGCTGAAAATCCTGTCACCGGACATCGTACACAAGTCCGACATCGGCGGCGTCATCGTCGGCGTACAGGGTGCCGCCGCGGTGCGGGCGGGCTTTGCAACCCTCTTGGACCGGGCCCGCGCCGCCGCGCCAGACGCGCAGATCGAGGGCATCTTGGTCGCCAAACAGCTCCGTGGCGGGGTCGAGTGCATCATGGGCATCACCCAGGACCCGGTATTCGGCCCGGTGGCGATGTTCGGCCTCGGCGGCATCTTCGTCGAGGTACTGCGGGACGTGGCGTTGCACCGCTGCCCCTTCGGCGTGGACGTGGCGGAACGGATGATCCGCTCCATACGCGCCGCCCCGATCCTGCTGGGGGTGCGCGGCCGTCCCCCGGCCGACGTGCCCGCCCTGGCTGCGATGCTGGCGCGGCTGTCCGTCTTCGCGGTGCAGGCGGGTCCGCGCCTGCGTGCGGTGGACCTGAACCCGGTCTTCGCCATGCCTGAGGGCGGCGGCGCCTACGCCGCCGATGCCGTGATCGAGCTGGGGGACGCACCATGCTGACTGAGCACCGCGACGGCCTGACAGCAATATTGACGCTGAACTACCCGGAGCGGCGCAATGCGCTGGCTATCCCGATGCGCCGCGCCCTGGTCGAGGCCTTGGAGCGGATCGAGGCCGACCCGTCTCTACGCGCCATCATCATCACCGGCGCCGGTGGCACTTTCTGCGCTGGTGGCGACATCAGCGGCATGGACGTCGCCGACTTGGCGGCCGGACGGGAGCGGTTCCGCCTAACGCACCAGCTCGTGCGGCTTCTGGTGAAGGGCAGCAAGCCCATCGTCGCGGCTGTCGAGGGATGGTGCGTCGGCGCCGGGCTGTCCCTGGCCATGTGCTGCGACACCGTGATTGCGGCACGGGATGCCCGATTTGCGGCGGGGTTCGGAAAAATTGGGCTGATCCCAGACCTCGGCCTGCTGCACACGCTCCCTGCACGTATCGGCCAAGGACGGGCGCGGCAGGTATTCCTCTACGGCGACCTGATGGACGCCAGCAGGGCGGAGCAGATCGGCCTGGCCGACGAGTTGGTGGAGCCCGGCAGTGCCCTGAATGCAGCGACCGCCTGCGCCGGGCGGTTTGCCGACTCGGCTCCAATGCCGGTCGCCCTCATCCGGCAGTGGCTGGCCGCCGGACTAGACGCAGCATTGGATTGGGAGCGGGAAACGCAGGCTAGCCTGTTTCTAACCGCGGACCATGCCGAGGGGAAAGCCGCGTTCCTACAGAAACGGCCGCCGCGGTTTAGCGGAGTTTGATGCTACCGGGACACGTCGGGCGTCACGATCTCATTGCTGGGCGTCGTTCCAACCGTTGAGGGACCGGTACGCCCGCTGTCGCTGAACGCGCCGCTCGGTATCGCGCTGAATGGCGCCCCAGCATCGGCGCTGGACGAGACGCCGGCACGATCGACCGGCTCGACATTGTCATCGATGTTCCCCGGCGTTGGCGCAGCGGTCCAAACTTTTCCACTCTGGCCTTGTCCTTGCACCTGAGCCTGGCCTTGGGGCTGCCCCTGGGCCGGCCCGCGTCCCTGGGCCAGAGCAGGCGTCGCAAGCAAAGCAGCGGCAAAGATGATGGCGCGCATGGCATATAATTCCTATTTCGACCGCAACGCAGCACGCCCACGACTGGTTGCCTGCCTTCTTACTCTCCCCTCGGGAGAGGGCCTGGGTGAGAAGGGCGTCCAGCGCTGACTTCCCCGATTTAGGCCGTCCGCCCCGCAGCCAAGACCCCCAACCCTAGCCTTTCCCAAAGAAAGGGCCGGCCGCATAGTAAGTCCCCGTCATTGCGAGGAGCGCGGCGACACGGTAATCCAGCGTGGCAAGGACCGTGCTGGCCGCCCTAGATTGACGCGCTGAAGCCGGCTTGCAGTGACAGGGGCCAGTTTGGATCAACAGGTCAGAATCTCGGGCGATTGGGATTACATTTTCCCCGGGCCGCCGATCCGATAGAGTACATGCCGGGATACGGCATGGCCCGGCCGGACGCTCGGATGGTCGAAGTCCCCGGCAAGGTCCCGCACCATGCCAATCCGCTCCATCACTCGGCACGAGGCCACGTTGCCCTCCGCTGTGAATGCGACGACCTCCGCCAAACCAAGCCGGCTGAACCCATCCAACAGCGATGGCACGCGCAGCCTCGCTCGCATAGCCCTGGCCCCAATGCTCGCGCGCCATCCGCCACCCGATCTCGACGCACGGGGTGAAGTGTGCGGTAAATCCCGGCACTGCCAAACCGCATAAGCCGATGAACCCGGCGCCCGGCAGCTCCATCGCCCAAAATCCAAAGCTATTCGCCTCGAAGCTAGCCTCGATACGCTCTATTGAGGCAGCACTTTCCGCACGGTCCCGGAGGGCAGGGAAGTAGCGCATGACCTCGGGATCCCGGTTCAACGCCGCAAACGCTTCCAGGTCGGACGGAATCCAGCGCCGCAAGCGCAGCCGGGCCGTCCGCAGCATCATGCAAACATCGCCGCGATCGCGTCCTGGTCCACGGTCATTAGGCTGGAGGGCGACCAGCGCGGAGCACGATCCTTATCCACCACCATCGCGCGTACCCCTTCAAGGAAATCCGGATGCCGTGTCGCATGGCGTGTCAACGCCAACTCGGCCTGCAGGCAGTCCTCCAACGTCCGCCCGGCGCCACGCTGCAACAGCTCGAACGACCACATGACTGAGCTAGGCGATGCGGCCTTGATCGCCTGAAGCGCCTCGTCTGCCCAGTCCGACCCATCATCCGCCAGCTCCGCGACGATCCCAGCGACGCTATCTGCCTCAAACGCGCGCAGATGAGAGACGGCGTAGGGCAGCAGGGCATCGGTCGTAGAAACCGTCGCGCTGCCAAGCACCGCCACGCCCTCCTCCGCGATCTCGTCCGCCAGCTCGGCCAGGGTTTCACGCGACACATAATGCGTTGCCACGCCCGCCCACAACGCATCAGCCCCGCCCAGCCGCGCTCCGGTCAGCGCCATATACATCCCGCAACCCGGGCGCAGGCGGGGCAACGCATAGCTGGCGCCAACGTCCGGAAACAAGCCAATGCCTGTTTCCGGCATCGCAAAGATCGCCGCCTCGGTCGCGACCCTTGCGGTGCCATGAATGGACAGCCCAATGCCGCCGCCCATGCAGATCCCGTCAATCAGGGATACATACGGCTTGGGAAACCGCGCGACGGCAAGGTTCATTGCATATTCGGCAGTGAAAAACGCCTCGATGCCAGCATGGTCCCCCGCTAGCGACAGGTCGCGGACCAACCGAATGTCGCCTCCGGCGCAGAACGCACGGCCTCCCGCACCTTCAATGACGACGGCGTGGACAGCCGGATCGTCGTGCCAATGATCCAGCGCCTGATGCACCGCCTGCACCATGGCCAAATCCAAGGCATTCAGGGCCTTGGGCCGATCAAGCGTGATACGTCCGATCCGCCCTTGGCGGCGGGTGATAACGGTCTCCAGATTTGGAAGCGTCAAGGGCCGAGTGTCCTCTAAGGTCACCCGGCCCTATAGCCGCAGTCCCGTTTTCCGGCCAGAGCACGCCAACCGGTTTGCCAGCCTGATGCGCTACCGGCGCAGCAGGCGCGAAGCCACTTCCCCAGCCAGCCTGACCGTTCCGCGAGGACGGACAACGGTCACATTACGCTTGGGCCGGACGGCAAAGCCAAGGGCCTCTCCAGCCAAAGACATGGCAGTCATTGAACCACGCATGTCGTGGACGGCCTGCTTGCGTATTGCCAAAGCCTCAGTCTCGACAATGCCCGGCACACTCTTCAGCGCTTTCAGCCCGCATACCCCGGCAATCACCAGGTCCACCGCCAGCAAGATCAGGCTTGCCATCAATGGTGAAACATGGGGAACCAAGAGGTTGTAAGCAACGACATGCACCAGCACGAGAACGCCGATCGCGAACACGGCGGCGACGGCGCCGTAAATCGCACGCATGGATTGCCGGCTCGCCATCTCACGCAGGCGAAGAGCTTCGGCGTTCGCAGCAACCTTGGCTAGTTCAACTGCGCGCATCGGATCAGCGCGCGATGCGGCCGAGCAGGTAACCAACGCCGGCAGCAATCATGATCGCCGCAAGCGGGGATTCCCGGACCTGGTCAGACAGCATCTCGGTTTGGTCGGACGCCATATCGCGCGCCTGCCGAGCATAATCCTCGGCCGTATGGGCAGCGCTGGACAGGGCAGGGGTCACACGCTCCGACATAAGGTTCTGCACCTGGTCGCGAAGCTGCGCGATCTGCGCCTTGGCGTCGTTCATGCTGTAATCTGACATTGAGGCCTCCATTGATAGTGGCCTGACAACGCCAATGGCTCGGGTAGGTTGCCCCTACAACGTAAATGCGCCCACCCGCCTTCTTTCCCCCACTTTCTCCAGAAGACCACTGGGTGAGGGGGGCTTCTGCCGCGCATCAGCCTGCCCGCAAATCTCGTTGCGGGCAGGCCGACGCATAGGCATCTTCTCTCAATGAAAGAGAGAGGGTTCGTCCTCGTTTACGCCGCTTGCGCCATATTGATTGCCTTCCATACCTTCTCAGGCGTCGCCGGCATGTCGATCGTCTTCACCCCGGACCCACGCAGCGCGTCCACGATGGCGTTGATCATCGCCGGCGGGCTGCCGACCGCCCCGGCCTCGCCTGCGCCCTTCACCCCCAACGGGTTGCTGAGGCAGGGCACCTCGATCAGGTCCACCTCGATGTCCGGCAAATCCGCCGCCCGCGGCAGGGCGTAGTCCATGAAGCTGCCCGACAGCAACTGGCCGCTTTCCGGGTCATAAGACGTCCGCTCCAGCATTGCCTGACCCACGCCCTGCGCCACGCCGCCGTGCACCTGGCCGCGCACAATCATCGGGTTCACCGCCTTACCCACGTCGTCGCAGACAATGTAGCGGACGACGCTAATGATGCCGGTCTCGGGGTCCACCTCGACCTCCGCCATATGGCAGCCGTTGGGATAGGTATGCTTCTCGATTTGCGCGATTTCAGCGGCGTCCAGTTGCGTCGCTTCCTGCCCAGCCGCCACACGGCCACGCTGATGGGCTGCAAGCTCCAGGATACCCATTCCGCGGTCCGTGCCAGCCACGCTGAACCGTCCGCCAGTGAACTCGATATCGGCGACCGAAGCTTCCAATGCTTCCGACGCCGCCTGCTTGCCCTTCTCGATCACGCTGGCCGCAGTCACCAGGATCGCCTGGCCCTCGGAATACAGGCTGCGCGCCCCGCCGGTGCCGCCCCCGGTCGGAATGGTGTCGGTATCGCCCTGGCGGATGCGGACCTTATCGCCATCGATGCCGAGCTGATCCACAGTCAGCTGCACATAGGCCGTCTCATGCCCCTGGCCCGTGCTCTGCGTACCGACAAAGACATCAACGAAGCCATCGTCGGCAAACCGTATCTCAGCCCGCTCGCTGGGCGAGCCGCCAGTCGCCTCAAGGTAGTAGGCCATGCCGATGCCGCGCTTCATCCCACGCGACTCGCTGCTGGCCCGCCGCTTCTCGAAGCCGGCCCAATCCATCTTCTGCAGCGCCGCGTCCAGCACCTTGCCGAAGTCGCCGCTATCATAGGTCTGCTTCATCGCCGTCACGTATGGCATGGCTGATGGCGGCACCATGTTGCGGCGGCGCAGTTCCACCCGGTCAATCCCGGCCTCAAACGCGGCTGCGTCAATCAGCCGCTCGACGACGTAGTTGCTTTCCGGCCGCCCGGCGCCGCGATAGGCGTCCACCGGGACCGTATTGGTGAACACACCGACCACATTGGCGTAGATCGCCTGGAAGCCATACACGCTCGCCAGCACCTTGGTGCCCGCCAACGTCGGGATCATCGGCGCGTAGTTCGACAAATACGCGCCCATGTTGGCGACGTTGCGTATCCGCATCGCCAGGAACTTGCCGTCGCTGTCGAGCGCGATCTCGCCCTGCATGATGTTGTCGCGGCCATGCGTGTCGGACAGGAAGGCCTCGCTGCGCTCGCTCGCCCACTTCACCGGGCGGCCGACCTTGCGGGCGGCATAACAGGTCAGCGCATGCTCGGCATACAGGAACAGCTTCATGCCGAAACCGCCACCGACGTCGGGGGTCACGACACGGAAACGCTCCGCCGGCACGTCGAACACGGCAGTGGCGAGCATCTCCTTGATGCTCCAGCCGCCCTGGGTGTTGGTGTGCAGGGTCCAACGCTCACTCGCCGGATCATACTCGGCAACAGCGGCGCGTGCCTCCATGCTGGCAACCACGACCCGGTTGTTCACCACCGTCAGGCGCGTGACGCGCGCGGCTTGGCCAAACAACTCATCGGTCCGGGCCTTGTCGCCAGTCTCCCAATCAAAGCAGCGATTGCTCGGCACCCCATCCCAAACCAGCGGCTGGCCGTCGTCCATGGCGGCGCCCAGATCGGTGACGCTCGGCAGCAGGTCGTAATCCACCATCACCGCCTCCAACGCGTCGCGGCCGGCCTGATGGGTCTCGGCGACGATGAAGGCGACGGGATCGCCGACATGGCGCACCTGCTTGGTCGCGAGCACGGGATGCGGCACGTCCGCACGCTTGCTGCCGTCACGGTTCTTGAGCGGGATGGCGCAGGGCAGGCCGCCCACGCCGTCAGCCTCCAAGTCGGCGCCGGTGATAACGGCGAGCACGCCGGGCAGCGCCTTGGCTGCCGAAGTGTCAATCGACATGATATGGGCTGCAGCATGCGGGCTGCGGAGCACGACGCCAAAGACCTCGCCTGGCAGCGAGATATCGTCGGTATAACGACCGTCACCGATCAGCAGGCGCGGATCCTCGACGCGGCGAACGGGCTGAGCCATGCCAAACTTTGTCATGCGGAGGTTTCCTTCATTGTGGAGCGGTTGTGCCTACACTTACGGCGTCAGCCGAAAAGGGAAAGGGGGCGCATCACGACTCCCTTTCCCTCCGAGAGAGGGTTGGGGTGGGGGAGGCCACAAGCGCGACCTCTAGCTATGGCAGCACGGACCAGCACCACCCCAACAAAGCGCGCGTTGTGCGGCTTCCCCCAACCCTGTCCCGAAAGGAAAGGGAGTCACAACGGGCACGTCAGCTAACACGCTCCGGCACCCGCGCGGGCGGTGTCGGCACGGCGGTGGTTGGGCCGCCATGCCCCTCATCACCACCCCTGCCGCCGAACCGCGTCTTTACCTTCTCGCGCATCGTCTGGAACACGACATACAGCATCGGGATTAGGAAGATGCCGATCGTACTAGCGCCCAGCATTCCCGCGAACACCGGCGTCCCGACCGCCCGCCGGCTGACCTGAGCCGCGCCGTTGGCCGTCACCAGCGGCACCAGGCCCAAGATAAACGCAATGCTCGTCATCATCACCGCGCGGAACCGAGTCTGCGCGCCTAGCCGCGCCGCCTCCTTGATGCTCTTGCCGGCCTCGCGCTGGTCCTTGGCAAACTCCACGATCAGGATGCCGTTCTTCGCCGCCAGCGCGATCAGCACCACCAACCCGATCTGCGCATACAGGTCCAGCGCCAGCCCGGTAACCTGCATTCCGATGAACGCCGCCAGGATGCCGACGCTGACCGACAGCAGCACCGGTATCGGAATCACCCAGCTCTCATACAGCGCCACCAGGAACAGGTAGGCGAACAGGATCGCCAGCCCCAATATCTTGCCGGTCTGCCCCGCGGCGGTCTTCTCCTGGTAGGCCGTTCCCGTCCACTCGAAGCTGTAGCCCGGCGGCAACGTCCGGTCGCTGAGTTGCTCCATCGCCGCCAGCGCCTCGCCCGAGGAAACACCGGGCTTCGGCGTGCCCTGCACGGTGATCGAGCGGTAGTTGTTGTAGCGGCTGATCGTCTGCGGCCCCAGCACGATCCGGGCGTCGGCGATGGAGCGCAACGGCACCATCGTGCCCTGCTTGTTGCGGATGTAGATGCGCCAGATCGCCGGGATATCGGTCCGGTCCGCCGCGTCGCCCTCGATGTTCACCTGCCAGGTGCGCCCGAACAGGTTGAAGTCGTTGACGTAGATGCCGCCCAGCGTCGCCTGCAGCGCGGTGAACACGTCGCTGATCGACAGCCCCAGCGCCTGCGCCTTTTCCCGGTCGATATCGAGGAAGATGGACGGGTTCGTGGCGCTGAAGGTGCTGAACGCGCGGGCCAGCTTCGGATCGGCGTTGGCGCTGGCCAGCAAGCCGTTCAGCACGCTGCCCATCTCGGCGGGATCGCGCCCTTCGAGGTTCTGCAGCTGGTATTCGAAGCCGCCGCCGGTGCTCAACCCGATGATCGGCGGCAGGTTGAACGGGAACGCAATCGCCGAGCGTATGCCGCTCAACCCCTGCGCCATGCGCCCGATCAGCGCCTGCACCTTGTCCGACGCCGCCTTGCGGTCGGCGAACGGCTTCATCCGCATCACCATGAAGGCCGCGTTCGACTGGTTGCCGGCGTCCAGCAGCGAGAAGCCGACAATCGCCAGCACGTTCTCGATCTGCGGGATGCCCTTGGCGATCCCCTCGACCCGGGTGACAACCTCCCGCGTGCGGGTGACGCTGGCGCCGTCCGGCAGTTGGATCGCAACGAAGAACGCGCCCTGGTCCTCATCCGGCAAGAAGCCGGTGGGCGTGCGCAGCGTCAGGCCGTAGATGCCGCCGAAGCACCCCACGACCAGCACCACCGCCAGCACGCCGACCCGCAGCAGGCGGCCGACGACGTTTGCATAGCCGTCCCGCACATTGTCGATGCGCCGGCCGATCCAGCCCATGACGCCGCGCCTCGGCCCGCCGTGCCGCAGGAACACCCCGCACAGCGCCGGCGACAGCGTGAGCGCGTTGACCGCCGAGATCATCATCGCGACGGAGATCGTCACCGCGAACTGCCGGAACAGGGTGCCGGAGATGCCGGGGATGAACCCGATGGGCACGAACACCGACAGCAGCACCAGGGTGATGGCGATGATCGGCGCCGTGATCTGCTGCATCGCCTTCTTCGTCGCCTGGCGCGGCGTCAGCTCTGGCTCCTCCTCCATCACGCGCTCGACGTTCTCGACCACCACGATGGCGTCGTCCACGACGATGCCGATCGCGAGCACCAGCGCCAGCAGCGACACGGTATTCGCCGAGTAGCCCAGCGCCAGCAGCACGGCGAAGGTGCCGATCAGGCTGACCGGGACGGCGATGATCGGGATCAGCGTCGCGCGCAGGTTGCCGAGGAAGACGAACACCACGATCGCGACCAGCACGAACGCCTCGACCAGCGTGCTCTTTACCTCCTCGATGGTGTCGGCGACGAAGGTGCTGCTGTTGTAGAAGACATTGCTTCGTAGCCCCTCCGGGAAGCGCTTGCCCAGGTCGTCCAGCGCCGCCTGGATCCGGGCGGACGTCTGCACCGCGTTGGCGCCGGGAGCGAGGTAGATGCCCAATGTGACCGCCGGGTTGCCGTTCAGCCGACTTTCGCTGTCCTCCGTCGCGGCGCCGAGGTCCACCCGCGCCACGTCGCGCACTCGCAGCACCGAGCCGTCGGGGTTGGCGCGCAGGACGATGTTGCCGAACTCCGACGGCTGCGTCAGGCGGCCCTTGGTCTGAAGGTTGATCTGAAACTGGGTGTCGGCGCTGGTGGGACGCGCACCCACCCGACCGACCGGCGCCTGCACGTTCTGTTGCTGGATGGCGTTGATGATGTCGCTGGGCGCCAAGCCCAGCTCGATCAGCCGGTTGGTGTCGAACCAGATCCGCATGGAGTAATCGAGCGCGCCGAACAGCGACGCCGACCCTACGCCGGACACCCGGCTCAACCGGTCCAGCACGTTGATCGTGACGTAGTTGGAGATGAACAGCGGGTTCTGCTTCGCGCCCTCGCTGCTGAACGCCAGGAACTCCAGGATGGCGGACGACCGTTTCTGCACGGTCACACCCTGGCGCTGCACCTCGGCCGGCAGGCGGTTGAGTGCGGCCTGCACGCGGTTGTTCACGTTGACGGTGTTGATATCGGGGTTGGTGCCCAGCTCGAACGACACCGTCAGGCCATAGCTGCCGTCATTGGCCGAGTTGGACTTCATGTAGATCATGCGGTCGGCGCCGTTGACCTGCGCTTCCAGCGGCTGCGCGACCGTCGCCTCGACCACCGCCGCGGAGGCGCCGGGGTAACGGGTCGTGACCTGGACCTGCGGCGGCACGATGTCCGGGAACTGGCTGACCGGGATCACCAGCAGCGCCAGCAGTCCGGCGATGGTGGTGATGATCGCAATGACGATGGCCAGCCGCGGCCGGTCAACGAAGACGCCGGAGATCATCGGATTACGTCCTCGGTCCCTGAGGCGCCATGGTCGGCCCGGGGGTGGCCGGGGCGGGGCTTACCACCGCGCCTGGCCGCACGCGCTGCACGCCGTCCACCACCACCGTCTCCCCTTCCTTCAGCCCGGCGGAGATCACGGCCTGCTCCGGCGTGCTTTGGCCCAGCTGAATGCGCCGCTGCTCCGCCTTGTTGCCGTCGCCCACCACCCAAACGTAGCTGCCCTGCTGGTCCGACAGAACCCCGGCCCGCGGGATCGCCAACTGCTCGATCGGCTGCACGCCTTCCAGAATGACGGTGGCGAACTCGCCGTCCGACAGCTCGCGGTCGCCGGGCTGCCCAGCCTGGGACCCCGGGCGCACCGGGTTCGGGACCCGCCCGCGGAAGATCAGTGTGTCGGTGCTGGCGGCGACGGTCGGGTCCACGTAGTCCAGCGTGCCGGCCTGGTCATACTGCTTGCCATTGGGCAGCCGCAGCCGGATCTTCACCGCGCTGAACCCGCCCTTGTCGGCATAACGGTCCCGCAGGTCGTCGGCCGCCCGGACCGACACCGGAAACAGCACATACATCGGGTCCTGGCTGGTGATGGTCGCCAGCGTGCCGGTGCTGGGGCTGACGACGTTGCCCTCGGTCACCAGGGTGCGGCTGATCTTGCCGTCGATCGGCGCCTTGATCTCGGTGTAATCCAGATTGATCTGGGCCAGACGGAGCTGCGCCTGTGCGCCGGCCAGTGCCGCGGCCTGGCTGCGCTGGGCCGAGACCGCGTCATCCACGTTGCTTTGCTGGCCGGCAGGGCCGTTCAGCAGCGACTGGGCGCGGTTCAGCTTGATGGCGTTGTTCTGCAGCACGGCGTTGGCCTGGGCCACCTGGGCAGCCTGGGCAGCCACCTGCGCCTCGAACGGCCCACGTTCCAGCCGATACAGCAGGTCTCCGGCGTGGACCTCGCCGCCCTCCTGGAACCGGCGCTCCTGCAGGAACGCAGTCACACGCGCCACCAGGTCCACACGGTTGACCGACTGGACCCGCCCGACGAACTCGCTGGTTTCTACCACGGGGACCCGTTTCACCAGCGCCACACCAACCGCCGGCGGGCCTCCCGGGCCAGGCTGCGCCAGGGCAGGGGCCACCAGGGAAGGGGCAGCTAGGGCGGCGATGGCGAGCGCCAACGCAGGAAAGGATCGATGCGGCATGGCTGTCACCAACATAGTTCTATCGGATGGTCTTGTGGTAAAGTAGGTTTTACGCAGTGCAGCACAACCACGCGAGGGTTGCACGCCTTGTCGTCTCGCCTCACCCTGGATTTCCCACCAAGGAGGACGGGTGATGGCGGAACGGGTGATCGTCTGCGAGGTCGGGCCGCGCGACGGCCTGCAGATGTCGCGTTCGCGCATGGCGACCGCAGCCAAGGTGCGCTGGATCGAGGCGATCGCCGCCGCTGGTACACCGGAGATCGAGGTCGGCAGCTTCGTGCCGCCGCGGCTGATCCCGCAGATGGCCGATACGGCGGAGGTGGTGCAGGCCGTGCGCTCCCTGCCATGCGTGATCGTGGCCCTGGCCCCCAACCTGCGCGGCGCCCAGGCAGCAGCAGCAGCCGGTGCCCGGCGGATCAGCATCCCCGTCAGCGTCAGCGAGGGCCACAGCCGCGCCAACACCAACCGCGGCACGATGGACCAGGTGGCGGAAGTCCACCGTATCGTCGAGTGGGCGCGCACGGCATCGCCGGGTCTCCAGATCGAGGCGGCGTGCAGCACCGCGTTCGGCTGCTCGATTGACGGCGTCGTGCCGGAGGCCGCAGTGGTCCGCGTGGCCGAGGCGCTTGCGGCCTCAGGGGTGGACAGCCTAGCCCTGGCCGACACGGTCGGTTACGCGAACCCGGCGCAGATCAAGTCCGTGGTGCGCGCCGTCCGCGCCGCAGTGGGCGCCAAGATGGACGGGCTGCACCTGCACGACACGATGGGTCTAGGCCTGGCCAACGCGCTCGCGGGTCTGGAGGAGGGAGTACGGAACTTCGACGCATCGCTCGCCGGACTGGGCGGCTGCCCCTTCGCGCCAGGCGCGAGCGGCAACATCGTTACGGAAGACCTTGTCTTCATGCTGGAAAGCATGGGCTTCCAGACCGGCATCAACCTGGACCGGCTGATCGCGGCGCGCGCCCTGCTGCACGAGGGCCTGCCGGACGAGCCGATGCACGGCGCCCTGGCCCGCGCCGGCCTGCCGCGCACGTTTATCCCCGCTGACCGGGCTGCCGCCTGATGCAGACCCCCTTGGCCGGCCTGCGCGTGGTCGAGTTCACCCACATGGTCATGGGCCCCGCCTGCGGCCTGATGCTCGCCGACCTGGGCGCCGATGTCGTCAAGGTCGAGCCGGCGGCGGTAGGCGGGAAGCCGGCAGGCGACAACACAAGGCGGTTGCGCAACGCCGGCGCCGGCTTCTTCGCCATGCTGAACCGCAACAAGCGCAGCCTCACGGTGGATCTGAAGTCTGCCGATGGATTGGCCCTGGTCAAACGGTTGTTGCTCGACGCTGACGTCCTGGTGGAAAACTTCCGCCCCGGCGCGCTGGACAAGCTGGGCCTTTCCTACGAAGCGTTACGTGACGAGAACCCGCGGCTGATCTACGCGAGCTGCAAAGGATTCCTGCCCGGCCCCTACGCCCACCGCACCGCACTGGACGAGGTGGTGCAGATGATGGGCGGCCTGGCCTACATGACGGGCCTGCCGGGCAAGCCGATGCGGGCGGGCTCGTCGGTGAACGACCTCATGGGCGGCGCCTTCGCGGCGCTGGGCGTGCTGGCGGCGGTGGAGGAGCGGCACCGCACCGGCCGGGGCAAGCACGTGCAGGCCGGATTGTTCGAGAACACCGCTTTCCTGGTGGCGCAGCACATGGCGCAGGCCCGCATCATGGGCCAAGCCCCGCCGCCAATGGGCATCCGCCAGCCGGCCTGGGCGGTGTATGACATCTTCGACACCGCCGACGGCGCCCAGGTGTTCGTCGGCGTGGTCACCGACACCCAGTGGCAGGTGATGTGCAGCGCCTTCGGCCTGCCGGAGCTGGCCTGCGACCCGCGCCTGGTCACGCAGACGGACCGGGTAGCGGCGCGCGAGTGGACCCTGCCGCGCATCGCCGCGACCTTTGCCGCCTATGACAAGACCGCGCTGATGGCGCGATGCGAGGCCCTTGGGCTGCCCTACGCGCCAATTGCCGAGCCGGTGGACCTGTTCCATGACCCGCATCTGCTGGGGTCTGGCGGGCTGGTGCCCTTAACCCTGCCGGATGGACAAGTGCTGCCGCTGCCTGGTCTGCCGCTGTCGCTGGATGGAGAACGGCTGCCGCTGCGGCGCGATCTGCCGGCTGCCGGGCAGCATAATGCGGAGATCGCCGCGGAACTGGGGTGGACGGCTGGGCGGGCCTCCCCGTAATCTATGGTAACAGTCCGTGAACCGGCCCCGGGATCACGCATTGCTGTAAGCGACGGCAAGGGGCGACAATGGCTAAGGACGATGTTTTGACTGCAATCCGGGTGCGCGCCTACGAGCTGTGGGAGCAAGCTGGACGGCCCGAGGGTGGCGACCTGGAGTTCTGGGAGCGGGCACGCGCTCAAGTTGAAGCTGAGCAAGCAGAGCAGCGCTCAAAGACCGGAGCCGTTACGGCTTCGTAGCTGGCTTATTCTTTCGAGCGTTGAGGCAGCCGGTGGCGCCTGATCGCTGGCTTGCTGGGCCGTTCCGCATAGTATGACATGCCGATCGCCCTGGCTGTCTTCGTCGTTGCGAGGAGCATAGTGATATGGCAATCTCCGGCAGCAACAACCCTACTGGCGACCGTGGATAGCCGTACCTGAGGTGGCCCGCAATGACGGCCCGGCAATGCAAGGGCCAGCGACGCACCATTCGTCTAAGTTTGATACCGAACTGAGGCCGCACCGCGCATGAAAATGTTCTAGTGGGTCTTCATTGCTGATGTGATAGGCGCAGGCTGCCTGTTCTGATCCACACTCGGCAGGGTCTGGATGCCTCACATCAGTGCTGACAGCGCACTGCTGCAGCGTCAGCACTGATGTGACATGTTTACGCCCTGCAACGCCCGGGCCAAAGCTGGCGGCTATGCTTATCAAATCGGGAATGATGGGGGCACTAGGGCGGAAAATAAATTCCGTCTTTGTAACGCTCTCTGTTTAACCTGTCGGGCATCGTCATATGCCTGCGGAATACGATCAGGTGTTAAGCTTGGCAGAGTGATCGCATTTAACAGCTTCACCCATCCGGACGCTTGAGCGTTTCGGCAAAATCTGGCGATGAACTGAAGGCGTGGTAGCGGCCCGGCCAGGCTATTTGCCAGCCGGCTATGTAATAGGTTTAGGCGCGACTAACTCCGGTTGCTGTCTGACGCCTCATTGGCACATTACGGACTGGAAACCTGGTTCGACATCCGAGATGCCGAAACCAGGGCAGTGATCCGGATGATTAACAACCGCCAGGAGGTAAAAAGTTCAAGAGTCAGTTGTTCGGGTAGGAGACGGCGAGCGGCGGGTAGGCTCCTGGAACCTGCGACGGGTAATAAACCGTCGGAAGCACGGGCGCCCCAGGGTTGGCATATGCGCCGCTGGTGAAAGTGTTGGCCCCATGACCGAGCAACGCCGCCCCGGCAAAGGGCGCGGCGCCATATCCGCCATAGCTGCCCGGGACGAGCACTGTGCTGTTGATATTGCCGTTGGGTCCAATGTTCGGGGTTGCTACATTGCCTCCGTTGAAGCCGCCCCCAATGAAACCACCGCCAATAAAGCCGTTTCCAGCGAAGCCGTTGCCAACAAAACCATTCCCGAGAAAACCATTGCCTACAAAGCCGTTTCCTAGAAAACCATTGCCGACAAAGCCGTTGCCAAGGAAGCCATTGCCGACAAAGCCGTTCCCTATAAAACCATTTCCAAGGAAGCCGTTACCGACGAAACCGTTACTTGCAAACCCGTTTCCAAAAAAGCCGTTCCCAACAAAACTAGTCCCGGGGAAACCGGACCTAATAAGTCCCACTCCGGGAATCCCACTTTGAATGAAACCGCTTCCAGGAAAGCCTCCCGTGGGGAACCCACCAACTGGGAAGTTCCCGCCGGAAAAGCCGCGCGCAACGTTCCCGCCTCCCTGAACATTACCTCCGCGCAATCCACCGCCGGCCTGGACCGGACTTGGAGTTAAGGCGAGCAAACCAGCAGCCGCAGCTACAGCAAGAAACCGCACGCGCGGACCTATCAACACTGCATCAACTCCCAGATTGAACTTGCACCCTTGTAGCGGCTGCAACGTGACTGGGGCTGCAAGGTTTCCCTTGACTGTGGCCATCCTACCGCACGGGCCGTAGCCCTACAGGTCCAACCCGGGTGCTATCCCTCCTTCGGGGGAGCCGTCCTCAGTGCAGCTTAATGCCAGGCTCCGGGCTTTTGGCGGCATAGCGTGCCAGCACCCGCCAAGCGACCGCCGTTCCACCGTGCAGCGCGGTCTGATGCATCTTATAAAGCGACCGATACACCATTCGGGCAAAGTATCCCTCGATGAACATGCTGTGACCGGCCAAGAAGCCCATCAGGCTGCCCACCGTACTATAACGGCCCAGCGACACCAGGGAGCCGAAATCGCGATACACAAACGGCAGCGGCGGCAACCCTCGCAGGCGCCGGCGTAGGGTGGACACCATGTGCGACGCCTGCTGGTGCGCAGCTTGTGCCCTTGGCGGAACCGTGCCGCCGGTTGTCCCCAACGGACACGCCGCGCAGTCGCCGATGGCGAACACGTCGGGGTCGTCCGTCTGCAGCGCCGGGTTGACGACAAGCTGGTTGATCCGGTTATTGGTCAGCCCGCCCAAGCCGCGCAGCACCTCCGGCGCCTTCACGCCGGCCGCCCAAACCACCAGCTCCGCCGGGATCAGCTCCCCATCCGCCAATACGACGCCGTCCGCCCGGACCTCGGCCACCCGCGCGCCGGAACGGACGATCACGCCGATCTTGGCAAGCAGGTCCTCGGTCGCGGCGCTGATGCGCTCGGGCAGGGCAGGGAGGATGCGTGGCGCAGCCTCGATCAGCACGATGCGTATGTCGCGGGCCGGATCGATCCTGTCCAAGCCGTAAGCGACAACGGCCCGCACGGTGCGGTGCAGCTCCGCCGCAAGCTCAGTACCAGTCGCCCCGGCGCCGATGATGGCGACGTGCAGCTGTCCCGGACGTACCGGGCCGTCCTGAGTGTTGGCGCGCAGGCAAGCATTGACCAGACGGCGATTAAAGCGGCTGGCCTGGTCCGGCGTTTCCAGCGGCACCGCGAACTCGGCGGCGCCTGGAGTGCCGAAATCGTTGGTGATGCTGCCGATGGCGATCACTAACGTGTCATATGTCAGCGTCGTCGCCGGGGTGATCTCCCGGCCCTCGTCGTCGTGGGTCGCAGCCAGGCTGATTTGCTTGGCGCTTCGGTCCAACCCTGCCAACTCGCCATAGCGGTAAGTGAAGTGGTGCCAATGTGCCTGCGCCAGGAAGTTCAGCTCATGCTGTGCCCGGTCCAGGCTGCCAGCAGCGACCGAGTGCAGCAGCGGCTTCCACAAATGCGTGCGGGACCGTTCCACCAGGGTGATCCGCGCCGTGCCGCGTTTGCCCAGGGTGTTGCCGAGCTTGGTGACCAACTCGAGCCCGGCCGCGCCGCCGCCGACGACTACGATGTGGTGCGGTTCCGCCATCCAACCAACTCTCCGATACCTGACACACCCAATACGCGCTTGGAGCCGAGCTACGCTTACCAGCATTACGTCTGTAAGACATCCCCTGCCAGCGCCCGGCGGGACTGCCGTAGTGGGCGCCCCATCCATGGCTGCTGCCAGATGGTGAAGCAATACACCGCCTCACCATCCGGACGGGAGCCGTTAGATGCGGGTATACGCGACGTAAAGGTAGGCGTTGCCCCCGACGCTGCCGGTCGTGACGGTAAGCTTGCTCGCCGCATCCGCCACGCTCATGCCGGCAATGGTCAGCGATGCGTTGACCCCTGTTCCCGCCCCGCCCAGCTCCGAGTGCAGGGTGGCGCCGTGGTAGCCCTGAACGCCATCGAAGGTGAACGCACCCTGGCCCGAAGCAGCGTTGAATCCAGTGCTGGTGCCGCCCACGAAGCCCCAAATCGTAGCCGCGTCCCCGTGGTGGAAGTTGTTGACCGTACTCCAGGTCAAGCCGCCACCTCGGCCGTCCACGAAGAACGTGTCCGCGCCGCCATCGGCCCCCGTGGCCCCAGTCAGGAAGTTGCTGCCGGTCCCGCCGTCCAGCACGTTGCTGCCGGCGGTCACGGTGAGCGCGTCGTCCCCGCTGCTGCCGTGCAGGAAGGTGCCCGGCGCATCCGCCACCATCGCCACGCCGTTCGCACCCGACCAGATATACTGCTGCTGCAAGGAGCTGACCGGGCCGGTGTAGATGTCCGCACGCGCAGTGCCGGACGTCTGGCTGGTCGTGTCGGTGTAGGAGACGGTGCCGCCCAGGCTGCCGGACACCGCACCGGCGTAGGCTGCGAACACGCTCACGCCTGTTGCCACCACGGACGTACCCGCAGTCGTTCCGTCCGAGACATACAGGCCCAGACCGCTGCCGGTATTACCCCCAAAATAAAGCAGGCCGCCCGACGAGAACAACTGCCCCGGCGCAAGGTTGGCTGAGCCGGGAGCGTTGACGGCAAGCCGTGTCGTGCCGGCAGGGCTGCCGTCGCTAATATAAACCCCGGCCGTGCCGGTCGAGTCCGCGGCGACGAACGCCAGCCGGTTTCCGGCCAACGCCGTCATAGGCGAGGCGCCGTATTGATTGCCGGTCAAGCCGGGCAGCTCAATCGTGCCGGCAACGGTGCCGTCTGTGACCCAAAAGCCGATGTTGCCGCTTGCATCCATGGCGGTGAAGGCCGCCTTGTCCCCGAACGCCGTCAGCCCCCTGACCTCGCCGGTGTAGCTGTTGGTCGGGTTCAGCGTCGGAACGTGCAGTTCCACGGCGCCCCCTCCGGCCCCGTCCGCAACAAGCAGTGCATTCTTGAACAGGCCGTCCAGGCCAGCAAAAACCAGCCGTCCTCCGGCCGTTGCCATCGTGCTGACATTGCCGAACAACGACAGCGCGCCCAGCGGAATCTGGCTGGTCCCGGCGCTGGTTCCGTCCGTCAGGAAAATGCCCATAGATGTAGCGAAGGCCAGCTTGCTGCCGAACGGCGTCAACGCCGAAGGGTAATAGCTGCCGGTCAAGCCGGGCGCCGTGACCTCGCTGGTATCGGCTGCCGTCCCGTCTGACGACCAAAGTGTGACGTTGTTCGCGGCATCCTTGCCTTGGAAGTACAGCTTTCCATTCCACGAAACCGTACCGGTCGGATTAAGCCCCGAGCTGCTGGCACCACTAACAGCAAGCTCGCTCACGGCCCCCGTAGTGCCATCCACCTTGAACAGATTGAAATTTGTGGAGACATCGGCCCCGTCGAAGTAAACCGACCCGTTCAGTGCCGCGTAACTGCTAGGAGCAATGCCCACAATTCCGCCCGACGCAGTGATCTTATGTGTTCCCGCATTGGTGCCGTCGGTCACCCAAAGGTCATACGAGATGCTCCCCGAATTGAAAAAGGGGGCGTTGGTGGATGTGAAAAATGTGAGCGGCGACGACATGGTGTGTCCAATTTTTCCTACAGGACACGTGTAACAGCCACCTCTAGACTTTCCAACCCGATATCGAAATAAATGCTATTCCGTGCCGATGCCGCCACCCGCG
>CAXTOB010000020.1:0-29660 GCA_964245505.1 uncultured Acetobacteraceae bacterium | reverse complement strand
GGGTCGCGCTGCAGCATATTCTGCGCGATGTTGAAGCCCTCGTCCTTCATCCACATTTTCGAGGCTTCGCGGGTGACCTCCTTGATGCCGGGGCAATTCGCCATGGCTTCCTTGAAGCCCTTGTCGCGATCCTGCTCGGGCGTCGTGCCGATCTGGCCCTGGATGACGGCGAGCACGCCCTTGCCGCCGCTTTCTTTGCACGCGTAGTCGCCGAGCATCTTGGCCGCGACCACTGAGTTGGTGGCGATGAAGGTGTCGCCTGGCGCATCCGCCGGGTTGCGGTCCACGGCGACGACGGGGATGCCGGCTGCCTTGGCCGTCTTGACCGGGATTGCGGCGGCGGCGGCGCCGGCCGGGATGTAGATGAGCGCCTGGACCTTCTGGTTCACCAGGTCCTGAATTTGGCTGACCTGGGTGGCGCCGTCGCCCTTGGCGTCAACGGTCACCACCGTGACGCCCATCTCCTTGGCGTTCCGTTCGACGGATTGCTTGATCTGGTTGAAGAAGTCGGCCTGTAGGTTGGCGACCGCGAGACCGATCTTCACCGGCTCGGCGGCAGCGGCAGTGCCGAGCGCCAGGGGCGACACCGCCAGGGCGATGGCCGTTGAAAGCATCATGATACGTCTGTGCATGGTGTTTCCTCTCTCTGGTGTGGTTTCTCTGGTCATCGGGGCGGCGTCGTTGCGCCGGCCCAATCTCGTTACCGGCGCCGCCGGATAAGGGTGTCGAAGGCGACCGCCGCGGCGATCATCACGCCGATGATCACGTCCTTGTCGTAGGTTTGGGCGCCGACTTGGCTGAGGCCGCTGTTGAGGACGCCGATGATCAGCACGCCGACCAGCGTGCCGCCAATGCTGCCGACGCCGCCCGAAAGGCTTGCGCCGCCGATCACCACGGCCGCGATGGCGGTCAGCTCGTAGCCAAGCCCATCATAGGGCTGCGAGGTTTGCAGTCGGGCGGCATTGGCCATGCCGGCAATCGCCGACAGGGCGCCCGCGACCACGTAAACACTGGTGAGATAGAGGCGTACGGGGATGCCGGCCAGGCGGGCAACCTCGGGATTGCCGCCGATCGCATAAAGGTTCCGCCCGGCTGGGCGATACTTCAGGAACGCCCCGGTGACGATGACCAGCAGCAGGAAGAAGGCCGTCGTCGCGGTGATGACGCCGAAGTAACGGTAGGTGTTCAGGGTATTGAGGGCATCCGGCCAGCCCGACACGACATTGCCGTCGGTATATTTGTTGGCGAGGCCCCGGGTGACGGTCATCGTTGCGAGGGTCGCGATGAAGGGCGGCAGCCGCGCATAAGTGACCAGCAAGCCCGACACCAGACCGGCCGCCCCGCCGGTCAGGATGCCGCACACCAACGCAGGGAGGAACGGCATGCCGACGATGGAGAACAGCCACCCCGTCGTCATCGCCGAGAAGGCCAGCACCGAGCCGACGGACAAGTCGATGCCGCCCGTGATGATGACCAGCGTCATGCCGATCGCCAGGATGCCGTAAACTGTGACTTGGTCGAAGATGATGATGGCGTTCTGCAGGGTGAAGAAGTGCTGCGCCTTGAACGCGAAGAACACGTAAAGCGCGATAAGCCCGATCAGCGGACCCCAGACGCCTGATGTCAGGTCGATCTTGAAGCGGGGGATGGCCCCGGCGGCTTCCTTGGTCTGGACGGCTTGAACAGTCATCCTGGTTTCCTTCCCTTGGCGTCACCTTGCCCGCGGTCTCCGCCGCGTTCAGGCCATTTGCAGTTTGGGGTGGCGCATCCGCGACCGGTCCACCGCCTGGCGCCAATGCTCCCGCGCGGCGTGGCGCCCGGCATCGGGAAGGCGGGGTTCGAACACGTCGTGCCTCGGTTGGCGGTCGGTGAGCTGCGCCTCGGTCCAAAGGCCGGCCGCAAGCCCCGCCATCTGGATCACGCCGAGCGCCGAAAGCTCGGCGGTGGCGCCCCGCAGGATCGGCCGGCCGGTCAGATCGGCCTCGGCCTGCATCAGCTCATCGTTGCGGGTGGGGCCGCCGTCAACGAACAGGCGACTCACCACGGTCGGTCCCCGGCCGATGGCATCAACCACGTCGGCGATCTGATGGGCGATGCTGTCGAGCGCGGCGCGGGCGACTGCGGCGCGGGTGGTGCCGAGCGTGACGTCCGTGAGCAGGCCGACCGCCTGATCGTCCCACCAGGGCGCGCCGAGCCCGTTGAAGCCCTGGCTGTCCGCGCCCTTCGCCAGGACCATCAGCTCGTGGACCGTCATATCCAGCAGGCCGGCAACCCAGCGCAGGGTCGCGCCCGCCGCCCGGATGTTGCCCTCGGCGGCATGGACCAGGCCCCCGGCCGACCAGGCGATGGTCTTGCAAACGCCGGGATCGAGCTGCTCGCCGGCAGCCACGAGGCCCATCACGGACGATCCCGTGCCCTGCGTCGCCTTCACCTCGCCGGGCGATTTCGCGCCATGGCCGAACAGCGCCGCATGGGAGTCGGCCATCACCGCCCGGAGCGGCACGCCGTCCGGCACGGGCGCCAGGCCGCGCACGGTTGGGAACGGGCCGTCCGACGCCACGACGGCCGGCAGCGCCGCCGCCGGGATGCCGAAGAGGTCGAGCAGCTCGTCGCTCCAGGCCGCGCGTTCGACGTCGAGCAACTGGGTGCGGGATGCGTTGCCGGCCTCGATCCGTGGGGAGCCGCCGAACCGGCTCATGATCCAGCTGTCAACCGTGCCGATGCACAAGTCGCCAGCCCGGGCCCTGGTCCGGCCGGGATCAATGCCGTCCAGGATCCAGCGGGCCTTCAAGGCCGAGAACATCGGGTCCAGCGGTAGGCCGCTGAGCGCCCGCACGCGGTCCCGCGCCGCCGGGCTGCCGATCTCTGCCATGAGCGGCGCCGTGCGCCGGTCCTGCCACGACAGGAGGGGAGACAGCGCCTGGCCGGTCGTCCGGTCCCAGACGACCACGGACTCGCGCTGCGTCGAAAGGCCGACCGCAACCACCGATGCCGCCCGGGCCGGCGGCACGCAGTCGGTCACCGCCGCCTGCACGCTGGCCCAGATCGCTTCGGCGTCCTGCTCGACCCAGCCGGGCTGCGGATGGGATTCGGAGAGCGCGGCCTGGCCCTGGGCGACGACCGTGCCGGAGACGTCCACCAGCAGGCACTTGGTCGAACTCGTGCCTTGGTCGATGCCGAGGACCAGGGGCGCATCCATCAATGCGCGCCCTTGCCCATCAGCTCACGGGCAGCCGTGGCGAGCCCCGCGGCGTTCAGCCCGAAATAGTCCAGCAGGAACTGCGTGTCGCCGGTTGGCGCGAAGCCGGACACGCCGAGGATGCGCATCGGCACGGGATGATGTTGGGACACAAGCTCCGCCACGGCGCCGCCGAGCCCGCCGGAGCAGACGGCTTCCTCGGCGGTGACGATGCGCCCGGTTTCGCGCGCAGCCTTCAAAATTGTTGTTTCGTCCAGCGGCTTCAGAGTCGAGACGTTCAGGACGCGCGCCGCAATGCCCTCCTTCGCCAGCAGGTCAGCCGCGTCCAGCGCACGGGACACCATGGTGCCGATCGCCGCGATGGTGACGTCGCCGCCTTCCCGCAGGGTGGAGATCTTGCCGGGCTCGAAGCGGTGTCCCGCGGCCGTAACCGCCGGCACCTTGAAGCGGGCGACGCGCATGTAAACGGGCTTGCCGGCCTGTGCCGCCCATTGCACGGCTTGGCGCGTTTCGGTCGGGTCGGCCGGCGCCATGATCATCAGCTCGGCGATCGCCCGCATCCAGGCGAAGTCCTCAATGGAATGGTGCGTCGGGCCGAGTTCACCGTAGGCCATGCCCGGTGACATACCGCACAGCACGACGGGATACTGCGAGTAAGCGCAGTCGGCCTTGATCTGCTCGGTCGCGCGGCCCGTCAGGAACGGCCCGGCGGCGCAGACAAAGGGCACCATCCCCGCGTTGGCAAGCCCTGCTCCAACGCCGACCATGTTCTGCTCGGCAATGCCGACGTTGATCAGCCGGTCCGGGAACTCCGTCTGGAAGGCGCCGAGGTTGCTTGAGCCGACGGAGTCGTTGCAAACGGCGACGATGCGCTGATCGGCCCGCGCCAGCTTGATCAGCTCGTCCGCGAAGGCGACCCGGCAGTCGAAGGTTTCGCCCGCGCCCCGAGCGCCAGGAACCTCGGCGGCGCTCAAAGGGCCAGCTCCTTCAGCGCGATCTCCAGTTGCTCGGCGTTGGGGACCTTGTGGTGCCAGTCAACCAGGTCCTCCATGAACGACACGCCGCGCCCCTTGTAGGTCCTGGCAATGATGACGCGCGGCTTGTCTGCCCCATGGGCTGAAAGTGCGTCGCGGAGGCTGCCAATGTCATGGCCGTCAACATCGGTGGCGTCCCACCCAAAGGCGCGGAACTTGTCGGCGAGCGGCTCCAGGCGGTTGGTGGCTTCGGTGCCAGCACCCTGCTGGAAGCGGTTGCGGTCAACGATGGCGGTGAGGTTGCCGAGGCCGCGATGGCCGGCCGTCATCGCGGCCTCCCAGTTCGAACCCTCCTGCAGCTCGCCGTCGCCGAGCACGACGAAGGTGCGCCAGGACTGGCCCGCAAGCTTCGCACCGATGGCGGCGCCGACACCGATGGGCAGCCCATGCCCGAGTGGACCGGTATTCGCCTCGACGCCAGGGATCTTGCGCCGGTTCGGGTGGCCGTTCAGGGGTGACAGCGGCTTCATGAAGGTGTCCACCGCCTCCGGGGCGAAGAAGCCGCGCAGCGACAGCACGCTGTAGAAGGCGGCGGCGCAATGGCCCTTGGACAGGATGAAGCGGTCGCGCCCGGGATTGGCCGGATTGGCCGGGTCCACGTCGAGCACGCTGAAGTAAAGCGCAGTCAGGATATCGGTCACCGAAAGGTCGCCGCCGACATGACCCAGCCCGGCGAGGGCAATGGTCTTGACGATCTTCAGCCGCACCGCGGCGGCGATCTTGCGCAAGGCGTCCGGGTCTCCGGTATTTTCAAAGGTTGGCTTTACCGTGCTGAGGACGGGCGGCGCCGGGTTCGTTCTCTCTTCGAGCGGCATCGCTATGCGTTTTGCGACGGTCACTGCTTGCCTCCCTAACTGCGTGAATATTTATTCATACAAGATATTTAATCCATGCTGCCGCGAGGTGGAATCAGTGTCAAGGTTTTGTTGCACCACGGCCGCATGGAAATCAGCCAAGGCGCGATGGGCAAAGACGATGGGGCCACGCCGACCGGCCGCACCGGGACTGCTGCCCAAGGCGGCCGATCACGCCATGGAAACTGGATCCAGCTTCCGCAGCACCACAGGCTGAATTTGCGAGCAAAGCCACTAGCAGACGCTGGCATGCCATGAGGCAACGGCGATGATCGGGAAGCAGCAGGTCCAACCTCGCTGGGCGCGACATTCAGGCGCAGGCCACGTGTGTCACCAGCCGGTTCGAGGCGGCTGCCTAAACTGTTCAGCGACCTATCCCAACATAGCCCCGTTCATATTCCGCACCACAACTGCCTCGATCATGCAGATTGCACCGGGCACCAATTCAGCTCGCCGTTGCGGGCTGCCGGGCTGCCGCACCAGTTACGGCCTGGACTTGCCTCGGGATATCCGGCACGGCCGTGCACTCCCGAAGGCACCGTCAACTTGGCGGCTGGCCGGCTTGCTACGTGCGGCTAAGCCAGGTAGCCGGGTGGGATGACAACGTCCGCCGCTTCCAGCTACGCCGGCTACCGTTTTCCGGCTGAGACCATCAGCCCCGCCGTGTGGCTCTATATCCGCTTTCCGCTCAGCTCGCGCATAGTGGACGATCTGCTGGCTGCGCGCCATCGCGACCTCGATCCAACAAGTTGCCAGTGCTCAAGGTGACCTGAACCAAGTTTGACCAATCTTTAGGATGAGACGCGGTAACGAACTCCAGGTGCGACCATCCAGGTCGCGAGGCCAGATCATGAGCGGGCAGACTAGTCAAAAGCACTCCGAAGTAGCCGAGGCGCCATCCCAAGCGACGGTAGGCCAGCTACCAGATCCCGGGAACATAGCGTCAATTTACTGGCGCCGTAACCTCTACGTCTGCCTGTTTGGCTCCTTCACGACTATCGCTGCGATGACGCTGCTGCTGCCGTTCCTGCCGCTTTATGTCGCGCAGTTGGGTGCGCGCACGCCTGCCGCCGTCGTGCAGTGGTCGGGCATCGCGTTCGGCGCCACTTTTCTCGGCGCCGGGCTGGTCGCACCTTTGTGGGGCAAGCTTGCCGACCTCTACGGGCGCAAGCCCATCCTGATCCGCGCCAGCCTCGGCATGGCGGTGACCATGTCGCTCATCGGCACCGTGCACACGGTCTGGCAACTCGTGCTCTTGCGCCTGCTCGCGGGCCTGCTCGGCGGCTACTCGTCGGGCGCGGTCGTGCTGGTCGCGACCCAGACGCCGAAAGACCGCTCGGCCTGGGCGCTCGGCACCTTGTCCACCGGCGTCATGGCTGGCGGCTTAATCGGTCCCTTGATCGGCGGCGCCCTGCCATCCCTCATCGGCATCCGCGAGACGTTCTACCTCGCGGGTGGGGTCATCTTCATCGCCTTCCTCGCGACCTGCTTCCTCCTCAAGGAGGACAGGCGCATTGCCGTGCCGCGTGCCCGGCATCTTAAACGGCGCGGCGCCTGGGCCAGCATCCCCGATCGGCGCCCGGTCATCGCGCTGCTCGCGACCGCCATGCTGCTCATGCTGGCCAACATGTCAATCGAACCGATCATCACCGTCTATGTCGGCCAGTTGCTCCATAGCGGGAACGTTGCGTTGACGTCCGGCGTGGTCATGTCCTCCTCGGCGCTGGGCAGCATCCTGGCGGCGCCGAGGCTCGGCCGCCTCGCGGACCGGGTCGGCGCCTGGACCGTGATCCTAGGCTGCCTGCTTGCTACGGCGCTGCTCCTGATCCCTCAAGCGTTCGTGGTCAGTGCCTGGCAGCTCGTAATCCTGCGCTTTCTAATGGGCCTGTCGCTCGCGGGTTTGCTGCCGTCCATCAACGCGCTGCTCCGCCACAGCGTGCCGGACGCGGTCGTGGGCACGATCCTGGGCTACGCGACGTCGGCACAGTTCGCAGGCCAGGTTGCCGGGCCGTTGGTCGGCGGCTTCGTGGGCGGCCATCTTGGGATGCGGGCGGTGTTTCTCGTGACGTCCGCCCTTCTGCTTGTAGGCGCGGCTTGCAACTGGCTCGTCAGAGGGCAGCGGGCATCGTCAACTTGTTAGCCAGGGGCCGCGATGGTGCGTGATGAGCACAGCGTGCCAGTGGTTACGCCGCAGCAGCGATCGCAGTGACCTCGACCCAAACCTCAAAGGCCTGGATACGGGCGGCTCGATACTGGGCGGCTGGAACCTGCTGTCGGCGGAGCAGGAAGAGGTTGTTGAGCCCGTCGTGGGTAGAAGGGGAGCACTGCGCCTGGCCGGCTGACTAGAACCGCTTCGTCTGCTGCTCAATCGGTCGCGTGGGCTGGTGGAAGTTCTCCGCCCTGTTGTTCAGCTCCTTGTGCTTCCTGTGCTCGACCGAGGGCATCACCCGGCGCATGGGCCGTTCCATAATTCGCCAGCTTGATGTTGACCATGACACGGGGTGGACGGGTCTGCATCCTCGGCAGCTTGGGCATCAAGCAATAGGGCGTCTGCGGTTGCGGCTGCTTCGGACAAGGATGGCCACCGCAAAACCAAAGGACGAAGCTCCTCTCTGGAACGGGTCGGCACCAGCCCGAATAGATGTCTTGCCACATTGTTCAGGACGTGGCGGGACGATGCCACGAGGTGATCGGCGACATGACGTAGGGAAACGCCATCGTGGATCGCGTTGTTCAACCGTGCCCAATGCCTGGAACCGAGGAGTGTCAGCCTACGCAAGCAGTGCACGACGCCAGATGCCTTGACCGCCGACGCCAGCGAGTAACCCATCCGCAACCGTCAGCATCGACCCGTTACCGCTATCTTGCCCGCCGCCCCTCACTGGCTGACATGCTGCAGGTGATCACGATCACCGGAATGGGTTCACCATCAGCTGGTCCAGCCAATCACAACCGCCGGAACACGCAAGTACGTCCAGCGATGACACCGTTGTCCACGCCATAGATCCGCGGCGATCCGCCAGAGTCGACCCTCCCGATTTGGCAAAAGGCTGTGTGTTCCTGATTGACACACGGCCTCTTGTCCTCAGCGTGGGAAAGTAGGAGTGCCCTGCTAGGCGCTGTGGGTTGTAATTACAGACATCACGTTGGCCGGAGTACTGTTTCGGTCGCAGGCATCCGGGAGTCAGGAAAAGAACTAACCTCCTACATTGCCCCTGGCTGCGCCGCCGCCGTTAGGACCCAGGCAACAACGCCCAACACGCTGCCGCTAGCCCTTCGTCACGTTCCAGAACTTCGGGATACCATCCAGAACGCCAGTTATGTTCTTACAGTAACACGTCGGTTGCAGGATCTGGCCCAGTTGGATGTGAGGCGCGTTATCCAGCACGGCAATCTGCATCTGGCCACAGAGGGCCTGCTGCGCCGGCAGGTCCGGCGCGTCGAACCAGGCGGACCGCGCCGTCTCCAGCGCCGGGATCGTTGGCCAGCCATACCAGGCATCTACCCCGTTGCCACGGGCCAGGAACGACACCGCGGGGTTCAGGGTATCCGCACCGCCGACCATGGACGGGAACACGCTCCAGCCACCCTTGTCCACGCCCTCGCGGTTGGCCCGGCGCTGAAACATGGTGCCGGCGTCCATCGCCTGAATATCGACGTTCAGGCCGATGCGCTTGAACAGGTCGGCGCCGACCTGGGCCATCGCATTGTTCACCGGGTGATCCGTCGGCTGCATCACGACAACACGCTCGCCCTGGTAGCCGGCCGCGGTGATCGCACTCTTGGCTGCCGCCAGGTCAGGCTTGGCGGCGAAACGCTCCATGCCGGCGGACGTCGCCATCGGCGTGTCAGGCGTGAACAGGCCGACCTGGTCGCGCCACTCCGTCCGGTCGCTGCTGAACGCCTCCATGAACTCCTGCTGGCTGGCGGCGGATAGGGCGGCGCGGCGGATCGCCTGGTTGTCGAACGGCTTCTGCAGCGAGTTGAACCGCAGGATCGGCACCACGCCTGTCTTGTCCCTGACCTCCGTCACCAGGTTGCGGTCGCGGCGCAGCAGCGGGATCAAATCGGGCGGCGGCACCTCCCACCAGTCGATCTCGCCGTTCTGCAGGGCGGAGGCCGCCGTGCCAGCCTCGGGCATGGTGATCCACTCGACCCGGTCCACGTTGACGACCTTGGGGCCGTTGGTCAGACCCGGCGTCCCACCGCCGGGCCGGGGCACGTATCCCTCGAACCGCTCATAGACCACGCGTGAGCCGGATACGCGCTCGTTGGCGACGAACCGGAACGGGCCGCTGCCGACCATCTCGGTGATCGCCTTGGTGGATGGGGTGTTGGCCAGCCGCTCGGGCATGATGCAGGCCATGCTGGGGGCGATCTTGCCGAGAACGTCCGGCAGCAAGCGATACGGCCGCGTCATGCGGATGGTAACCACCTTATCGGACGGCGCCGCGATCTCCGCCACCACGGCAAAGAGCGCCCGCCCGGCCGGGTCCGCCGCACCCCACCGTTTCAGGCTGGCGGCAACGTCGCGGGCGAGCACGGGCGTGTCGTCATGGAAGCGCAGCCCGTCGCGCAGCGTGAGCGTCCATAGCTTATGGTCGTCGTCGATCTGATGGCCGGCGACCATCTCCGGCTGTGCCCGGTAGCCGGCGTCCTGCGCATACAGCGTGTCGAACACCAAGTAGCCGTGCGTGCGGGTTTGCGACGCCGTGTTGATCATCGGGTCGAGGATGGCAAGGTCAACGTAAGGCACGAAGCGCAGCACGCTTTTGTTCTGGCCTCGGGCGATGGAGGGGGCCGCGAGTGTCGCGGCGCCCAAGCCCGCAGCCTGCAGCAGGCGGCGTCTTTGAATGCTCATATTTCCTCCGGGTGGCCTTTTTATCTTGCGGCGTGGATGGTGGTCACCCTCGCTTCTTTTTGGCTAGGGCTTTGCGCATGACCGGCGACATGACGACGTCGGAGATTGGGAAATCCCAGATCTCCGATTGGCCGGCCTGGCGATGTGCGTCGAGCAGCCGGGTCAACTGGCCGAGATCGTCGATTGTCTCGCCCCGCAGCCCGAAGCCCTTTGCCATGCCGGCGAGGTTTCCGCGTCCAAACGTCGCACCATGATCGCTCAGGCCATCCGCGCGCAGCTTGTGGATCTCCGAGCCAAAGGCGCCGTCGTTCAATACGCAGATGAGGATCTTCAGGCCGTGCCGGCGGATCGTCTCCAGCTCTTGGACATGCATCAGGAGCCCGCCATCGCCGTCGATCAGCACCACGGGCCGCCCAGGCCGTGCTGCGGCAAGCCCTGCCGCGTAGCTCAGCCCGTTGCCGATCGCACCGAACTCGCGGATGGCGAGGAAGTGGTCCGCCGACCGGCCATGCATCTGGGCCGAGAAGTAGGAACAGTGACCCGACGAGTTGACGATTTCCCAGTCCTTTGGAATGACCGCGTCGAGTGCGGCGATGACCGCGCGTGGATCGTGGAGTCCGGTCTCGGTGGGGTATTCGGCAGGGTCGGCCGGTCCGGCCATGAGGGCCGGGAGATCCTCCGTGACCCAATCACTCGACAGCTTGGCGGGTCCGAGCGCCCGCAGCAACGCTTCCATTCCCTCACGCGCATCGGCGCGAAGGTAAACGTCGGCCCCTTTGCGCCCCTGCCGCAGCCCTTGCGGCTCTGGGTCGATTTGCAGCACGGTCGCGTTCGGGAACAGCGTCCCGCTATCCACTGTGTACTGCGTCAGGCTGGCACCGACGGCAATCACAACGTCGGCTTGCTGGAAGCGGTCGCGCGCCACGTGATGCGAGAACCCTCCTGCGATGCCGATCGAACGCGCGTGGTGATCGAACAGGCCGCGGACCGGGAGAGTCGATGCTAGGAGCGCACCGGTCTGGTCAGCCAGTGCCTCGCACGCGCCTTGTGCCTCCGAGCGCGTCACGCCACGGCCGCCGATGAGTATGATCCGCCGGGCCGCCTTGATGAGGTTTGCCGCCCGCTCGACGTAGGCCGGGTGGGGCGCCATCGGCCCGGTGTCGGGTATGAAGTCGGTTGACGGCGTGTAGCCGGCCGCCTCATCGATCATCTGCTGCTGCAGATCGAGCGGGACGCCGAGCACGACGGGCTGGCGCCGGGTGCGGGCGATGTAGAAGGCGTCCCGGACGTTGTTCAGGATCTGGGCCGGGCTGTGGCCCGGGATGTAGTGGGCGCCAGTCCCTATCACCAAGGGCGATTGATCGATGTGCTGGTTATACCAGGCCGCGTGCATGGGGGTCTCACCCGCGAAGACGACGAGCGGGATGCGGGCCTGTGCCGCGGTCGCCAGCGCCGTCATGATCTGCGTCAGGCCGGGGCCCCATGTCACCGAGGCGACGCCGACCTTGCCGGTTGCGACGGCGTAGGAGGTCGCCATGGCGCAGGCGCAATGCTCGTGGCGGACGTGGATCGAGCGGACGGCGTTGTGCTCCGACATCGCGACCTCCCAATGCATGTTGCCGTCGCCAGTGAGCACGAAGAGCGTGTCCGTGCCCTCGGCGCAGAAGGCGTTGGCGAGGGCTCGGTAGATGGGGGTCGTTGGCATGGAGACATCCGTGGGAGTGGTGATGGAACCGGCCGTTGATCGACGGACCGGAGATGAAGCCGGAACGGCCGCTACACTTCGCAGCTCCAGTGCTCGGTGATCCAGGGCTGCAGCCGTTCCGGCGATAGCGTGATCTCAAGGCCCGGCGCCGTCGGGACGGCGATCATGCCATCGGCATCGGGGCGGATATCACCCAGCAGCGACAGGAGCGGATTGGGCGTGACGTCCACCTCCATAAACGGGAAGGGCGCCGGGCCGCCGCCCCGCTTGGCGGTCAGTACGGCGCCCATCTGCAGGGAAGCGTGGTAGTTCACCACGGTGCCGAACACGTGCGGCATGGCAGGCAGGCCGAAAGCGTCCGCGAGTGCCGCCACGCGGGCCATGCCGGTGAAGCCGCCGCAGACCGACAAGTCCGGCTGCACCACCGAGAAGGTGCCGGCCACCATGAACTCACGGAACGCCGCCAGGCTACCCAGCGCCTCGCCGCCCGAGATGGCGACGCCCACGGCCGCCGCCACGGTCTGGTAACCCGGGATGTCCTCCGGCGGGACAGGCTCCTCGATCCAGAGCAGGTCGGCGGCCTCCATCCTGCGTGCGGCCTCGATGGCTGCGCGGGCGGTGTAGCCCTGATTGATGTCCACCATCAGCGCCGCCTCAGGCCCGATCTGCCGACGCATCGCCACCAGGGCGGCGCCATCGCTGCGGGGGCTGTGCCCGGAGCGCGGCTTGAAGGCGCGGTAGCCGAGGCCGAGCAGGCGGTCCGTGTCGGCGGCCATGTCGCGGTAGGGATCGCCGCCCTCCTTCATGAAGGGCGCGCTGGCATAGGCGAACAGGCGGTCGCGCAATGCGCCGCCGAGCAGGGCGGCGACCGGCACGCCGCGCGCCTGTGCCGCCAGGTCGTGCAGCGCGATGTCTAGCGCCGAGATGGCCATCATGCCGGCGCCCCGGCGGTCGTAGCCCAGCGTGGCCGCCATGGCGTGGTATAGCCGCCCGGTTTGTGCCGGGTCGTGGCCCAGCAGCAGGGAGGCTAGCCGGCTCCGGATGAAGCCGGCGGTGGCATATGGCGACGCCACCGTTTCGCCCCAGCCGACCAGGCCGTCATCCGTCGTCAGCTCGACCAGCAAGGCCTCCCTGCGGCGGAAGACGACGATGGAATTGGCCAGCGGCTCCGGCAGTTGGTAGCCGAGATGGAAGCCGCGGATGCGCGTGATCTTCATTGTAGCGCCTGCATCGTGGATGGTTCGGATGGTGACGCTCGATCGGCCGCCAGCACCTGCGCCATGTGGCGGCCGAGCAGGGCGGCAACCCCCGCCGCCGCCGCCATGACGGCGGCGAGGAACAGCAGCGAGCCGGTGAAGGAGCCCGTGGCATCCCGCACCAACCCGATGATGTATGGCCCGGCGAAGCCACCGGTGCTGCCGGAGGAATTGATCAGGGCCAAGCCCGCGGCGCTTGCCGTCCCGGTCAGCAGGGCGGCGGGCAAGGCCCAGATGGAAGGCGACGCGGCTGCGATCCCCGCGGTGCCGAGCGTCAGCCCGATCAGCCCATAGAGCGGCGTGCTGGAAAAGGCCGCGATCACGAAACCGGCTGCGGCGGTCAGGAAAGGCACGACGATGTGCGCGACGCGGGCGCCGGTGCGATCGGAGTTCCAGCCGCAGAACAGCGTGGCGAACACGGCAGCGAACGGCGGTATCGCTGCGACCCAGCCCACCTGTGTCGTGGTCAGGCCGAAGCTCTTGATGATCTGCGGCAGCCAGATCGCCGCTCCCGTGGTGCCGACGACCAGGCCCAGCGCGATCAGGCAGAGCGTCAGCACGCGCCCGTCGGTCATGGCGCCCCATACCGAGAACCGCTGCACGCGCTCCCGCTGTGTTTGGTCCTGTTGCAGCAGGTCGATGAGGTCCGCCTTCTCGGCTGCGGTCAGGAACTTCGCCTCGCTTGGCCGGCTTGGCAACGCCAGCAGCAGCACGGCGCTCATGATGAGCGCCGGGCACGCTTCCACCAGGAACATCCACTGCCAGCCGCGCAATCCGCCTACGCCCTCCATCGATTGGAGAACGAAGACCGAGAGCGGGGCACCCACCACGGAGGAGAGCGGCGGCGCGATCTGGGTCAGGCCATAGACGCGGCCTCGATACGCCTGGGGGAACCAAAGCGTACAGTAGAACAGCAGGCCCGGGAAGAAGCCGGCCTCGGCGGCGCCGAGTGCGATGCGGACCAGGTAGAAGGTGGTGCTGCCGTGCACGAACGCGGTGCAGGCGGAGATGAGGCCCCAACTGATCATGATGCGCGCCAGCCACGTCCGTGCGCCCACTCGGGCCAGGATCAGGTTGCTGGGAATTTCGCACAGCACGTAACCCAGGAAGAACAGCCCGGCGCCGGTGCCGAAGGCCGTCGCCGTCAGCTTCAGGTCGGCATTCATCTCCAGGGCCGCGAAGCCGATGTTCACCCGGTCGAGGAAGGCGGCGAAGTAGCAGAGCATCAGGATCGGCACGAGCCGCAGCCGGACCTTGGCCAGTATGGCCTCGTGCGCTGCGGTCAACTGCATAGCTGTCCTCCCGAGCCGCTAGGTGTTTGGTCCCGGGATGAGATGGTGCGGGTTGATCTTGAACACAGACGGGTATGCTTTCCAAGCGTCGCAGATAGCCTGGAAGGGTGTTCGCCATCGGAGTGCTTTGAGGTGCTTGGCAAAATTGTAGGCTGCGGGGGAGATTTGAACGTAGGTGCGGAGGCTTTCGGCTGTTTCGTAGTGGAACGCATTGGTGGTTGCGTCCTTGACGGTTCGGTTCATGCGTTCGGCCTGGCCGTTGGTCCAAGGGTGGTAGGGCTTGATCAGCCTGCGCTCGATGCCGTGCTCGTCGCATACGCGGTCGAACGGGTGTTGCATGGTGTCCCACTTGGTCGAGGCGTTCTTGGTGGACGCGACGTCGTTGTCGGTGAGCACGCGGCGGATCTGGTAGGGGAAGGCTTGGACGACGCCGCGCAGGAAGGCGGCGCCTCTATCTTGCCTGGGCTGTCGTGGACCTCGGCATAGGCGAACTTCGTCACGCGGTCGATGGCGAGGAACATGTGGGTGACGCCTTTGGCGGACCGGAGCTGGACGCTGTCGATGTGAACGTAGCCGATCTCGATTCCGCTGAATGTTTTGCGCTTGGAGCTGGCCTCCTCGCTCTTGGGCAGCCGGGAGATGCCGTGGCGTTGCAGGCAGTGGTGCAGCGTGCTTCGGGTAAGCTTGGCGATGCTGTCCCTGAGGCAGCCCATGACGTCGTCGAGTGGCAGCAGGGTGCGTCGGCGGAACTCGACGACCATGGCCTCCTCGGCCTCAGTCAGCACCGTGCTGCGCGGCTTGGGTCCCTTGGTGGCGTCGGTGGTGGCATCCCGGTTGCGCCACTTCATGAGGGTTTTGGGGTTGATACCGTAGGCTCTGGCGACGGCGCGGGACGACGCTTGCGCTGCTTGGAGTTCGGCTCGAACACGCGGCGTCGTTCGGGCCCTGCCGTGGAGACTGCTTCCCATAGTGCATCTTTCTCCTGACGGGTCAGGGTTGAGCTTGCACCATCACACTCCGGAACTGAACACCTAGCCCACAGGGCAATCGGATGAAGGAGTATGTGACAAACCGCTGAAGCTCTGGTTCGAAGCTGGTTCTCGGTTCGCCATGCGGGGACGATCATGAACGACACGGCAATGGACGATGCGGCATTCGCTGAGGCGGTCGTGTTTCTTAGGTATTTCGAAGACCTCCGAAACCCTCGCCAGCCTGGCAAGGTGATCTATCCGCTCGACAAGGTTCTGCTCCTGTGCCTGCTTGCCGTGCTGGCCGGCGCGGAATGCTTCACCGAGATCGCGCTGTTTGGCACCAAGAAGCTCCCATTGCTCCGCAGGTTCCGCCCGTTCAGGGACGGCACGCCGGCCCACGATCATCTCGGCGACATCCTCGCCACCTTGGACGTTGAGCAGTTTCAAGGCTGCTTTGTCGCCTGGGTGGCCGCGGTGGCGGGCGTGCCGGCGGGCGTGATCGCAATTGACGGCAAGACCACGCGCCGATCCAGTCAGAAGGGAGCCAAGGCCGCCATCCACATGGTTTCAGCCTTCGCCGCGCGCCAGCGCCTCGTGCTCGGTCAGGTCAAAGTGGCGGAAAAGCCAACGAGATCGTGGCCGTCCCCAAGCTGCTTGATATGCTGGCCGTCGAAGGCGCGATCATCACGATTGACGCCATGGGGTGCCAGCGCGACATCGCGCGAAAGGTGATCAACAAGAAGGCCGACCACGTTCTCGCCCTGAAAGGCAACCAGGGATTGCTGCGCGACGACGCCGAGCTGTTCGCCACCGAGCAAAAGAACAGAGGTCTTGCCGACACCAAGGTCAGCCGGGATACCACCGTCGATGGCGACCACGGCCGCGTTGAACGAAGGCGTTCACCGGACATTGAGACCGGGACCACGACCGTCATCCACGACGTGAAATGGCTTCAGGAACAACACAGCTGGCCGGGTCTCAACGGCATCGTCATCGTCGAAAGCGGCCGTGAAGTCAGCGGCACGGTCGAGCGGGAAACACGCTACTATGTCACGTCGTTGATGATGACGGCAGCGCTCATGGGTCCAGTCGTGCGCAGCCACTGAGCTATCGAAAACAGCCTGCACTGGGTCATGGACATGGTGTTCCGCGACGACGAATGCCGAGTCCGGACCGATCACGCCGCGGCCAACTTCACCACCATCAAACACATGGCGCTCAATTTGCTCAGACGGCCGCCAGGCAAGCAGTCCTTGCGCGGACGCCGAAAAGCAGCCTCCTGGGACGACGACTTCCTGGCCAGCCTGATTACCGCATGAAGACTTCGCCCGATTGCCCTGTTCATCGGGTGGCATGGAGCCGCCGGCTCTCGGCTGCGCCGCCTGCCGGCTCATCCGCATCTTAGCCGGAAGCGGTCATTTCGGTTTGAAGGAGGTGACTGAGGAAAGCAGACAACGACGCTCCAAAGGAGCTAGCCCAGCTTTTCCTCGGACCTCAGCTCTCGGCGAGTTTCAAAGGCCCAGGTAAATCCGTTGGACCTCCGGATCCCGCGCCAAGGCTGCGGCAGGACCGTCCAGTACAGTCTTGCCCGTCTGAAGCACGTAGGCGTGCTGGGAGATCTCCAGCGCAAGCTCTACCGACTGCTCGGCGAGCAATAGGGTCAGGCCGTTCTTGTGCAGTTGGGCGAGCGTTTCATAGAGCGTCTCAACCACCGCGGGGGCGAGGCCCAGGCTGGGCTCATCGAGCAGCAACATCCGCGGCTCTGACATCAGGGCGCGGCCCATCGCCAGCATCTGCCGCTCGCCGCCGGATAACGTGCCGGCGGATTGGCGGCGGCGCTCGGCCAAGCGTGGGAACAGGGTAAAGACGTGCTCCAGCACGGCCGGCAGGCGGGTCTTGTCCGCGAGCACCGTTGCTCCAAGGCGGAGGTTCTGCTCCACGGTTTGCCTAACAAATAGCCGCCACCCCTCGGGCGAGAGCGTCAGGCCGCGGCGCACCACGACATAGGCCGGCTGACCCGTGATATCCTGCCCTTGCCACGTGATGCTCCCGGCAACGACCGGAACGAGGCCGGCGATCGCGTTCAGCGTCGTGGTCTTGCCGGCTCCGTTCGAGCCGATGAGCGCGACCACGCCGCCCTGCGGCACGTCCAGCGAGACATCGGCGACGCCTACTAAATCGCCGTAGCGGACGCCGAGATTGCGGATGCTCAGTGCAACAGCTGTCATGGCGCGACCGGCCGCCGCGTCATGCTGCGGCCGAGATAGGCACTGATGACGGCCGGATCAGCAACCACTTCGCGCGGCGGACCCGCGGCGATGACTCGGCCCTGGTGGAACACCACGGCGTGGCGGGTGAGGGAAAGGATCACCTCCATGATGTGCTCGACGATGACGAGCGTGATGCCGCTTGCCTGAATGCGGCGTACCAGTTCGATCGCGTCGCGTATCTCGACAGGGGTCAGCCCGGCCAACGCTTCGTCCAGCAGCAACAGACGTGGCTGCGTGGCCAGCGCCCGGGCGATCTCGAGGCGCTTGCGGCCCGGCGTGCCCAGTGCGCGGGCCGGGCTGCCCGACAGAGGCGCTAGGCCGGTAAAATCTAGCACCTCGTCCACCACGCGCTGGGCGGCCGCGCGGCTGGGATGGCGCAGGAAGGCCCCGACCAGGACGTTCTCGGCCACGCTCATATCCTCGAACGTGACGGGGACTTGGAACGACCGCGCGATCCCGAGACGGGCGCGTGCTTCGGGGGTTGCGCTGGTGATGTCACGCCCGGCGAAGGTGATGCGGCCCGACGTCACGGCGAGGTCGCCGGCCAGCATGTTGAAGAATGTGCTCTTGCCGGCGCCGTTCGGACCGATGAGACCGATCACGTCGCCCTCGCTCACCTGCAAGCTAGCGCCATCGACCGCGCGGAACGCGCCGAAGCTACGGACGAGATCGCTGGCCTCAAGCAGCACGGGAGCGCCGTTTGCGCAGCAAGTCGGCCAGGCCGCCGGGTAGGAAGCGGGCGATCAGCATCACCACGGCACCATAAACCACATAGGTGATGCCGGTGCCGGAGCCGCCGAACGCGGCGTTGGTGCTTTCCTCAAGCGGGATCAGGATGGCCGCGCCGATCAAAGGCCCAAACAACGTTCCCGCCCCGCCAAGCGCGGCCATGATCACCATCTTCACCGAAATTAGAACGCCGAGCACGCTGTCCGGGTCGGCAAAGCCCACCATGAGTGCGTATAGCGACCCGGCGACGGAGGTGAAGCCGGCCGACAGCAGCAAGGCATATAGCTTGAAGCGCCGCACCGGCACGCCAAGGCTACGGGCCGCGCGTTCGCTGCCGTTGATGGCCCGCAAATAATATCCCATGCGGCTGCGTTCCATGAGCGCCGTCAGCCCCAGGAGCACGGACAGCACGGCGAGAAAGATCCAATAATAGATCCGCGGGTCGTTGAACTGCAGGTCCGCCGGGCTGCGCGGCACGGCAGGGCCCATGAGTCCGACCGCGGCACCCAGCAAGGGCCAGTTGCTGACCAAGATCCGCACCAGCTCGGCGGCGGCGATGGTCGCCATCGAGAAGTAGTGCCCCTGCAGGCGGAAGGTCGGCAGGCCGATCACAGTCGCTAGCACGAGACTGGTCGCAATGCCGAGCGGCACACCGGCCACGGGCGGCCACCCGAACACCGTATAGACCAGCAGTGACGCATAAGCCCCGGCGCCGAAGAACATCGCGTGCCCCACTGACACCTGTCCGGCATACCCGCCGACTAGGTTCCAGGCCGAGGCAGAGATCGCGCCAAGCAGCACCAACGCAGCCACCCGCTGATAGAACACGTCCACCAGCAGCAGCGGCAGTCCCGCTAATGCCACGAGCACGAGCAGCCCGGTGAGGAGCGTCCGCCTCATGCACGGCCCAGCAGGCCCTGCGGCCGGATCCACAGCACCAGCAGGAACAACGCGTAGATCACTGCATCCTGATAGACCGCGCCGATCCAGAACGCCGACAGTGCCTGCACCACGCCGATCAGCAGCCCGGCCAGCAGGGCGCCGGGCACGCTGCCGAACCCGCCGAGGCTGACCGTCACAAAGGCGATCAACGTGAGCCCCTCACCCACGGTCGGCGAGATGTAGAAGAACAGCGCGATCAGCGCGCCGGCGATCCCGGTGCTGGCGCCGGCCATGGCCCAGGCCAGTGCCTGCATCGGGTCCGGCCGGATTCCTACCAGCATTGCCGCGGACCGATCCTCTGACACGGCCAGCAACCGGCTGCCCAGCGCCGTGCGGGTCAGCATCAGATGCATCCCCAGCGTCAGCAGCAAAGCCACCAGTCCGGCCAGTAGCCGCGCCGCCTCGATCCGCAGGCCGCCGAACACCAGCGTGCCTCCGACAAGTGTATCCGGCAGGGTGACGAAGTTGGCCGAGAACGCCCAGAATGCGCCGTAGCGCAGCAGCAGAGCCAGCCCGAAGGTGGACAGGATCTGCGCCAGCATAGGCCCGCGCATCACATGCTTGATCAGCGCGAAATATGCCGCTGCTCCCAACAAACCCAGCAGCACTGCGGCCAGTGGCACTGACAGTATGGGGCCGACGCCCAACAGCGTAAAGGCAAAGAACGCCACATACATCCCGAGCATGACGAAGTCGCCATGCGCGAAATTGACGACGTTCATCATGCCCCAGATCAGCGTCAGCCCAGACGAGAACAGCGCATAGACCGCGCCGATCAACAATCCGCTGACGATGACCTGTAGGAGGATCAATTCGCGGCTACTTTGCCCATCCCACGAACGGCAGCGTCGCTGCAGCCGTCGCGTTGGCATCCGGCCAGATCGGGACGTAGTCTTTGCCCACGAGCTGAACGAGCAAGGTCGATCCGAGCGCGTTCTGCCCCTGCTCGTTGAAGCGGACGCCGTTATAGGCGACGAAAAGCTGGTTCGGCTTCAGGTCGGTCGCTTTCAGCGCGGCCTGGATCTTCCCCGGCTCCGTTGATCCGGCGCGATTGATTGCGTCGCACAGGACGAAGAAGCCCTGCATGCCACGCGCCGCCGTGTCGCTCATGTCGCGCCCAGTCCGCTTCTTGAACAGCTCGTTGACGGAATAGGACAGGCTGCCGGGCTTGCCGATGTCCCACGATGCGCGGTCGATAATGCCCTGGGCCAAGTCGCTGACGGCAGCGATATAGGCCGTATCGGAGAAGCCGGAATCGTCGCCGATCAGGACCGCGGGCTTCCAGTCCAGCGTGTGCATGGTCTTGGTGAACAGGATGGCGTCGGACGTGTAGCTGACGAAAATCGCGACCGAGGGATTGGCTTGCTTGAGCTGCAACACCTGGGCACTGACATCCGTGCTGGCGGCTGCGTAAGGAATACGAAGATCGACCTTGTAGCCGTGGCCGGTCAGAGCCTTGACGATGGCGTCACCGACCGAGGTGCCATACTCCGTGTTCTCGTTGATGAGGGCGACGGAGCCGACCGCCATGCCCTTGGCTTTCCGCTGATCGAGGAATTGCGCATAGGCCTCGCCAAAATCACCGCCGATCGGAGTGGTGCGGAAGAACCATTTGAAGTTCCGCTCGGTCAGGCTCGGCGCGGTCGACTCGCCGGAAACGAACGGTATGCCGTAGCGCTCGGCAATCGCGCTCGCGGTCAGGGTCGAACTCGACTGGTAGGCGCCGGTCATCGCGACGACCTTCTCTTGGGTTATCAGCCGCAATACCTGACTTTGCGCGGTCGCCGGGCTGCCCTGGTGGTCGCCGAACACGACGGTGATCTTGCGTCCGCCTAGTCCAGGCAGCCCGGCGCCCGCCCCGAGCGGTAAGGCGGACAACTCCGGATGCGGGTTGTTGATGATGTCAGCGGCGACCTCAACAGCATCGCGCAACGCTGTCCCCTCGGATGCGGCTGGACCGGTCAACGGGAACACCGCGCCGATCCTGACCGTATCTTGCGCCCAGGCCGGCACCGCGCCGACGGCCAGCAACATGAGGCCGATCGCAAATAGGCGCCTGGACGTCATGGATCCTCCTCAGGGGGTCTCTGCCCCGTTCTCGAACTATCCACGGATCGTCTCCGGCCGGCAAGGCGGCGGACACGCCGAGCGCGTGGTGATAGGGTCAGGCGGCAATGATCGGGGCGTGCATGCAATCAGGTAGCTATACCGTTGACATTCTCGTGCAGGGCTATCCCGGCAAGACGGTCTGTCACGGACTCCTCGGCTGGAGCACGATCGTGCTCTTGCGCGGACATGGGCGGGTGGCCCTGGTGGACGTCGGCTCGTTCGGCATCCGCCAAGCACTGATCGCGCATCTCGCCGGCCACGGGTTGACGCCCGGGGACATAACCGACGTCTTGCTGACACATGCGCATTGGGATCACTCGGTAAACTGGACCATGTTCGCACAGGCCACCGTGGCGATCGGCGGCGAGGAGTTGGCCTGGGCCGTGCAACAGCCGTGGGGAGTGACATCGGTTCCCGAGTTGTATGTGCGAGAACTCGACCGATGGCCGACCCTGCGGCGGTTGCAACAGGGTGACGAGGCGTTGCCGGGGATCACGGCCTATGCGGCGCCGGGCCATACGCCAGGTTGCCTGATCTATGTGCTCCGCGGGCGGGAGCACGACATCATCTTCACGGGCGACGCCGCGAAGAACCGGGCCGAGTTGGTTTCGGGCACGACGGACATGACCATCGATCCGTCACTGAGTGCGGCTTCACTGGCACTGATCTGGCGGCTATGGCGTGAGCGCCCCGGCACACTCCTCATTCCTGGCCATGACCTGCCCATGGTTCAGGAGAATGGCGACATCCGCTTCGTCGGGACACGCGACGCTGCGATCAAGGCCTGGTTTGGAGATGACCTGGAGCAAACGACCAAGATCAACCTAGCTCTGTGACCGAAGACGTCGGTCACATCTGCTTTCCCAACTGAAGGAGGTCTCTGGTGAAGATCGGCCTTAGACGAGGCTGGCCGAATACGGTCATCGCAGTTTCGCAGGCAAAGGCTTCGCAGCGCTGGCCGCGGTCGTATGCAGCATGACCTTGGCGCCGGCTGCCGTTGCGGCGACGTGGAACTGTCCCGACGGTTATCAGGCATGCGGGCCTTAACACCAATTTTTTGTCCGATGGCGTCAAGCGCGCCTTCGTCGTCGTGCCGCCCAAGCACGCCGACGGACCGGCCCCTGCCTGGGTGCCGCTGACCGGCTCGGTGGAGTCCACCGACGACAACCTGTTCGTCGGGCGGAGCGGCGCCAATGCCACCCTGGCTGACCATGGTGTCATGGTGATCGGGCCGGTTCGCGAATGTGCGAACCAGGACCCAGAACTACGCGCCGGCACCTGTAACGGCCCTGGCCATGCAGGCTGGAGCTGGAATCCGTGGCACGAGGGCCGCGCTCTTGGTCCGGCAGGTGATCCTTTCAAGACCGATGAAGGGTTGGACTCGCGGTTCCTGGTCGCCATGGTCAAGTGCGTCGGGACGAAGTTTCCGCTCGATCCGCGCCGGCTTTACCTCGGCGGGATCTCGTCTGGCGGCACGATGACTATCCGGGCGCTGACGTTCCGGCCGGACTTCTGGGCCGGCGGCATGTCCATCTCGGGAGAATGGTATGTCAGTCAAGACGATGGATCGGAACTGTCCTTCGAGGAGGGCCGTGCAGCGATGAAGGCGGCGCCGGACGTGGTCCACCAGGGTCGCGTCGGGCCGTACCCGCTCCCGTCGAAACTTGGGCCGATGATCGTCATCGTGGTTTGGGGTGGCGGCAAGGACATCTGGCACTGTGGTGCGGCACTTTGTGCGGACTACCGGCCGGCCACCCAGGCGGCTTTGGCCTACTTTTCGTCGTTGAAGGAAGTGGCGGAGGTCTCGTGCACGGTGCAGGACGGCCACATGTGGCCCCAGGTGGAGACCGACGCGTTCAATCAATGGGCGCTGACCACGCTTACATCTTTCCCGAAGGGCGCGGAGCCGAGCCAATTCAAGCTCACGCCACCTCCGCCGGGTTACAGCTGCAAGCTCGGGCCGTTCACCGACCACTATGGTCCGGGCTCGGATGGCTGATCGGTCACGGGTCACGGCATTGCGACACTCGCTCGCCTGTGCCGTCGTTGGATCGCTTCTGCTGGGTTCGAGCTTGGGCGGCCCCGTGGCCAGAGCCGCGCCGCCACCCGATGACGGCAACGGTACGATCGGCGCAATCAGCGGCGAAGGCGGCGATCCGGTGCTTGGCGGCAAGCTCTACGGTGAGCGGTGTGCGTCCTGCCACGACCATGCGGCCGGCCGGGTGCCGCCCAAGCCGGCGATCGCGGAGAATACACGGGTCTTCATCGCCACCACGCTGACCAATGGAATCATGCGGCCCATGGCTCGCGGCTTGTCGCCGCACGAGATCGCCTCCCTCGCGGCCTACCTGTCGAAGCGTGAGGCCGGGTTGGCCACGGCAGCCGGGCCGGAAGCGCCGCCCTGTCAGAACAAGCCTATGGCGATCGATCTCGGGACGCCCGACCAGTGGAACGGTTGGAGCTGCACCGTGGAGCAATCGCGCTACCAGCCCGACCCGGGCCTGACCGCGGCGGATGTGGCGTGATTGAAGCTGAAGTGGGCGTTCGCCTACTCCAACTCGCGCGGCGGCCAGGCGACGGTGGTGGGCGACCGGTTGTTCCTGAACGCCTCGTCCGGCGCGGTTTACGCGCTGAACGCGAAAACGGGGTGCGCCTACTGGCGCTTCAACGCGCCCGCTCCGACCCGCGGCACCATCGTCGTCGGCCCCTCATTGGGTGCGCCGAGCCACTTCGCAATCTACTTCACCGACTACACCCGCAGCGCCTATGCGTTGGACGCCGACACCGGCGCCGTGGTGTGGAAGACTCAGGTGGATACGCAACAGGAGGTGCAGATGACCGGCTCTCCGGCGCTGCACGACGGCCGGCTGTTCGTGCCGATCTCATCAGCCGAAGAGGCGATCGCCACTGACCCCTCCTATCCCTGCTGCAAGTTCCGTGGTGCAGTTGCGGCGCTGGACGCGCAAACCGGCGCGCTGTTGTGGAAGACCTATGTCACGCCCGAGCCGGCCCAGCCGACCAGGCTCAATGCGGTGGGAACGCAAATGTTCGGCCCGGCGGGCGGTGCGATCTGGTCGGCGCCGACGGTGGACGACACGCGCCACCTCATCTACGTCGCCACCGGCGACTCCTACACCGATGTCGAGTTTCCCAACTCGGACGCGGTCCTCGCGCTGGACGAGGGAACCGGCGTGATCCGTTGGTCCAACCAGCTCACCCGTAACGACGCCTATATCGAGGGCTGCGGGCGTCCGCCTGCCGGAGCCAACTGCCCGAAGCAACTCGGGCCCGACCACGATATCGGTGCGTCGCCGATCCTCCACACAGGGGCGGGCGGCCGCCAGGTGTTGATCGTCGGACAGAAGTCGGGCCAGGTTTATGCGCTTGATCCCGACCACGACGGCAGAGTCGTCCGGTCCGGGCGGCTGAGCCCGGGCGGCCCACTGGGAGGCATCGAGTTCGGCCTCGCGGCCGACGCTGACACGCTCTATGTGCCGATCTCAGACACCTATGTCTCACCGAATAAGGCGCAGCCCGGCCTTGTGGCGCTGCGGATCAGCGACGGTGCAGTCCGCTGGAGCACGCATCCTCCCCAGGAGTCGTGCGCCTGGAAGAATGCGTTCTGCTATCCAGGCATGTTCCAGGCCGTGACGGCGATGCCCGGCGTGGTGTTCGGCGGCTCCATGGACGGCCGCTTCCGTGCGTTCGACGCAGCAACTGGCCGCACAATCTGGGAGTACGACACAGGTTCTACTCCCGTGGCGACCGTCGCAGGCCATGAAGCACAGGGTGGCGTTCTGGATGGAGCCGGTCCGACGATTGCCGGCGGCATGGTGTACGTCAACTCGGGCTATTGGGGCCGCTCGGATCGGCCGGGAACCGTGCTCATGGCCTTCTCGGTTGACGGACGCTGAGAGCGGTGCGTGAGCCACTCTTCGGTTGCACTCGCTGGGCCGTTTTGTCGCTCGCGAACAGAGAGCATGCGGAGTTGTGGGAGGTGACCAGGCAATACCATCAATTTGTTGGATTTAGGTATGAACAAACGCCAAATTGGCATCCTACTGGGGTCGGGTGTAATGCGATGATTGCATTTAGAAAAGCGCTGCAGGGGCAGGGTTCCGATCGACGCCCATCGAGACCTCGCCTGCCCGCCACTTCTGACCACAACATCAACATCTTGTAGCTGTTTTAGGGAAAGGTCTCCGCTCGACGTTTGTTCACGCACCTGCCCTGCTGCGCCGACTGCGAGAGTGGAAGGATGGCGGCGTCATTGCCGCAACCGGAGGGCGAGGTCCGGACGATCGGTCGAGATCTCCCGCGCCTTCATTCTGAAACAGGCTTCGAGACTGGCCGAATCATTCGCACCAAAGCAGCAAAGGTTCAGATCCGCCAATGACAGTTGCTGCAGCAACACCGAGGTAAGGCGATCATACCGGACGCCGATCGTAGTGCAGCACAAACGTCTCGCGGCCTCGGCCGACGCCTCGCGCCAGGCCGATGTGGCCGCCGCATCGAGCAACCAAACGACCGGCAGTTGCGGCGCCAGCATTCGAACCCGCTCCAGGTCAGACCGATCGAACGACGTGACAACTGCACGGTCCAGGAAACCGGTGTTGTGCAAGACATGCAGCGAGTGTTCTGGCAGACCATCGTAGGCTGAACCGTCCAAACGTCGCTTGATCTCCAGCCGAAGCCGGGCATTGCTACGGGTCAGCGTTCCCGTCACAGCCGTGAGCGAAGGAACGGTCTCTCCTGGCACGTCCCGCAAGGCGATGGCCGATAGCTCCGCCCACGACCGGGAGTAGACAGGACCGGTCCCCTCCGTCGTCCGGTCCAGGGTTGCGTCATGCAGTACGACCACCTCGCCATCTCCGGAAAGATGGACATCAACCTGCACCTGGTGGACGCCAAGGGCCGCAGCATTACGGCAAGCGAGCAGGCTGTTCTCCGGCCAAAGCAAGGCGCCGCCACGATGGGCGATGATTTCCGGCAGCATTCAGGTCGGCTCGACGCGGCCGGTTTCGCTGGAGCGGAGCAGCGCATCAATCAGCCGATGCACGCCAAGTGCGCTGGCCCCATCCACCCGTGGCGGCCGTCCCTGGTCTATTGCATCCAGCACGTCGGCAATGAGACGGCGGTGGGCGAGGTAATCCGCCGCAACCGCCGGGTCGTCCGAGTCCTCCGTCTCGTCGAGCGTGCTGCCGTCGTACAGCCAGGCCCGTAGGCGGGTGCGTTCGAGCAGCGCCGAGCCGTTCTCCGCCGCAAGGTCAATCCGCTCCGGTTGTCGCGGGTAGGCAGCCGTCGTCGCATCCAATGTGCCGACGGCGCCGCTTCCCCACCGCAGGGCGCCCCCAACCGCATCCTCGGTGTCAATCTCACGAAGGCCGCTTCGAATGGCGAAGCCGACGACCTGGTTCGGCACGCCAAACAGGTCAACAAGCTGATCCATCGTGTGGATCGCCTGCGACAGCAGCACGCCGCCGCCGTCACGCGCGAGCATCCCGCGCCCGTTCTCGGCAAAGTAGCTGAGCGGCCGCCACCAGCGCATCGACAGGGCGATGCTGAGGGGCCGGCCCAAACGCCCACCCTGCAGCCATTCGCGAAGCCGGATGTGCGGCGAGCGGAAACGGTTCTGCAGCACCACCGCAAGCGTCACCCCGGCGGTGCGGCAGCACTCGACCAGGCGTTCCGCGCGCGCGAGCGTCGCCTCGACCGGCTTTTCCATGACGACATGCTTGCCGCGGGCGGCACACTTCTCAGCCCAATCGAGATGCGACCAGGGCGGACTGAGGACGAAGATGATGCCAATGGAGGCATCGTCGAGGATCTCCTCGGCGGTCTCGACCACGGGAATCCCATACCGCGCCGCGAAGTCCGACCGCCGTGCAGGTGTCGGGCTCCAAGCGGCGGCAATCTCCACACGATCTCCAAGGGAGCGCACGGCAAGGACATGCTTGTTGGCAGCCGCGCCGAGGCCGATCAGCCCGACCCGATGCCACGGCATCATGGCGCGTCCACAAAGCAGATCGCGCTGGGACTGCCTACCTCCGCCACGATACGTCCCTCGCTGAGCGAGCCGTCGGCCGCGAGCGGGAAAGCGACGATGGCATCGCTCTCCTGGTTGGCGCAGAGCAGCGTTCCACCATCCGGCGAGATGACGAATAAACGCGGTTCACGGCCGAGACAGGACGTATTGCCCTGAAAGGTCGGCTCCCCAGTTATGGCGTCCAGCGTGAACCAGCTGATGCTGTCGTGGCCGCGGGTGGATACGTACAATGTCCGTCCATCGGGCGAGACAGCGATCTCGGCAGCAGCGCAGCTGGAGAGATCCCCGCCGGGAATGGTAGGCGTCGGCATGAGAGGCTCGAGCGCGCCGCTGGAGGGTTCCCAGCGGAACGGCTGCACCGTGCAAGCAAGCTCGCACACCGCGTAGGCCATTGGCAGTGCCGGGTGGAATGCCAGGTGGCGCGGGCCGCTCCCCGGCGTGCAGGCTCCATACCCCGCCGGCTCGAGCCGGTCGCCAGCGAGGGCGAACACGAACACGCAGTCGAGGCCCTTATCGGGAACGAGCACGAAGCGTCCTGACGGGTCGAACGTCACGCCGTGCGGCAGCGACGGTCCCGCCACCCCATCCCGCTCAAGCGCGATCACCTGATGGGGCGCCAACGCCACGGCCTCGGCGCCGAGCGGCAGCACGGCCACGGACCCGCCGCCGTAGTTCGCCACCACGAGCGCTTCTCTGCCCGGCCAGACGCCGACATCAACCGGATTGAGACCGCCACTCTCCGCACGTCCCAGTAGCCGCAAGTCCGGACTATGTGGAACCCGGGCGAAGGCGCTGACCGACGTGCGGCCGCCGTGGACGGCATAAACTGTGCCCCCGCCGGGTCCCGCCCGCAGCAGCGACGGATTGTCGAAGCAGTGCGTGGTTGAGAGCAACGTCCAGGGTGCGTCCGCTGCCGTGACATCCAACGTCGTGATGCCCGGCGCGCGTCCGCGCCGGTCCGGCGAAGAGTAGCCACCAACATAGGCGAGCATCCCCCCCTGCAGCCGTCAGGCGGACACGAGGTGGGCGTCGATATAATCAAAGTTCAGGTCATCCCCCAGGCCCGGCGCCTGCGGCAGATGCACGAACCCATCCGCATCCATCGTATCCGCCCGGCGGTGCAGGTATTCCGGAACCGCGTCATAGTCGAAATGCGGGTGCAGCAACCCACGCTCATACCATCGCCCGTTCTTCTGCGCCGCGCAGAGCGTCAGGTTGCCCGGGCCGCCGCCATGCACCTCGCACTGCATGCCGAACGCCTCGGCGAGGTGGATGATCTTCATCGAGGGACCGATCCCGCCGACGTCATGCACGCCGGTCCGCGTGATGTCGCACGCGCCGGCCTTGATCCACTCCGCCCGGGTGAAATATTTCCCGTCCGCCGTCTCCGGCCCGATCACCGGGATGTCCAGGTTGGCCGCGAGCCACGCATACGAGCTGACCGAATACTCGTTCATCGGCTCCTCGTACCAGTAGTAACCCAATCGTTGCAGCTCCCGCCCCAGCCACAGCGCGTCGCTGCGGCTGTACCCGTGATAGGCGTCCAGCATCAGCGGCACCTCCGGCCCGACTGCCTCGCGCACCGCGGCACACGCCTTGACGTCCATCCGCGGATCCGGCGCGAACGAGACCGGCTTCATCCAGGTATGCAGCTTGATGGCCTTGTAACCCCGGCCGATCAGCTGCTCGGCATACCGAGCATAGTCCTCCGGCGTCGCCAGGCCGCCAGCGATCTCATCGCCGCACATCGTGCTCGCATAGGCCGGCACCTTGTCCCGATAGGCGCCCAACAGCTTATAGACCGGCTGCCCCAGCTTGCGTCCGGCCAGGTCCCAAAGTGCCATCTCGACGATTGCAAGCGTCCGGTCGGTCAACTGGCTCGTGCTGCCGCGCTGCCAATGCGCCAGATCCTGCCAGATCTTCTCCCGGTCGAACGGGTGCTGCCCGATCAGCACCGTCTTGACGAAGCCGTTGATCAGGTGCGGCCGGACCACCTCGACCGGGCTCAGGCAGTGCCCCTCCGACCCGTCATCGGCGGTGATCGTCAGCAGCGCTTGGCGAACCGTATGCGGCTCGCCCGGGTGACTATGGCCGTCGCTGTCGCGGACGACGCTGGACTGGTGGGTGAAGACACGAACCCTGACATCGGCGATCTTCATGCGCTGCGCTCACTCCCTGTTTGACGCTGCAGCTTCTCGCGCAGCTTGCCGAAACGGCGTTGGCTATTCTGCAGATGGCGCTGTGCGGCGGCACGCGCGCCGTCGCCGTCACCCGCTGCGACGGCATCGCGCACCGCCTGGTGTTCCGCCTGCACCCGCGCCCGATAGGCCCCCCGCTGCCCCGGCGGCACGGCCATCGCCCGCACGCTCTGCCGCGGGCGGATGAACTGGCC
>CAXTOB010000019.1:20509-30461 GCA_964245505.1 uncultured Acetobacteraceae bacterium | reverse complement strand
ACCCTGGACGGGGCGACGGGCGAGGTGTTCTCCGGTTCGGTGGCGATGATCGAGCCGAGCATGTCCGGCGACTTTGCCACGCTGATGGGCTGGGCCGATGAGGTGCGCCGGATGGGCGTGCGCTCGAATGCCGAGACGCCGCTGGATGCCGAGACCGCGCGCAAGTTCGGGGCGGAGGGCATCGGCCTGTGCCGGACGGAGCATATGTTCTTTGCGCCGGAGCGGATCGGCGCGGTGCGGCAGATGATCATGGCGGACGATTTGTCCGGGCGCCGGGCGGCGTTGGACAAGCTGCTGCCGTTCCAGCGTGCGGACTTCACCGACCTGTTCCGGATCATGCACGGGCTGCCGGTGACGATCCGGCTGCTGGACCCGCCGCTGCACGAGTTCCTGCCGCATGCGGAGAACGAGCTGGCGGACGTGGCGGCGGCTTCGGGCCAGGATCTGGAGTATGTGCGGCGCCGGGCGGCGGAGTTGTCGGAGGCGAACCCGATGCTGGGGCATCGCGGCTGCCGTTTGGGGATCACGTTCCCCGAGATTTATGAGATGCAGGCACGGGCCATTTTCGAGGGCGCGATTGCGGCGGCGCGTGAGACCGGGGAAGCGCCGGTGCCGGAGGTGATGATCCCGCTGATCGGCACCCGGCGCGAGTTGGAGATCACCCGGGCGCTGGTGGACAAGGTGGCCGAGGCTGTGTTCAAGGAGCAGGGGCAGAGCATCGAGTATCTGGTGGGCACGATGATCGAGCTGCCGCGTGCCGTGCTGGTGGCGGATAAGATCGCGGAGATCGCAGACTTTTTCTCGTTTGGGACCAATGACTTGACGCAGACGGTCTTTGGGCTGTCGCGCGATGACGCCGGGCGGTTCCTGCCGGCGTATGTGGATGCTGGGATACTGCCGAAGGACCCCTTTGTGTCCATTGACGTGGAGGGCGTGGGGGCGATGGTGCGTATGGCGGCCGAGAAGGGGCGGCATACGAAGAACAAGCTGAAAATGGGGATCTGCGGCGAGCATGGGGGGGACCCTGCCAGCATCGCGTTCTGCGAGGAGGTTGGGCTGGATTACGTGTCTTGCAGCCCTTACCGGGTGCCGGTGGCCCGGCTGGCGGCGGCACAGGCGGCCTTGGGAGTGGGGGTGGACCGGACCGCTTAGGGGTGAATACCAGGTAGCTTGCAAGGACGTTGCCGGCGTTACTGCTCCCTTAGCCATAAAATTTCAGAGGCGGAGGCTGCCGTTATGATGGCAGCCTCCCCTTAACTGCCCTGTCCACCCTTGCCGGCCCGGTGCTACAGCGCGGGCCATGATCGTCCGCCCCCGTCCGAGCGCGCTCGGCCTACTGTTTACCCTGCGCGGCTCCATCATTCCGCTGATCGCGCCGCGCATCGCTGTCGTTGCCGCGATCTCCGCTGGCGTGACCCTGGTGCACCATGTCCGGCCCAACCTGCTGCCGGAACTCTCGGCGGTTCCGCTCACCCTGCTCGGGCTTGGACTGTCCATCTTTCTGGGGTTCCGCAACAGCGCCTGCTATGACCGGTGGTGGGAGGCGCGGAAGCAGTGGGGGCAGCTTCTCACGGAAGTGCGCAACCTAGCCCGTACAATGCCGGCGCTGCTGCCGCCGGATGCGGCGCTGCAGCGGCGGGCTGCGCGCCGCCTGGTTGCATTTGCCCACGCCTTGGCGGCCCGGCTCCGCAGCCAGGACGACGCAGCGGCAGCCCGGCCCTGGCTGTCCCTAGAGGAGGCGCAGCGGCTGAGCGGCCGGACCAACGTGCCCGACGCGATCCTGCGCATGGCCACGGCGGAGCTTGGGGAGTGCCTGCGGCGGGATCAGGTCAGCGCCATTTGTCTGGTTACGCTGGAGGCGCACATCGCCGCGCTTTGCGGCGTGCAGGCCGCGTGCGAGCGCATCCGGGCGACACCGACCCCCTTTGCCTACTCGCTTCTGCTGCACCGCACGGCTTGGCTGTTCTGCCTGCTGCTGCCGTTTGCCCTGGCGGGCGCCATGGGCGTCATGGCGCCGGTGGTGTCGGCGGTCCTTGCCTACGCGTTCTTCGGCCTCGATGCGCTGGGGGACGAGTTGGAGGAGCCGTTCGCGCTGCAGCCGAATACCCTGCCGCTGAACGCGATGGTGCGCCTGATCGAAATCGAAGTGTTGGAAAGTCTGGGCGAAACGGACTTGCCGCCGGCGCTCAAGCCGGTGAAGTCCGTGCTGCGGTAGCACTGGGCAAGGCCGCAGGAGTCATCCGGTGGTGCAGCAGATCGAGGTAGGGACGTGCGCCGGCAATCTGTTGTCCGACAGTAAGGGCGCGAGCTGGTCCGGCGGTGTCGCGGCACGTATCAAGTTCGGGCGGGGTGGCAGCGATGGGACCATGACCCGATCAATTTGTTAAAGAATTTTTATCATTTCAGTTACTAATCAGCAAGGCGGGCCTGATAGCATTCAGCAACCTTCCGGAATTGCATATGGGCTCCGTCTACACCTGTCTCACAACCCAGCATGACACGGCGATGGTGGCAGTGGCGTGCGTGATTTGCCTGCTTGGCGCCTACACGAACGCTGTCCTCTGCCGTCATGCCGCGGATACGCTGGCCGGACGCGGGCGCCTGGCCTGGGTCGCTACGGCGGTCGCGGCTACTAGCACGGCAATCTGGGCCACCCACTTCATTGCTATGCTGGCTTACAGTCCTGGGATGCCCTGGGCGGTGTTGGCCGGCCCGACCGTGATGTCATACCTGGTGACTCTGGTGCTCGTGGCCGTTGGCGATGTCCTGTTGGTCGAGGCGCGCGGACTGGCGCTGCGGGCCACCGGCGGCATGGTGATCGGGCTGGCCGTGGCGGTGATGCACTACACGGGCATGGCAGGCTACCGGGTCACGGGCAGCTTGCGATGGGATCTTGCCGAGGTTGCGGCATCGGTCCTGATCGGGGCGGCCCTGGGCGGCTTGGCAGGCGCCGCCGTACATCGTTGCCGCGGCCACGCTGCAGTCTGGATTCCCGCAGCGCTAATCGCTGCTGCCGTATTGGGCACGCATTTCACCGGCATGGCAGCGCTGACGACGGCCTATGAGCCGGGCGTGGCGCTGCCGACCGGGGCGCTGCCCACCACCGTGCTGTTTGTTCTCGTGTCGCAGGCGGCGCTGGTGATCCTGGGCCTGGTGTTGCTGGCGCAGCGTCTGCACCTGGGCGCAGAACGGCGCAGCCGTGCGGAGCGGCAGCGCATGTGCGACCTGGCCGATATCGCGCTGGAAGGCCTGCTGATCCTGGATGGGGACAGGATCATTGGCGTGAACGGCAGCCTGGCCCGGCTGCTGCCCAATCCGCCGGAATCGTATCTCGGCTGCGGCCTCGATGCGGTGCTGCCGGGCTTCACGCCGCAGACTGTGCCGCTCGACTGCGAGGCGGAGGCGGAGCTGCAATGCGCGGACGAGGCCGTCCCGGTTCGGGTAATCGCGCAGACGGTGACGCTGGACCAGCGCCCGCATCTGGTCGTCGCGGTGCGGGACCAGCGCGAACGCTTGCGGTCGGAGCAGGAGGTGCGCCGCCTGGCTTTCACGGACACCCTGACGGATTTGCCCAACCGTGCACGTTACAACGCTGTCCTTGCTGCCCGCTGCGCATCGCACCGGGCAGGAGATGGCGGCTTTGCGCTGATCGCGCTCGGCCTCGACCGGTTCAAGGCAGTGAACGACCAGTTCGGCCACGATGCGGGGGATGATTTGCTGCGACGGGTGGCGGGCCGGCTGCAGGCAATGCTGCGGGAGGGCGACTTCGTTGCGCGCCTGGGCGGCGACGAGTTCGCGCTGATGGCGGAAGGCCTGGGATCAGCGGAGCGCGTCCACCATCTGGCAGACCTGATCGTGGACCTGTTGTCGCGGCCCTACCTCATCAACGGCCGCGTGCTTGACATCGGCGCAACCGCCGGCGTGGCCCTGCATCCCAATGACGGGACCGACGCGGGCATGCTGGGCCGCCATGCCGATATGGCGCTGTTGCGCGCCAAGGATGACGGCAAGGGCACTTACCGCCTGTTCGAGCCGGAGATGGACGCCCGAGTGCAGGCCCGCCGCACCCTGGAGTCGGGCCTGCGCCGGGCCGTGCAGCGCGGCGAGTTCGAGGTGTATTATCAGCCGCAGGTGAATATACGCACCGGCGCTTACGACGGGGCGGAGGCGCTGTTGCGCTGGCGCGACCCGGCGGGCAGCATGATTCCTCCAAGCGAGTTCATCCCCGTTGCGGAGGAAACTGGCTTGATCGTCGGCCTTGGCGAGTGGGTCTTGCACACGGCCTGCCGCGACGCCCTGGCTTGGCCGGGTGGATTGCGGGTCGCCGTCAACCTGTCGGCGGTCCAGGTGCGCGAGCCGAAGCTGGCTGAGATGGTTGCCGGCGTGCTCCGGGATACTGGCCTGCCGGGGTCGCGGCTGGAACTGGAAGTGACTGAGAGCGTGCTGCTGCAGGACGGGGCGGCGACGCTGGACACACTGAACCGCCTGCATGCGCTGGGAATACGCATTGCGTTGGACGATTTTGGGACGGGATACTCGTCGCTCAGCTACCTGCGGCAGTATCCGTTCGACAAGATCAAGATCGATCAGTCGTTCATCAGGCAGATCCCGGGCGACGCCGGCTGTGCCGCCATCCTGCGTGCAGTCGTGACGATGGGCACCAGCCTGGGCATGGCGACCACGGCGGAGGGCGTGGAAACGGCGGCGCAGATGCGCTTTGTGGCATCCGAGGGGTGCAGCCAGGCGCAGGGCTTCCTGTTCAGCCGTCCGGTGCCGCAAGACAAGCTGGTCGCCATGTTCGCAGCCGACGCGGTTGCGGCATGATACCCTTCCACCGTGTGTTGTATCAAAGCGAAAGCCTGATTACCGGGACGGAGACGGACGTCAGGAGCCAGGTGACCGCAATCGTCGCTGCGGCGCAGCGCCGGAACGAGCACGACGGGCTGACCGGGGCGCTGCTGTTCGTGGATGGTCTCTTTATCCAGGCGTTGGAAGGCGAGGCCAGCAAGCTGGAAGCAGCGTTCGAGCGTATTTGCCGCGACCTGCGCCACCGCCGGATCGTGCTGCATGAGTTCTCGGAAGCGCCAGAGCGCGCTTTCGCGGGCTGGGCTATGGTGGAGGTGCCCGGGACCGGCAACGCTGATGGCTTGTTCACGTCGGCTACTGGAGACTTGCCGCGCGCGGGGCGGAACACGACGCTGGCGCGTGCTGCGCTTATCCTGATGCGTGACAGACTGGCCGGGTTGGCGCCAAGGCAGGGTGTGGTTAGCGACGGCGCGCGGACGTTTTGACGGCGGTTAAGGCGATGGTGGCGACGGAGGGGACAGCAGCCTACCACCCGTTTACCCGGGGCCACTCCGCCGTGATTGTGTCCGACCCGTCCACGACCCAGTAGCGGTCGTGGGCGGCGGCTGTCATGCAGACGTGGTTGGGGACGATACGCACGAGGTCGCCTACACGCAGGTCTGGGAAAGGCAGCGCCGGGTCGAGAGCCACGACGCCATGCTCCTGATATGCTTGCGCCACTACGGAGCGGCCGTAGGCCGGGTGGCCCAGCGCGTCCAGCATTAGGCCGAAGCCCAGGTCGGTTGTCGGCTGCGTGCTGCGGTCCTTCGATAGGGCGAGGCCGCCGGCGTCCAGCAGCAGCCGGTGCTCTGCCGGGCGCAGGCCGATTACGGCGGCCAGCACCGTGAGGGCGATGTCCTCCATCGCATGCGTGCCGATGCTGGCCTGGAACAGGTCACCGAACATGTAAACGCCGGCCCGGACCTCGGTGACGCCCTGCAGGTGGCGGGCGTGCAGCGCCGTGGGCGAACTGCCGACCGACACGATCGCGACCGCGTGCCCGGCCGCGCGCAGCCGGTCTGCTGCGCCGACGGCTGCCGCACGTTCCTGCTCCGCTACTGCCTCCATGTCCGCTGCCGAGCGTCCGGCGTAACTGTGGCCGCCGTGGGTCATCACGCCGCGTAGAGCCGGGCCGAGGCGGGCGGCGATCTCCAGCAGATGCGGGCTATTTGGGCCGCCGCCGCCGCGGTGCTCGCCGCTGTCCACCTCGATCAGGGCGCCGAGGCCTGTGGGATGGGCGGCGATGGTGGCGGCGGTGGCGGGGTCGGCGGTGATGACCAGCACTTCGGCTCCGGCCTGGTTCAGTGCTGCCACGCGGTCCAGTTTGGCCGGGGTGATGCCGACGGCATAGAGGATGTCGGTGATGCCTTGGCCGGCGAAGTACTCGGCCTCGGCCAGGGTGGAGACGGTGATGCTGCCGGGCTGGCCGGCCAGAGCCATGCGGGCGACGTCCATGCTCTTGGCTGTCTTCATGTGCGGGCGGAGCGGGACGCCGTGCCGGGCCAGGGCGGCGGCCATAGTGGCGAGGTTGCGGGCGAGGATGGGGCGATCCAGGACGAGGCAGGGCGTGGGGAGGTCGGTGAGGCGGGTCATTGAGGGCCGGCTAGAACCGCTCCACCCAAGGCCGGACCGCGATCTCATCGGTCCAGCACGAGCGCGGCTGCGCCAGCAGGTCCAGCATGGTCTGGGCGATGGCGTCGGGGTCGAGTAGGCTGTCGGGCTTGTCGGCTGGCACGGGGCGTCCGGCGGCGCGGATGCCGCCGTCCACGACGACGTGGATGACGTGGATGTTTTGGGGGTGCAGCTCGCGGGCCATGCTCTGGGCCAGGCCGCGCAGGGCGAACTTGCCCATTGCGAAGGGAGCGGATTGGGCGAAGCCCTTCACGCCTGCGGAGGCGCCAGTCAGGAAGATGGCGCCGCCGCCGGCCGCCAGCATTCCGCGTGCGGCTTGCTGTGACACCAGAAAGGCGCCGAAGGCGGTAATGGCTAGGCTGCGGGCGACTTCTGCCGGGTCCAGGTCGATCAATGGGCCACGGGCGCGGTAGCTCGGGTTGTACAGCACGATGCCCGGCTGACCCACTGTTGCGAACAGGGCCGCGACGGCTGCCGGGTCGGCGGCGTCGCAAGCGTGCAAGGTGGCGCCGGTTTCCTTCGCCAAGTCTGCGAGCTTGTCGGTACGCCGGGCCGCCAGTGCGACCTGGTGGCCGGCCCGCGCCAGGCCGCGGGCAAAACTGGCCGACAGGCCCGGCCCGGCGCCAACTACCAGGGCGGAGGTCATGCCGCGAACCGCACTGCGGCCTCCCCTGCCCGGTCGAACATGATCTGCGCCTCGCCGCCGGGCGGCACCGGGTCCTTGCCGGTCCAGCTTCCCGTCGTCACCACCTGGCCGGCATGCAGGCCGCCAGCCCAATGGGCGCCCTCGTTCGCCAGCCATAGCACCATGCGGATCATGTCGCCGGCGGGGTTGCCGGTTCCGCGCCTGATCTCGGCGCCGCCCACGACCAGGCGGACCTGCTCCTTGCCGAGGTCCAGCGATTGCCAGTTTGGGATGGGGGCGCCGACCACCAGGCCGAAATGCGACAGGCTGTCCGCCAGTGCCGAGAGCGGGTCCACGGCGCTGGCGTCCACGTAGCGGCTTTGCAGCACCTCGATGGCGGGGTGGGCCGAGGCGATGGCGGCGAGGATTTCTTCACGGGTGTAAGGCGTTTCGCGCGGCGGCAGGTCGTTGCCGAGCCGCACCGCGATCTCCGCCTCCACCACGCGGTCGGAGCCGGAGATTTGGCCGGGGCTGTCGTGGATGCCGACCGCAGGCAGCGGGGCGCAGTTCACCGGGCCATCCGGGCGCGGCGAGCCGACCTTCCAGCCGCCGATGCCGCCCAGTTCGGCCATGACGGCGCGCTGGACGAGATAGGCTTGCTCCTCGGTTTGCGGGCGCACCACATCGGGGAGGCTGTTGAGGCGTTGAGTGGGGTCGTGCCGGACGCTGAGCAGCAGGCGGGCGGCGTCGTGGTGTCGGTCCATGGATTTACAGAGTCTCCAAAAGGCTGGTCAGCAGGGCGGCACGGGGTGCGAGTTGGCGCCACTGGATGTGTTCGTGGCTGGCGTGGGCTCCGTCGCCGGGGCAGCCCAGGCCGTCCAGGGTCGGCACGCCCAGCGCCGCGGTGAAGTTGCCGTCGGAGCCGCCGCCGCGGTGCTGCTTGCCGAGCGGGAAGCCGGCCAGGGCGCGGGCGCGGTCGTAGAGTGCGAGGTTGGCGGGACCTTCCTGCATGGGCGGGCGGTTCATGCCGCCCTCGACCCGGACGGCGCAGCGGGGGTCAATGGGCTGCAGGGCCAGCAGCGTCGATTCCATGCGGGTGCCGGCCTCGATGGTTGGGACGCGCAGGTCGATTTCGCAGCCGGCGTCGGCGGCGATGACGTTGGGGCGGGAGCCGCCCCAGACCGGGGCGATGTTCAGGGTGATGCCGGCGGCGAGGTCCACCATGGCGTGGATGCGCTCGATTTGCCGGGCCAGCTCGACGATGGCGCTGGCGCCGTCGGTGAAGCGGCTGCCGGCGTGGGCGCCGACGCCTGTGATGTGCAGCGTGAAGCGGCCGACGCCCTTGCGGGCGGTGACGCAGGAGCCGTCCTTGGCGGCGGGCTCGATGATGAGCACGCATTCGGAGACGGCGCCTTCCTGCTCGATGAGGGCGCGGCTTGTCGGGCTGCCGACCTCCTCGTCGGGGGTCAGGAGCAGGGTGATGGGGCGTGGGGTGGGGACGCCTTGCGCGAGGATGGAGCGGAGGGCGTGGAAGGCGATGAAGCTGCCGGCCTTCATGTCGTAGATGCCGGGGCCATGCGCGCGGTCGCCGTCCACGCGGTAGGGCATGGTGTCCAGGGTGCCGTGCGGCCATACGGTGTCGAGGTGGCCGATCATCAGGACTGGCTTCACGTTGCGCGGCGTGGGCGGCGCCGGTGTCCGCGCGAGAAGGTTGTCGCCGTAGCCGTCGCGGCCGGGGATGCGGGTGATGGAGGTGCCGGCTTGGGCCAGGCCGGCCTCGGCGCGGTTCATCAAGAGGTTTACCGCGGCGGCGTCGGTGGTGGGGGTTTCCTGCCGCACCCATCCGGCCAGTTCGGCCAGCATGTCCTCGGCGGTGCCCACTTGGGTTTGCGGCATCCGGTTTTTCCTGTCTGGGTTGCCCTTCTGAGTTCCCCTTGCTGGCTTGACCTTCGCACCGCGTCCATGCGTTGTCCAACGGGGCTGAGAAGGATTGCGCGGCGTTTCGCACGGATGGACTGTGGCTGGATCAGGGATCGTGTCCTGGGCCGCACGAGCCTGCTTAGCGTTTCATCTATGCGCGAACCTTCAACGGTTTGCTTAGGTCAGAGGTTTGCTTAGGTCAGGGGTTGGCATGGACGGGTATGCGTTCGAGGACTTGCAGATGGGTCAGACGGCGAGCATGGGCAAGACGATTACCGATGCCGACATCCTGCTGTTTGCCGCCATCAGCCTGGATACCAACCCGGTTCATATGGACGCGGAGGCCGCTGCGGCGTCGGTGTTCAAGGAGCGGGTGGCGCACGGGATGCTGTCGGCTGGGCTGATCAGCGCGGTGATGGGCACGCGGCTGCCGGGCAACGGCACGGTGTATCTCGAGCAGACGCTGCGGTTTCTCCGGCCGGTGCGCATCGGCGACACGGTGACGGCGACGGTGGAGGTGATTTCCCTGGACGCGGCGAAGCGGCAGGCGACGCTGCGGACGGTGTGCAAGGCCCGGGGCAAAGTGGTGATTGACGGCGAGGCGGTGGTGCTGCCGCGCAGCCGCAGTGCCGAAGTGCTGGCGCGCGTCCGCGCTTAGGACATGGAGGTCGTCCGGACTTGGGAGGGGCTGCCTCCGGCGCTGCGCGGTGCAACCGTTGCGCTGGGCAACTTCGACGGTGTGCACTTGGGGCATGCGCATGTGCTGCGGGCGGCGCACGCGGCGCGGCCGGATGCGCGGCTGGCGGTGCTGACGTTCGAGCCGCATCCGCGTGAGCATTTCCGTCCGGACGATCCGCCGTTCCGCCTGACGCTGGCGGCGGAGCGACGGGCGGCGCTGGCGGCGCTGGGGGTGCAGGTGCTGTATGAGCT
>CAXTOB010000019.1:0-20499 GCA_964245505.1 uncultured Acetobacteraceae bacterium | reverse complement strand
CCGCCGCGTTTTCCGTGCTGACGGGGGAGGAGTTCGTGGCGGAGGTGCTGCATCGGGGGATTGGGGCAGCGCATTTGACGTGCGGGCCTGACTTCGCATTCGGCCACCGGCGGGGCGGCGACGTGGGGTTCCTGGCGGTGCGGGCCGAGGCGTTGGGGATCGGCTTGATGGTGGCGCCGCCGTTGCTGGAGGGTGGGACGCCGATCAGCAGCACGCGCATCCGGCGGCTGTTGCAGGATGCTTATCCCGCGCGTGGGGCGCTGGAGTTGGGGCGGCCCTGGGCGGTGCGAGGCACGATTACCCATGGTGATGCGCGCGGGCGCACCATTGGGTTTCCGACGGCGAACGTGCCGCTGGGCCGGCACCTGGAGCCGGCGCGCGGGGTTTATGCCGTGACTGCGCGTCTGGCGGATGGGACGGAGGTTGCGGGGGTCGCCAATATCGGCCGGCGGCCTACGGTGGCGGAGGGGGCGATCAGCCGGGTGGAGGCGCATTTATTCGACTGGTCGGGCGACCTGTATGGGCAGGAGGTGGCGGTGGCCCTGCACGGTTTCCTGCGGGCGGAGCGCAAGTTTGGTTCGTTTGATGAGCTGCGCGGGCAGATCGTGGCCGATGCGGCGCAGGCTCGGGCGATGCTGGGAGTTTGATGGCAGTTGGCGAAGGGACGGATATCAAGGGCCCTCCGCATTGACGGTCTCTGCGATGACACTGAACGCCTGCAACGCGCCGGTAGGAATGGGCGAAGCGGAGCGCCGTTGATACGATACGGGTGGCCGTTCGCACTGAGCTTCTCGTTGCCGAACCTTCATTGCGAGCCGCTTGCGGTGCGGCAATCCAGCATCGCCAGCATGGTCCTTGCCGCCCTGGATTGCCGCGTCGCTGCTGCTCCTCGCAATGACGGAGACGGATAGCGCGCACGGCGTTGGGGGTGATTGGACGGGGGCGGCTGCGTGTTAAAGGGACGGCGAAGCGCATCCTGCATGGAGGCTGCACCCTTGCGGCGGGTAGCGCTACGCCGTTGGAGGCCGGGCGCGAGGCCGCTGCAGTTGGGAAGTCGAGCCGGCGGTTCGTGGTGGAGGCGGTCCAGGCGTGGGCAATGCCTGGGGGCTTAACCTGGTGACGCCGCCGTCAAACCGGTGACCTTTGGCTCCGACCTGTCCCGGCGAGGAGCGGGGCGGCACGGCGGAAGCGGCGCGGGAGTCCAGGTGACGTCAGGATGGGAGGTCCGATCTGGCGGTTCCTGGATCGCCACGCCGCAGGCGGCTCGCGATGACGGGTCCGGATTGAGCTACGCGACCGAGCGCCGTTCTTCCACGACCGTCGTTTCGTCGATGGAGCTGTCGGCGAACAGCATCCGGCCGACCATGCCGGCGATCATGGCTCCGGCAATCGGCGCAAGCCAGAACAGCCATAGCTGCGCGACGGCGCCGCCGCCGGCAAACAGGGCTGGGGCGGTGCTGCGCGCCGGGTTGACCGAGGTGTTGGTGATCGGGATGGAGATCAGGTGGATCAACGTCAGCGCCAGCCCGATCGGGATGCCGGCGAACCCGGTGGCGGCGCCCTTGGAGGTCGTGCCGATGATGACCAGCAGGAAGAAGAAGGTCAGCAACAACTCGGCCAGGAAGCATGAGACCATGCCGTACTTGCCCGGGCTGAGGTCGCCGTAGCCGTTGCTGGCGAAGCCCGCCGGCACCCAGTCCGGCTTGCCGGAGGCGATCAGGTAGAGCACCGCGGAGGCGCACACCGCGCCGACGACCTGGGTTATGATGTAGGGGACAACATGCTGGTTGGCGCAGCGGCCGGCGGACCATAGGCCGAGCGTTACGGCCGGGTTGAAGTGACCGCCGCTGATGTGGCCGACCGCATAGGCCATCGTCAGCACCGTCAACCCGAAGGCGAAGGCCACGCCGATGAAGCCGATGCCAAGCTGCGGGAACCCGGCCGAGATGACGGCGGCGCCGCAGCCGCCAAACACCAGCCAGAATGTTCCAAAGAATTCCGCCATCAGGCGGCGTTGCAAATCATGTGTCATGCTTGGGTTTCCTCATTGTTGGTTAGTCACTCTGCCGCCGCGCCCAGTCTGGGCGTGCCGTCGTTTTCGGGCACGGCGTAGTCTAGGTCGCCCAGCCGCACGCGCATGCGGTCGGCCAGGCGCAGCACGGCGAGCATCAGTGCCGTCTTGTCCGCCCGCTCGTCGGCGGCGGAGCGCACGTCGAGGCAGCACGACACCTCGACCTCGATCCCGTCCGGGGTGATGGACGCGACGCCCACCTGCACCGAGGCGGGCAGCACGTGCGGAACGTCCGGCACGAGCGCGGCCAGGGCACTCATGAATGCCGCGAGCTGGTCCGCGCCGGTCTTATGTGCCACTAGCAGTTTCACCTTGGCGACGCGGTGCCGGCGGGTGCCGAGGTTGTTCACCGTCGCGTCCGCCAGCTTGCCGTTCGGCACGAACATCAGGCTGTCGTCGCCGGTGCGGATGCGGGTGGAGCGTATGCCGACATGCTCGACGGTGCCCTTGGCCTCGCCGGCCTCGATCCAGTCGCCGCGGCGGAACGGACGGTCGGCCACCAAAATGCCGGCGCCGAACACGTTGGACAGGGTTTCCTTGGAGGCGAAGGCCACGGCCAGGCCGCCGATGCCGAGCCCGGCCAGCACGCCCTCATACGGGATAGACAGGGCGTCGGCGATGAACAGCAGCCCGCCCGCCAGCAGCACGAGCTTGACCGCGCCCAGCACCAGCGACACCAGGATGCCGTCCATCGTGCCGGACCTGGCCTCCCCGCGGCGGATCGCACCGGCGCCGAGCGTGTCGATCAGCTTCCAGCCGCCCCACATCGCCGCCACCGCCAGGATGACGCCGGTGGCGCCGGTGGTGACGCGCTTCGCTTCTTCCGGCAGGCCCAGGAACGGGACGGCGAAATGGAACAGCGTGAAGGCGAGTAGCAGGCGCAGGGGCCAGCGGAACTCGTGCTCGGACGCCAGCTGCCGGCCGCCCACGGCCCGGCGCAGCACCGCCAGCAGGACCCAGCCGGCGGCGAACGCCGCAGCGAAGCTGGCGGCCAGCAGGATCAGGAGGCCGACGCCCTGCCATGCTTCCAGCGGGCCGACGCGGGCGAACAGGCCGGGCGCCACGCCGCGCACCCAGTGGCGAAGCTGGAAGTAGGGGGCGGGCACGTCGGGCAGCGCGCCGCCGTCAACCTCCGGCATGTCCTCGATGGTGGTGTAAAGGTCGCGGGCCGAGCGGACGGTGTCGGCGGTGAAGCGCCAGCCCCCGCCCTCGGCGGCGCCGGCCGGGTTGGTCGGGGCGAGGACCATGGATCCGGCGGGGTGGCTAAACACGGTGTAGGGGACGCGGCTGGCCGGGTCGTCTGGGATTTCCTGCGGGACGGACAGGCCGATGCGGTCCAGCGCCTCGTTCAGGTAGGCGGCGGCGAGTTCGCCCTCATAGGCGCGGGTGGCGTCGCTGTAGCCGGACAGGTCCAGCGCGGCCATCACCTGCGCCCGGCCGGCGCCGTCCCAGTCGTAGAACCCCGCAGCGAAGGAGCGCATGGCGTCGCGGGGCGTGGCGCGGCGGCGCATATCGTCCGGCGGCGGCAGGCGCCCGCCAGACCGCGCCAGCAGGGCTTGGCGCAGCGGCTCCAGGTCGCCGTCCGGCATTGCAACGCGCCAGAGCTTGTCCTCGCCATGAACCAGGCTGAGCGGCAGCACCACGCCGGTGCCGGCCTGATGCAGCTCCAGGTCGATCCGGCTGCCCTCGGCGCGGCGCCCTGGAATCGCCCAAAGCTGGAAGGTCGTCTGGTCCACAAGCTCGAACAGGGCGCGGGCGGCGGCAAGCTTCTGGCCCGGCGCCATGTCGGCCCCCTTGTCGCCGAACTCCGTCACGGCGGCGGCCTTGGCCCACTCGTCGGGGTTGCCGGCGCGGGCGGCGTTTCCAGCCAGCACGAACGTGTGCAGCGCCTGGCGTGCACCGGCCTGGTCCACGGTGACTTCGGGCATGCCGGGCTGCACGCGTCCGCCGGTCCACCATTCGCCGGTGTCGAAGCGGCCCATGAAGCTTTGCCCATCAGGCGCCAGCACGAAACTGAGGCCGCCGGACCGCTTGCCCTCGATCCAGTGGCCGCGCAGCTCGCGCCCGGTCACCTCGCCCTCGATCTGGCCGCCATAGGCCGGGTAGGTTCCGGTGATGCGGTTGCCGCTTTGTTTCAGCTCCATGCGGGCGCCGCCTTCGCGCCAGCGCGTGTCCCAGCGGCCGGTCCAGCCGGGTTCACTGGCCCAGGCGGGAAGGCCGGCGAGGAGAATAAGAAGCAGAACGATCAATGGCCGCATCAGTGGAGCCCCTTGGCCGGCCGGGATAGAAGAGGGTCGGCATCATCGATCAGACGACGTGCCGCCTCGATCTGCTGTAGGGCCTTGCGGGTCAGGGCATCGCGCAGTGCGAGATCGCTGCTCTGCGCTGCCCTGTGCAGGAGTGCTGCGGCGCTGTCTCGCAGCGCCTGTGCCCGCAGTGCCGCATCGCCGCCCGTCATGCCCGTGATCCGCCCTTCATGGCAGACGGCGTAGCGCATCGTTCGAGCCGGGCCTTGCATCGGCTTGCGGTTGGCTATTACGGAATTGCTGTCCTGCCCGATGCAGCACGGAAGCGGCCGGGGGTGAGACCGGCCTCGCGGCGGAAGATAGCGGTGAAGTGGCTCTGGTCTGCGAACCCGGTGGCGGCGGCGATCCCGGCCAAGGTATCGTCGGTGCCGCGAAGGAGGTCTTTTGCCCGCTCGACCCGCCGGCGGACCGTGTAGCGGTGGGGACCTGCGCCGACTGCCTGCTTGAAGGCGCGGCTGAAGTGCGATGGGCTGAGGCAGGCGACTCCGGCCAGTTCCGCCAGGGTGAGATCCTGTTCGAGATGCGCCTCGATGTAGTCCAGCACGCGGCGCAGCCTCGGGCTCGGCAAATCCGGCAGACGGGTAGGCGTCAGCGTCCCGAAACGCTGCGCTACGCGCATGACCAGCGCTGCGATTAGGCTATCGGCGAGCAGGCGGTCCACGTCGCCGTCCCTGATCTCCTCCGCCAGGGTCCGCATGATCTGGCTGAGCAGCGCATCAGGAAAGGTCAGTTCGGGATGGCCCGGGGGGCGGTGAGGCAGGTCCGGCGCGATGACGTCATGCAGTCCTGGATCCCAGCACACGTGGGCGAAGCGGGAGTTTGTGCCCGCCGTGCGGATCTCGGGTCCGGCTGGATAGAAGCTGATGAGGCCGGCGGCGGGCATCATCTGCTGGACCGTGCCGCCGTCCACTTGCAACGCGAGCGGCTCAGACGGCGTCAGGGACAAGACGAGGCGGTGCTGACTGCTTCGCCAGGTCCCTTCGCCGACACCGCGGTCATATACCCCAACCGCACAGGAGTTCCACTGGCGCCAGGACAGGACACGGCGGCCCCGCAGGTCGGATGTGCCGTCGTCCTGCTGGGTCAGGGTGGCTGCGCCGTCTTGTCCACTCCGCATAGTTTTGCCCTGCCTTGGACCCGTGATCCTCAACCACCCGACGTTTTAGAGCAGATCATGATCAGATCGCGGGATCATGACTGCCGACACAGGGGCCACCATCCGTCGTTTCCGTACGTGAACGGACAATCCCGTCGTTTAGTTGTCAAGCAGTATTAGGAATACGGCTTCTAGTTGTATCGCGTCTAGTCCTGAGGATCAGTGGTGTCACCTCTACATAGTAGGCGCGCTCCGCATCTCACCTGTAATCAATGCGTACCGTGGTGGCCCTTTTGCCAGAGAGCACGGCATTATGGCTTTGGACGCCACTATTCTGCGTCCCAACCGGACGTTCCTGGTTCGCGCACTTGGTCGAACGGAGCTACTCGTCGGGCTGCACTGGTTGTGTTGAGAGTCCGGCCGCTTCCCAGCCGTCAACACCCTCGGGGAACCAAGCCGTCCGCGCGCCCAGCGTGGCCGCTCGGCGGGCAGCGTTCCAGCTCATCCAGCAGTCATTCAGGCAGAAGAATATAATCAGCCGTTTGGGATCCCCGCCTGTTACCGCCCGCAATCGGTCGGCGAAACGGGCCTCCGCTCCGTCAGGCAAGGTTCCGCGTCCGACTTCCGGCCACCACAGTGCACCTGGGAGGCTGCGGTGGGGCTGCGGCAGCCACGGGGTGCCTGGACGCATGGCGTCGGGACGCCGAGGCGCCGGCAGAACATCAATCAGGATGGCGTCTCCGCGGCCAATCAAGTCTTTCATCGCCGGCAGGTGTATGACCTCACCGCCGGGGAGACTATCCGGGACAGGCGCGCGGTAGTCGTCCTGACGGTAGCCGTCTGGCACCGGCACCGTAGGGTCAGCGCGGGCTGTACAGGGGACCAGCATTATCGCCGTTAGGGCAAGCTGCGCGAGGAAAGATAGACGTCCGGGACCGTGCCCGTCCCTCGAGATCACGGCGTTGCCGGTCGATCCTGCGCATCGAGCTGCGGCACGCCGTACTCTGCCAGGATTGCAGCAATCTCCGGGCCATGCCGACCGATCGCTTGATTGATTCGCCGACGCCATTCAGGTTCCCCGGCCCGCACCCCCATCGCGATCCGGTAATCCAGCCGTGGCGCCCCGGGCTCCGGTTCAATGAATCTGGCCGTCAATGGCAGATGGTCCTGCTTGATGGCATATCCAGCGACAGGCCCCCAAACCAGCGCCACGTCAATCTTGTTGTCTGCCAAGTCCCGCAGCATGTCTCGTGCCGGGTTGCTGACGCGGGTGTCCACGTTCAGGGCATAGGCCCGCATCTTACCCATCAGGTCGTGGCGTAGGAGCAGGTCCGTTGGCGGAGTCGCGGCAACGACGCCGATGCGAAGGTCATGCAGCGCGGGGTCGCCGATGCTGGTAGCCGTAATGTTGTCGGCTGTGCGGGTCACTAGCATGTAGCCGGTGTGGTAGTACGGGTTTGTGCTGTCCATGATGCCGTCGCCGGATACCGCGCCCATCACGAGATCGCACTCCCGGGCGCGCAACGTGTTGCGGACGAAGCCAACAGCTTGAGGGAACCAGACGTAGGACACCGGCAGTTCGAGGTCGGCCCCGATCACCGCGGCAATGCGGTTCTCGAACCCTTCTTTTGCCTCGTCTGAAAACGGCAAATTATGTGGATCGGCACAGACCCGTAGTTCTGCGCGGTTAACAAGTTCGGCCCGTTGCGCCATGGCTGGCCGGCCGAGCACCGCCGCGACAAGCGCAGCGGCGAGAAGGCTACCCCTGATCATCGCCAATGCGCTTCGGGCGTCCGCGCGGCAGCTTCTCGTCTGACCGAGCCTTCAGGTAGCCATAGATGTCGTCCATATAAAGCACGACGTCCTCGGTCGTGCCGAAGGAAGGCATGACGTTGTCCTGCGTGTGGGTGACGTTCTGACGTCCGTTGACGACCGTGTTGACGAAGTCGTCGTAGCTCATCTTTTTCAACGACTCGGTCAGGTTCGGCGCATAGGAGCTGCCGGCGCCGTCAGGACCATGACAGCGCATGCAGGACTCGCCGTAGCGGCGGTAGCCGTTGAAGGTGTGCTGATCCACCAGGCCGTTCTGGACGACGTAAACGGGGTCGTTTTCCGCCCTGGCGTCCCGGGCCACAATGGCGCCCGCACCGATGGCGGCGCACACCAGGCCGCACAGGGCGAGCGCTGTCTTATATCGCATCTATCTCTCCGGAAGCAGCCCCGGCCCTTATGGGCCGGGGTATTGCAAGCAGCAAAAATGGAGTTTGCCGGCGAACCTGCTTTGCGGGGCGCCTTTGGCGCGGCGGCAGGCTGTTTCTTGATGGATGCAGCCGGCCATCCCCGGCAGTGGGATGGCCGGCAATTCGCCCTAGTCCAGACCGAATACGGTCAGCACGCCGCCAAGCTGGGTGTAGCTGGATAGGCTCTTATAAGCGCCGACCGCGCCCAAGCCGTCCGTGTCGTTGCCCAACCCGGCCGCCATGCCGATGCCGGCCCAGCCGCCGACACCCGACAGCACGGCGATATACTGCTTGCCGCCGTGTGTGTAGGTGTTGACGTTGCCAATGATGCCCGAGGGGGTCTTGTACTTGTACAGCTCCTTGCCGGTCTTGGCGTCCACAGCCTTCAGATAGCCGTCAAGAGTGCCGTAGAAGACGATGTCGCCCGCGGTGGCGAGGGCGCCGGACCAGACGGAGAACGGCTCCGGGTCGGACCAGGCGATCTTTCCGGTGCCGGCATCCCAGGCAATGAAGTTGCCCAGGTTGCTGTCACCCTTCGGCGGGAACATGGACAGGGTAGCACCAACGTAGGGCTGCCCAGCCGTGTAGCTCACCTTGAATGGCTCATAGTCCATGCAGACGTGGTTGGTCGGGACATAGAACAGGCCGGTCCGCGGCGAGAAGGCCGAGGGCTGCTGATCCTTGGAGCCCAGTGCCGCCGGGCAGACGTTCCGGGTGTTCTTGTCCTCACCATTGAACTGCGTGGAATACTGGTTCACGCCCACTGGGCGGCCAGTCGTCATATCCACGTGGGTCGCCCAGTTGACGGCCGGGTCATACTTCTCGGCCACGAGCAGTTCGCCGGTCTCGCGGTTCAGGGTGTAGCCAAAACCGTTGCGGTCGAAGTGGACCAGGGCCTTGGTCGGCTTACCCTTCACGTTGATGTCGGCCAGGACCATCTCGTTGATCCCGTCGTAGTCCCACTCGTCATGCGGGGTCATCTGATAGACCCACTTCGCCATGCCGGTGTCTGCGTCACGGGCGAAGATGGTCATGGACCACTTGTTGTCGCCGGGGCGTTGCACCGGGTTCCAGGTGCTCGGGTTGCCGGTCCCGTAATAGACCAAGTTTAGGGCGGGATCGTAGCTGTACCAGCCCCAGGTGCTGCCGCCGCCGGTCTTCCACTGGTCGCCCTGCCAAGTGCTGAGCGACGAGTTCGCGCCGATGGGCTTGCCCATCATGGTCGTCTTCTGCGGGTCCACCCGGAGCTGCTCGTCGGTGCCGACGGAGTATGCGTTCCAGGCGAGGCTGCCGTCCTTCAGATTGTAGGCGGTGAAGCGGCCCTGCGTGCCGAACTCGCCGCCGCTGATGCCGACGTAAACCTTGTCCTTCACGATCATGGGCGCCATCGTCATGGTCTCGCCCTTGGCGGGGTCGCCGTTCTTGACGTGCCACAGTTCGCGGCCGGTCTTGGCATCGAGCGCCACGACGGTTGCGTCGGACTGGTTCAGGATGATCTTGCCGTCGCCATAGGCCACGCCGCGGTTCACGGTGTCGCAGCACATTACGGCGATAACGCTGGGATCCTGGCGGGGCTCATACTTCCACAGGACCTTGCCGTTGTCGTTCAGGTCGAGCGCGAAAACGTTGTTCGGAAACGGAGTGTGGACATACATCACGTCGCCGATCACCAGCGGCCCGCCCTCATGCCCACGCAGCACGCCGGTAGAGAACGACCAAACCGGATGCAGCTTCGATGCGTTGCTGGCGTTGATCTGGTCAAGTTCGCTGTAGCGCTGGTTGGCGTAGTTCCCGGTGGGCATCACCCACTGGTTCTTGTCGCCTTGCAGACGCAGCAGTTCATCGTTGGCCGATGCGGGAGCTGCCGCGATGGCAGCCATTCCCATCATGACGGTGCAGCCTAGCAGCACTCTCTGGGTTATACTCACGTCCGATCCCTCCATTCCTAGCCGCTTCGGCGACCATTAAGCGTCCCCAGCGCGACGGCGCCGAGTTGTCAAAGCTCCGGCCCGGCCATCAACCCGCAGCTGGAACGGGGTCAAAAGGAGCCTGCCATGCCAAGCATATGCAGGCATTGTGACAACCGGCAAGCGCCCATGCGAAGAAAACATCGAGCAAGCTCAATCGGTTCGTTGTGCAGTGCAACAAAGGTCACTGTCGCTGCACCAATCCTGCCTGCCACTGGATTTGCCCGGGCGATAGGTTAGTCTAGCGGCGCACCCCTTAGTTGAAGCCGGAGACCCACCTTGGACGTTCGCGCCGCAGTCGCCCATGCCGCAGGCCAGCCCTTGACCATCGAGACCGTCCAGTTGGAGGGTCCAAAGGAAGGTGAGGTGCTGGTGGAGATCAAAGCCACCGGCATCTGCCACACCGACAAGTTCACCCTGTCGGGCGACGACCCGGAGGGGATGTTTCCGGTAATCCTGGGACACGAGGGTGCAGGCGTCGTCGTGGACGTTGGACCCGGGGTGCGGAGCCTGAAGAAGGGCGACCACGTCATCCCGCTTTACACTCCGGAATGCCGGGAATGCGAGTACTGCCTCAGCCGGAAAACCAACCTGTGCCAGAAGATCCGGGTTACGCAGGGGCGTGGGTTGATGCCTGATGGGACCAGCCGGTTCAGCCTGAACGGCAAGCCGATCCTGCACTACATGGGCTGCTCGACCTTCGCCAACTTCACTGTGCTGCCAGAGATTTCCCTGGCGAAGGTGCGGGAGGACGCACCGTTCGAGAAGATTTGCTACATTGGCTGCGGCGTCACTACCGGGGTCGGTGCGGTCATCTTCACCGCAAAGGTGCAGCCCGGCGACAACGTCGTGGTGTTCGGCCTGGGTGGCATCGGGCTCAACGTGGTGCAGGGCGCCCGGATCGCCGGCGCCGATATGATCGTCGGCGTGGACATCAATCCGGCCCGGCGTGAGCTGGCCGAGAAGTTCGGCGTCACCCACTTCGTCAATCCTAAGGAGGTTCAGGGGGATATTGTCCCCTACCTCGTGGATCTGACGAAGGGTGGAGCCGACCATTCCTTCGAGTGCGTGGGCAGTGCGACGCTGATGCGTCAGGCGCTGGAGTGTGCGCACAAGGGCTGGGGCAAGAGCACAATCATCGGCGTGGCCGGGGCGGGCCAGGAAATCAGCACGCGGCCGTTCCAGTTGGTGACGGGCCGGGTCTGGCAGGGCAGCGCATTTGGCGGCGCGCGTGGGCGGACAGACGTGCCGGGCATCGTGGACTGGTATATGGATGGCAAGATCAACATTGATGATCTCATCACCCACATCCTGCCACTGGAGAAAATCAACGAAGGATTCGACCTGATGACGCGGGGAGAAAGCATCCGCAGCGTAGTGGTTTACTGACAAGCTTCTTCAGGCGTTGGTTTCACTTCGACGGTAAGGCTGGGGTTAAGTCCAGGCTGGCAACGCACCTGCTGTTGCTGGCCTAGGCTTACTCTTGTTGGGTTTCCCTCACCGCGGCCCTTCCCGGGGGAAAAGACAGCGGTGAGGCTTAGGCTGGCTCTTCGCGGGGTTTATCAACTTCGCAGCGCCAGCCTGACAGCCGGTAGCTCGGATGCATAACTACAAACTCCTGGGCCAGGGTCTGCGCCCGCATGGCGCACTCGATGGGACTGCCCATCGGCTCCCGGACTTCACGCGGCTGCACGCACTGCGAGGCGTCGCTGGACAAGCAATACATAAGGACCAATTCGATCATGATGCAGACTCCTTGGGGTAAGAGTGTGATGCCGATACGGATGGGCGCAATAGTTGTGCTGCTGGCGGGAGTGACGAGCGTAACAGGGTCCAGGGCCCAGGCCCCGCAAACAGAGGACACAAGGCCGCTTAGCCCGGCGCAGGTACTGCTGTTCGAGACGCCTCACATGCAGAATCTGAGCCATCCAGAGACACTAGCATATGCTTATACGCGGGATGGCGCAGCCGGGTTCAAGGATACGGTGACGCTGCACATCCGTCAGGTGAACCCTGATGGCACGAAGGATGTATCATTCGATTATCTGACCGGCCCGCGCCGGATTGCGTTTCCCGAGTTGGATCATTTTCGCGGCAATCCGCTGCTGATGCTGACACTTGAGCGGGATGCGACGGATATGAAGGATCAGCTTGGCCTGTCTGCCTCGTATTTCCGCAATAAGATACGTGAGGGCTTCGTCAGTGCGGCGGGCGTCGCACCGGGGACATACTTGCTGGATGGCAAGGAGGTTCCGGCGCAGGTCGTAACGGTCCGCCCGTTTGCCGGGGATCAGCGGCTGGAGCGTTTCAGCCAGGTTCAGGCAAAGACTTATACCTTCACCCTCTCCGACGCCGTTCCGGGCGGAATCGCGGAAATCCGTATTGCCATGCCTGCCGACGCGCAGATGGGGGCGCCGGCTTTCGAACAGCGGACCACATTCCAGGACGTGCAGCCATGATCCGTATTGCAGTCGCCATTGCTGGTCTCGCAGCCCTTGCCGGGACCGCGCATGCACAGGCCCACCACCCTGCCCACGACTATCCGACGTCTGCCCGTGCCGACTATGTGATCGGTTGCCTGGCGAGCAGCGGATTCAAGCGTGAGAACCTTGAGCGCTGCTCCTGCGGCATCGACACCATTGCCGACGTGATGCCCTACGACGACTACGAACAGGCCAACACCATCCTGGGCCTGCAGCAGGGCGGACTTGGCGAACGCGGCGCGATGTTCCGCGATACGCCGATCGCCAAGGAGCGGACCGAGGAGTTGCGGCGGGCACAGGCGGAAGTGGAGCTGCAGTGCCATTGATGTGGTGGAGCGGTAGCGGCGCTATGCCGCCCGGCAGTGATGCCGGTAGAGGGGCAGCCTAGCTCCGCATCGCCGTTGGGAATTCCTGCCGGAATACCGCCTTCGTGCTATCCTGCACTTCCACCCGAAACGGCCCGGCGCCGTGCGGCACGAAGCCGAAGGTGATTGCCGGGTCCTCGCTGAGGGAAATGTCGGCATCCACGGTCAGCACGACGTCGTCGCCATAGTGGATGATGATGTCCTGAATGTAGCGCGGCGGAATGAAATTATGGGTGACCTGGTCCACCTGCATGCCGTTGTTGTTGGGATGGCTGACCAGCAACTGAGCCATGGCGGCCTCGCCATCCTGCACTGGCCCCTCGCCCTCCACCCGCAGGCGCATTTGGCCGAGGCGGGACATGGCGACCTGCGGGTCCTTGAGCGACGGGGCGGAACAGCCGCCGGCGGCTTTCACGAACCGCTCGGCGCTGAACAGGCGCCCGTCCTCCGTTTCGGCGACGGCATGCATCAGGGTGTACTGATCCACCCGGACGCGGGTCCGCAGAATGTGCGGATCGGCCGCTGGGCCGAAGTGGAAGGTGCCGGCTAGGGGCGACGGGTTTCCGTCCACCAGCACCCATACCGCCTTGACCCGGCCGCCGCCGGTGCCGCCGCCGGCAGATAGGCTGATGGTGATCGGCACCAAGGCTGCATCTTGGGCACGGGCCGGGGCGTCGAGTGCAATGACGCCGGTGCCGTCCTGCACCGGACGGTCGCCGAACACGGCCTGCTTCAGGTCATGCCAGCGCTCAGCCCGCTCGGCGTCGCTTTCCTCAGCCACTGCGGGAACCAGCGCAGGCACGGTCAATGCCAGACCCAGGCTTATTAGAGCTGTACGACGCCTCATGGTCTCCTCCCCTATGCACCGGCTGGCGTGCCGGCCTATTCCCACTCAAGTTCCTTGAACGCGGTGGTCACGTTGCGGCCGTTGTAATCATCGAACAGCAGCCAGTTGAACCGTTCGGACTGGCCCACGGTTGCCACTGCGGTTTCGATGTCGCCGCCCCGGCGGATCATGGCACGGATGTCGCGCACGATGCCGCCCAGATAACGCTCCTGCGGGTCGGCCGCCGAGGGCCAGGGCACCGAAACAGGGCCATGGCCTGGCACCGCTCGGTAGGCCGGAACCGCACGCAGCGCAGCGGTTTGCTGCAGCCAGCCCAAGATGCTGCCGTCCACCGCCGGGACCCGGTCCACAAACAGCAGATCGCCCAGCCATAGGGTTCCAGTCTGCGGGTCCAGGATGGATAGGTCGTTGTCGGTATGCGCCGTCGGATGGGCGCGCAACTGCAGCGTGCGCCCGCCTAGGTCCAATTCGGCGGTATCCGACACCAGCATGCCGGGTTTGGCGTAGTCGCCGGCAGCGTCGATCCCCAGCACATCTGCCAGAGCATTCCGGTAGAACTCGCCACGCTGCACCAGCATGCCCGCCATCCGGGCATGGCCGACGAAGGTCGGATTGTCGTCGGCAAATGCCTCGGCGCCGAAGACGTGGTCAGGGTGCAGGTGGGTCATCACAACCCAACGGATCGGTAGGTCAGTGCGGGCGCGCAGGGCCGCACGCAGCTTCTGTCCGTCCGCAAGGCTGCCGCCGGGGTCTATGACGGCAACGGCGTCGCGTCCGATGATGAAGCCGATGTTCGCAATGCCGTCCTGGTTGGCGACTGTCGCCTCCTCGTGGACGCCTTGGCGCACCCAGATGCCGGGCGCAACCTCCTGCATGGCATGGGCGGCCGGGGCGGCGTGGGCGGGAGACGCTGCGGTGGCTAAGGCAAGCAACAGGGCATCTCGGCGCTTCATGAGGCGAGTGCTGCCCTTCTCCCTCTCCCCCTGGGAGAGGGTTGGGGTGAGTGGGAGGGAAAGTACTGGGTTCGGTCCGAGCAAAACACTAGCGCTTCGGCAAGCGACGCACTCCGCTCCGCAACTAAGACCCCCTCACCCCGGCCCTCTCCCAGAGGGAGAGGGAGAAGGAAAACGGTTGGCATTAGCGGACCAGTGCTGCTGTTCGGATGCGGCGGTAGATCAGGTTGGGTGCAGGCTGGTCTGCTTCCAAGGCTGCTTCGGCCATTAGGTGGTGCGAGGGGGACAGGGCGCAGGCTGGGTCGGTTGCGCCAGCGTCGCCCAGGATCGCAAAGGCCTGGCAGCGGCAGCCGCCCCAGTCCACTTCCCGCTGGTCGCAAGAGCGGCAGGGGTCCGGCATCCAGGCGGTTCCACGATATCGAGTGAAGCCAGGGTCGGCACGCCACACCTCACCCAGCGACACGTCGCGCACGTTGGGCCACGAAAACCCCGGCAGCGTTTCCGCCGCATGACACGGCAAAGCCAATCCGGCCGGGGAGATGTTGATGATCCGGCGCGCCCATCCGCCCATGCAGGCCTTCGGACGCGCGGCGTAGTAGTCGGGCACCACATAGTCGATCGTTATACGCCCCTGCAGCCGCTCCCGTGCCGCCGCGACTTCGGCGTTGGCCGCCTCCAGCTGCGCCCGGGTCGGCATCAGGGCGGCGCGGTTCAGCAGGCTCCAGCCGTAGTATTGCACGTGGGCAATCTCGATCCGGCTAGCGCCGATCTCCTCACCAAGGCGCAGCATCTCCGGCAGCCGCTCCAGATTTTGCCGGTGCACGACGAAATTCGCGGTCAGCGGCAGGCCTGCCTCGCGGATCAGCCCGGCGACGACCAACTTGCGCCGGTGCCCATCGCGGTAGCCACCCATACGGTCGGCTTGCGCCGCGTCGGCGTCCTGGAAGCTGAGTTGCACGTGATCCAGCCCGGCGTCCGCAAGCAGTCCGAGCGACGCGGCATCCAGCATGACGCCGGAGGTGATGAGGTTGCTATATAGGCCGGCCCGGGCCGCACCCTGCACGAGCTGCAGCAGGTCCTTGCGGGCGGTCGGCTCGCCGCCGCTGAAATGCACCTGCAGCACGCCTAGCGCCGCTGCCTCGTCCAGCACGCGGAGCCAAGTTGCGGTATCCAGCTCCGCCGCTGCACGCTCCAGTTCAAGCGGATTGGCGCAATACGGGCATTGCAGCGGGCATCGGTGGGTTAGTTCGGCCAGCAGAGCCAAGGGCGGCTCGGGCGAGGGCTCGATGGGAAGCAGGGCGTTCATAGGCGGATCGCTCCCTTTTCGACCAGGTCTTGCAGCATCGCCTGCACGTCGGCAGCGATCAGCGTGCGCGGGGCGTCATATTTAACGGCCAGCTCGTCCACAATGGCCGAGATATTGCGGGCGCCGTCCACCAGCTTCAGCACTTCCACGGCCGGCTCGTCCAGCATGAATAGCCGCTCCGGCGCCAGCACGACCCAGGCGCCGCGTACCTGGTCATGCCGCAAGCGGAAGCCGCGATTGAAAATGGGGACAGCGTCCATCACGGGGACGGCACGAAGGCGCCGGGCGGAATGCGGCCGGGCTCAACATAAGCGTAGTGCAGCGCGTCCAACTGCGACCACAGCACGTCGCACTTGAAGCGGAGCGCGGCCAGTACGGTCTCCTGCAACGGCCGCGTCGTCGCGTGCTCGTTGATGTAGGCTAGGGCGAAGTCCACGTCCTTTGGTGCCTGGGTCAGCCGGGGCGTGAAGTAGGCCAGGGTGTCCTGCGACACCCAGTCGTAGTTCCGCAGCATCCCCGACACGCGCTCGGCGATGATCCCTGGCGAGAACATCTCCGTCAGCGACGACGCAACCGCCTCCAGGATAGTTCGGTCGCGCACGAAGGCCACGTAGGCGTCCACGGCGAAGCGTGTGCCTGGCAGGATGCCCTCGGTGCTCTCGACATAGGCCGGGTCAAGGCCGACCCCACGCGCCAGGTGCAGCCAGCGGGCAACGCCGCCCTTGCCCGGCGCGTCGCCGTCGTGGTCCACCAAACGGCTGCGCCAGGCCCGGCGAAGGTCCGCAGTCGGCAGCCGGGCCAGCAACGTCGCATCCTTGGCCGGGATGCGTGACTGGTAATAGTAGCGGTTCAGCGCCCAAGCCTGCACCTGGGCACGGTTCAGCTTGCCGTCGTGTAGCAGGCGATGGAATGGGTGCAGGTTATGGTAGCGCTCGGCACCTATTGCCTCCAGCGCGTCGTGCAACTCTTCGAATGACAGTGTGCGGTCCCCGGCGTCACGGGGCATCGGCGACATCTCGTTCACAGGCGGACCTCCATCCCATCCCACGCCACGTCCCATCCGGCTGCGTTGACCGCAGCACGTTCCGGCGAGTCTTCCAGCAATATAGGGTTGCTGTTGTTGATATGCATCAGCACGCGGCGGCGGACGTTCAATCCTTGGAACGCCGCGAGGGTTCCGTCCGGGCCGGAGACGCTCATGTGGCCCATCCGGCGCCCGGTCTTCGGCCCAAGTCCAGCGCGTACCATCTCGTCATCGGACCACAGCGTACCGTCGAAGAACACGGCTGCCGCCCCGCGAAGCCGTTCGGCCAAACGCGGCGTCATGGCGGCGCAGCCAGGGATGTAGAACAGCGTCGCGCTGCCGTCTGAAATGGCCGCGCCGACGGTCGTGCCATCCTCTTGCAGGACAGGCATCTCGTCGGAGGCTTCCAGGTAGAGTGGGACCTTGCCCGGAACTGCGAACAGCTCGACCGACAACGCAGAAGAACTGCCGTCCGGCAAAGGCAGGAGTGTCGGCACGCCAAGTTCCAGTTGCTGGCGCATGACGATGGTGCGGTTCAGCACCTCAAAGATTGGATTGGCATCGAGCACCGCGTGGACGGTTGAGGTGGCCAGCACCGTGAACTGCTGACGTTCCCTCAGGGTCAACAAGCCAGCAATTGCATCCACGTCGCCGCCGGTCAGCACAACGGCGGTTATAGGCGAAGATCGCAAGCCTTCCTGCGGCTGCAGCACGGGCGTTTGCTCGATTTGCTGACGTATATCAGGGGACGCATTGAGCAGTACCCAATTTTTCCCTTCAGCGCTAACGGCGAGAGATGCTTGGGTACGGGCTGGTGCCAGCTTGTCTCTCGCGCGTGCGCGGCGACAAGCCAGAGCATTTGAATTCCACTGTGGAAACGCTCCACCAGCGGCAGCGCCCAGCACCACGGCGCGGATCATAGTCGGGGAAGACCATAAACTGCAGCGGGCTGAGCGACTGCTGTGGGCAGTGCTCAAACCCGCTGCGAATGCGCTCTACTTCTTGAGGTCGGCGCAGGCGTAGGAGTTGATCTCTGCACCCAGGGCGACGACGGTGATCTTTGGGGTGTTCCAAGCCATGATGAGTCCTCCGATTGTTGTGTAGCAGCACGTCAACTTCGTTCGGCAACCCTGGCAAGTCAACCCTGGCTGCGGCAACATTCTGCCTTAGCCTCACAGCTTCGTGCAAGGGTTTGCAGGAAATCTCCCAGGCTTCCGCCGTTAATTGTGACAACACCAAACTTGGGAGGATTGTGCATGATTATCCGCTTGTTGTCTGTGTCGCTAGCTTCTGCTGCATGTCTTGTCGGGCTGACTCACGCTGCAGCTGCAGGGCCATGCAGCGACGGAATCGCCGATTTGGGGCGCAAGTTGGCGCAAAGCCCGGCGCTCGGACCGCCAACGACTGGGACACTGACCGGATCGAATCCCGGCTCTGCCCCTTCAGGGTCGTCACAGCCCGCTACGGCTGGAACTGAGGGAACGTCGGCAGACAACCGGGTCGGTGGAACGGCCGGCACTAAGGAATTGAATGCCGCATCCGCGCAGATCGCGACATCGCCGGATGATGTCCGTCGGCAGTCGCAGGGACTGCCGACCGCGGCACAAGTCGCGGCGTCGGGATCTGGTCGTCAGGTCGAAACCGCTCCCAGCCAGGCGCAGTCGGCCAGCAACGGCGCTAAGCCCGATGACCGGATGTCACAGGCCAAGATGGAACTTGAGCGGGCCCGGATGCTGGATCAGAACAATGATGGGTCTTGCCGGGGTGCGCTGGATAAGGCGCGCGAGATGGCGGGGTAGAGCGGTCACTGCAAGGAGTTGAGGAGCAAGGCAGCCTGAAAGGGCTTCCTTGCTCCGTTTGAGGGCACAGCAATCGCGCACTCCCTGCCCATGCTGACCAAGGTCGTGTGAGCCTGCCGATAGCCTACTTTCCGGTGCACGACATGCTGGATACGGGAAGCCAGTCGAACCCCAGGTTGTAACGCTGTTAATATGAACTAGACAGAGTTGTTGCAGCGAGTTATCCATGCGCCACCGAAACTGTTGCGCATGGAGATCATCTTGGACAATCCAATCGTTGAGCCTGTTGCGCCTGCCAAGGCGTCCTCTGGCCCTGTTTGCTTCACACTCGGCCCGGTGTCGCATGGTGCCAATATCCGTGGGCTGGCAGCGGGAGCGAACGCCGGACTGGCGTTTGGCCGGTTCGGGCCGATGTTCGACCTACCGCCCTGCCCTACCATTCCTGATCCCGGCCTGCGTGAACTGGCGAGTGTCATCGTCAAGATAGACGACGGTGCGCCGATCAATGCCTCGGAGCCAACAGACGAGAACAGCCTGATACCCGCGGGCTACACCTATTTCGGCCAATTTGTGGACCACGACATCAGCTTCGACCCGACACCGCTGAGTGACCAGTTGGAAGACACCGACGCTTTGGTGGATTTCCGTTCCCCGACACTGGACCTCGACAGCGTGTATGGCCGTGGGCCAGCGGATCAGCCCTACATGTATGAGGCCGACCAGCTTCGCCTGCGGGTCGGCACGGCTATGGACAACGGCGGCGCTGCGGTTGGCACCCGGCATGACTTGCACCGGCTGCCTGACGGCACCCCGATCCTGGGCGACAAACGCAATGACGAGAACAAGATCGTAAGCCAGATCCACGGCGCGATCATCGCCCTGCACAACAAGGTGGTGATGGACGACGCGGTGATCGACGCCTTCGGCGGCGACCGCAGCACGCCGGGCGCCCGGTTCAACGCCGCGGCGACCATCGTGCGATGGCATTACCAGTGGGTCGTGCTGCACGATTTCCTCGAACGCATCCTGGAGCCAGGGATGGTCACCGAGGTGCTGAACCCCGGGGGCACCCCGCGCCTGCAGAACTACCTGAAGCAGGAAGCCGACTTCCCCTACATGCCGGTGGAGTTTGCCGGCGCAGCTTACCGTCTGGGACACTCGATGGTGCGGCCCAGCTACTCGCTCAACTCGGTGGTGACGACCCGCAAGGGTGATCCGGCTGCCGGCATTCCCAAGGGCGATGAGACCAAGGAGCGGATTCCCACCTTCAGCCGTGCCAGCAACAGTCCGACAGCCGGCGGCACGGAGAACCTGAACGGTTTTCCCGGCACGTTGCCGCCATTCTGGGGCATCGATTGGTCGTTCTTCCTCGACGGTGTGCAGAAGACGCCCAACGCGCGCCAGGTCGGCGGCAAGCCGATGCAGATACCGCAGCCGTCCTACCGCCTGGATGCCCAAATCGTGCAGCCGTTGGCGGACTTGCCGGAGTTCTTCGACAAGGCAATCCCGCCGGGCAGCCCGGCATCCATCGCTGGCAACTTGGCGTTCCGCAACCTGAAGCGGGGCCAACTGCTGCGTCTGCCGTCTGGCCAGGCCGTTGCGCGGAAGCTGGGCATCACGCCATTGCCGGACGACATCGTCTGGGGCACGGGATCGCGTATCCCGTTACCGGCGGACGCCGCGCAGGACGACAAGGACGCGTTCAAGACGACCGACGACAAGCGCAAGGCTTTCCGCGCCAAGTGGGTGGATGCGCCGGACGCTCCGCTGTTCGGCAATGCGCCGCTCTGGTATTACGTGCTCCGGGAAGGCGAATATTTTGGCGCGTCCGATGCGAACCAGGAGGGGGTGGCATTCGGTGGCCAGCACCTCGGACCCGTCGGCAGCCGGATCGTCGCGGAAACGTTCGTCGGCCTGTTGTGGCTAGACAAGGCGTCGTTCCTGCATAGCAGCCGGGGGTTCCAGCCGTTGCCGGCCATCAGCGGCGGCGGCAAGCTGACGCTTGGGCGCCTTATCACCTATGCGCTGAGTTAGGCTGTGGC
>CAXTOB010000018.1:3543-30978 GCA_964245505.1 uncultured Acetobacteraceae bacterium | reverse complement strand
ATCGGGACGGGACACTCCACAGCAGGCCATGCCGGGCCTCTCAACCGCTCATCAAGCGCTTGACGGCGGGTAGGAAGTCCACGCTTGCGCTTATTAACACCCCGGGGCGGTTTCAGTCCCACACCAGCTCGCGCAGCCGCCGCGCCATGCCCTGGCCGTCATCGGCCGCCGTGCCGGCCACGACGGCCGATCCAAGGTAACGCTCGGCCACTTCCGGTGCATGCAGCAGCTCGGTGGCGGATCCCTGCATCACCACGCGGCCGCTTTCGATCACGTATGCCCGGTCCGAGATGGAAAGGGCGGAGCGGGCGTTCTGCTCGGACAGCAGCACCGCCAGGCCCTGCGCCCGCAGGCTGGCGATTAAGGAGAACACGTCCTGCACCAGCAGCGGCGACAGGCCGAGGGACGGCTCGTCCAGGATCAGCAGCCTGGGCGAGGACATCAGCCCCCGTGCGATGGCGAGCATCTGCTGCTGGCCGCCGGAAAAGTTGCCGACGACCTCGTCCATCCGCGCCGCCAGCACCGGAAAGCGCTCGCACACCGCCCGGATGCGGTTACCGACGCCGCCCGCCCCGAGCGTCCTGCGGTGCGCATAGGCCCCGAGACCCAGGTTCTCCGCGACCGTAAGCCCGGCAAACACCTGCCGCCCTTCCGGGACATGCGCGATCCCCAGCCGGACGCGGGCGCCGGTGGAACGGGTGTCGATGCGCTGGCCGTCATACCGCACCTCGCCCGCGGACGGCGTCAACAGGCCTGAGACGGTCTTCACCAGGGTGGACTTGCCCGCCCCGTTGGCGCCGATCAGCGTGACGATCTCGCCAGGCCGGACCGTCAGGTCCAGGTCCCACACGACCGGGCCCGCCCCGTAGCCCGCGCTGACCTTGCGAAGCTCCAGCATCAGGCGGTTTCCGCGCCGAGATAGGCCTGGATCACCCGTGGGTCCTGCCGCACGGCGGCCGGTGGCCCCGCCATGATGAGGCGCCCCGCTTCCAGCACGAGCACCTCGTCCGCGATCCCCATCACCAGCGGCATGTTGTGCTCCACCAGCATCAGGGTGATCCCGCTGTCGCGGATGGCGCGCAGCAGGACGGCGAGCTCCGCCGTTTCGCTGTCGTTCAGCCCGGCGGCGGGCTCGTCCAGCAGCAGCAGGCTGGGCTGCGCCACGATGGCGCGGACCACCTCCAGCAGCTTCTGGGCCCCCATCGGCAGGTCGGCGGCATGGGTGTCGCGAAGCCGCGCCAACCCCACCATCTCCAGCAGCGCTTCGGCACGGACCCGCGCGTCCCGCTCTTCCCGGCGCTGGCGCGGCAGCCACATCATCTGGGACAGCAGGCCGGAACGGAACAGTCGGTGCCGGCCGACCAGCACGTTCTCCAGCACGGTCAGGCCGGGGAACACGCGCGCGGTCTGGAACGTCCGTATCAGGCCCAGCCCGGCGATGCGCCTGGGCGAAAGGCCCTGGATGGCCCGGCCGGCGAACCGCACCTCGCCGGACGAGGCCGGAAACAGGTTGGTGATCAGGTTGAACACGGTGGTCTTGCCCGCGCCGTTCGGCCCGATCATGGCGGTCAGCCGACCTTCCGGCACCTGGAACGACACGTCGCAGGTGGCGTGCAGGCCGCCGAAATGCTTGTTAAGGCCCTGCACCTCCAGCAACGGCCCGCTCATGTCCGCCTGCGCTGCGCGAGGGAGGGAGCGGATGGCGGCGGCACCCGCCGCCACATGCCGCCGCACAGGCGCACGAGGCCGCCGAAGATGCCTTCCGGGAGGTAAAGGAACGACAACACCAGCAGCGCGCCGTTGGCGAACGTCTTGTACACGGACAGCGCCTGGATCATCGTGGGCAGCACCGTCAGCAGGGCCGCGCCGAAGATCGGGCCCAGCAACGTGCCTTCCCCGCCGATGACCATCATGGTCACCAGTTCCAGCGACCGGGTAGTGCCCACCATCTCGGGTGCGAGGAAGTTGAAATCGAAGGCGTAGAGGCTGCCGGCCAGCGAGGCGAACACGGCACTGATGGCAAAGGCAGCCAGCTTGTACAAGGGGACGTTGATGCCCAGCGCTGCCGCCGCCATCTGGTCGGTGCGGATGGCCTGGAGCGTCCGGCCGAAGTCCGACCGCATCGCCCCGGCCAGGAGCACCAGCGACACCACGACGACGCCGAGCACCAGGTAGTACATCCGCATCGGGGTGTCGAACTCGTATCCGCCTAGGCTGAACGGCGGGATCCCGACCAGGCCCGACGGGCCGCCCGTGATGCCGTCCAGCCCGACCGCGAGGCTGTCGACCAGGAGGCCGAAGGCGAGCGTGGCCAGCGCGAGGTAGAGGCCGCGCAGACGCATGGTGATGAGCGCCAAGCCCAGCGCGCAGACAAGCGAGACGCCAATCCCGGCCAAGGTGCCCAGCAAGGGCGGCACGTCGTACTGCACCGCGAGCCAGCCGGCGGTGTAGCCGCCGATCGCCATGAAGCCGGCCTGGCCCAGGCTGACCTGGCCGGCGTAGCCCATCAGCACGTTCAGCCCCAGCAGGGCCACGAACAGGATCAGCGTGATCACCAGCGACCCCAGCAACCCGCCCTGCGGAAGCAGCCAGGGCAGCACCAGGGCCGCGCCGAGCGCGATGGCCGACCAGGCCCGGACCGCGGTGGAACCAAGGCGGATGATGCGCTTGTGCACCCGCGGTTCCTCCCGCACGTCGGAACGGCGGGCTTGACGGGGCGCGAACAAGCCGTTGGGCCGCCATAGCAGCACCACCAGCAGCAGCCCGAGCGCCAAGGCGTTGCTGAACAGCGAAGACACGTAGGCGGTCGCGAACTGGCTAGCCAGGCCCAGGACCAGGCCCCCCGCCACCGCACCCGGGAGCGAGCCGACGCCGCCGATCGCCACCGCGATGAAGCCGAAGATGGTGAACAGGGTGCCGGTGTCGAACTGCAGGGACGTGGACGGCGCCACGACGATCCCGGCCGTGGCGCCGATGGCTGCCGAAAGCGAGAACGCGAAGAGCGTCATGCCCGGAACGCTGATGCCCATCAGCCGCGCTGCAGCCGGGTTCTCGGCGCAGGCCCGCAACGCCCGGCCCAGCCCGGTCCGCTGCAAAAGGAACCACAGCCCGCCGACCAGCAGGACGGTGGTGCCGAACACCCAGAAGTCCTGCGTCGGAACGAGCACGCCGCCGATGGTGACCGGGTGGTCACCGGAAAAGGGCGGGAACGCGTAAGGCTGGCTGCCCCAGATGACCAGCATGCCCCCGCCCAAGACGGCCAGCAGCCCCGCCGTCAGCATCAGCATGCTGCCGATCGAGATGCGCCGGAGACCCGGCACGAAGGCCAGCGCCCCCAGCACGGCGCCCACCAGGGTGGTGACCACCACGCCCCCGGCCGCCGCCAGCGCAGTCGGCCAGCCCAGACGCACTTGCAGGCTGTGGGTCAGCAGCGCCCCCAGGATACAGAACCCCCCCTGCGCGAGGTTGACCACCCCGGTAACGCGGTAGACGAGCGCGAATCCAACGGCGAGTAGAGCGTAGATGCTTCCCTGCAGAAGGCCGCCCAGCGTGATCTGGATGACCTCCGTCATGGCGCCTTACCCGTCCATGCCTTCCGTCTGCCTAGGGTCATTGGCATGTCGGGCCGCTCCTCCGCGTTCTTTCACGGACTGCTAAGTCGCCTTAGTATGTTTGTCCAGCCTTGGATCGGCTTGCTGGCCTATGAAGCGGATGCGACGCTGTCTGCACCGCTCACTACAGGCTAAATACCCTTAGGCATATAAGTATTCACGCGGTCCGCCTTAGGGCTCGCTTGGAAGGTCACTGTCATCTAAGGTCGAACCGCATGCCCGACGATCGTCTGTCACCCAAACGCGCCGACGACCTCCCTCTGGTCGACAGCCTCGGCTACCAGATCCGGGCCACGCACCGGCTGTTCCAGCGTGCCTTGCAAACGGAGCTGGAAAGGGCCGGGGTCACGTTGGGAACGTGGTACTTCCTCCGCGTGCTGTGGTCGGAGGACGGGATCACGCAAAGCCAGCTGTCGCAACGCGTCGGGACCATGGAGCCGACCACCCTGTCCGCCATTCGTGACATGGTACGTAACGGCTGGGTCCGGCGCGTGCCGCACGCGGAAGACCGGCGAAAGATCAACATCCACATGACCGACAAGGGGAGGGCGCTGCGGGACCAACTGCTGCCGGTCGCCTACGCTGTTATCGCATCAGCTTCGGTCGGGCTGACGGAACGGGAAAAGACGATGATGATCTCGCTGCTCAAGGCGATACAGGCGAACCTGCAGGAGTGATCCGGCGGTCGTGAGCCGCCCGGTCGCGGCGGCATTGAACCTGCGGATACGCCGGCAACTTTACTCCGAAACAGTGGCGCCGCTGGCCGCCGCCGCAATGATTGCGACGATATCCGTCTCGGCCGCTGCCTTGCTTTGATAGCGCGGCAGGGTGGTGACGAACGGCTGTTCCGCATCGTGCGGATTGTAGATTTCCAGGAAAAACTTGCTGGTTGCTGGGTCCAGCATGGGCTCGATGCGAATAAGGCTCATCATTGGTTCTCCAAAATGGCCGGCATGCCGACCTGGTGACTAAGAGGAACGTCCTGGCCCGTCTCGCTCGATCGCAGGATGGCCAGGCAGATCTCGGCGGTGGCCATGCCCCATCGGCCGGTATGCAGGGGCACGCGCCCGCCCATGACGGCGCCGACCAGTTCGTCGATCACCTCCGCGCGGGGCACGGCGGGCGGCGGCAGTGGCTCGAAGCGACACTCCAGGTCGGAGTAGATCTCGACGCCGTTGGGCATTGGGCGCAGGTCGCCACGCTCGCAGGACACGACCACCAGGCCGAAATGGTTGTAGGCTGGCGGGGGCGGCCCTTCGCGCATCTCCTCGGCCGAGACCGTTGTGCCGTAGGCGCGCTTGTTCTTCAGGGCCGCTTCCTGCGCCGGGTCGAGCCCGGCGAGGCGTCGCCGGGCGTCGCCATACCCCGAACCGTCGCGCTGCTGCCCCATCTCGCCTATCCACCCGTGCAACGCATCGGTGTCGAAGTGCCCGTGGCCACTGTAGGTGAGGGCGGCGAACACCCCGTCCTCAAAGGATAGGTGAGCCGAATAGGCGCCCTGCGTCCGTCGCGCCGGGTCCCAGATCCCTGCCGAGGCCCAGACGCCCGTGGCCCGGCTTCCGGCGAGTAGGCGCACCACCTCGACCTGGTGGGGCGCCTGGCTGAAGATGGCGCCGCCCCCCTCGGCGGTGTCCAACTCCTCGGGGCGGCGAGGCCGGTACAGGTAGTCCGTGAAGTTCATGGCCGTGACCATCCGCACGGCGCCTAACGCGCCGGTCTCGATCAGCGCGCGTGTGCGAAGATAAGGAAGGTCGTAGCTGTGGCTGTGGCCGACCAGCAGGTGGACGCCGCCGCGCTCCGCCGCCTCAATCATGTCCTGGCAATCCGCGATCGCCAGAGCCATGGGCTTCTCCACCAGTACGTGCTTGCCGTGGGCGGCGGCGATCCGGACGTGCTCCACATGGAGCTGGTGCGGCGTCGCGATGTACACGGCATCCACTGTGGGGTCGGCGCATAGCGCCTCGACCGTCTCGTACGCGCGTGCGCCGAACTCTGCGGCGAAGTGGCTGCGCGCCTCCGGCCGCGGGTCGGCGGCGGCGGCCAGCGCCACCCGAGGATGGCGCACGAAGGTGGGCAGCATGAGCATGAAGGCGCGGCCCAGCCCGGCCACGCCGAGCCGCAGCGTTCCGGGCATCAAAGGTCCAGCACGAGGACAGGGCTCCTGGCGCGGGACACGCAGATCATCATGCTCGTGGCCTTCTCCGCCTCGGTCAGCACCAGGTCGCGATGATCGGCCTCGCCGTCCAGGATGCGGGTGCGGCAGGTGCCGCAGGTGCCGCTTTCGCAGCTGCTCGGACTGACTCGGCCGTGTGCCCGTAGGGTTTCGAGGATGGTGGTCCCGACCGGTACCTCCAATTGAGGGCCCGCCCGCCCCAGCTGGACCATGAACGGCGTGTCGTCGGCACGCGGGCGCACGAGGTCGGAGCCGAAATCTTCGAAATGCACCGCGGTTTCGGGCCAGTGCCCCGTCATGTCGCGCACGGCGTCCATCAGCGGCCGCGGACCGCAGCAGTAGATGTAGGCGCGCGTCGGATCCTCGAACACGGGCCACAGGTCGAAGGCCTGGTCCGGGTCGCCATTGTCGTGATGCACTGTCAAGTGCCCGGCGAATTCCGCCAGCTCCGGCAGGAAGGCCGTGCCCGCGGCGCTGCGCGTGAGGTAGTAAAGGTGGAACGGCTTCTCGCCGGCCGCACGCAGGTAGCGGATCATCGACAACACCGGCGTGATGCCGATGCCGCCCGCCACGAAAATGTAGCTCGGCGCCGATGTCACCAACTCGAACAGGTTGCGGGGCGGCATGACGTCGATAGTGTCGCCGGGCTTGACGCCATCGACCAGGCTGACGGAACCGCCGCGGCCGCGCTCGTCCCGCTTCACCGCGATCACGTAGCGGTCGCGCTCATGCGGGTCGTTGCATAGCGAGTAGTTCCGCATCGCGCCGCTCGGCACGCGGACCGCGAGGTGCGAGCCCGGCGCCCAGGCGGGTAGGTCGCTCCCGTCCGGCGCCCGGAACTCAAGAAGCTGGATGCCGTCCGCGACCGGTTCGGCGCGGCTGACACGAAGGGTCAGCAGGGTTGCGTCGCCGTCCTGGGCTGCGATGTCGTCCATAGCCGCCATGTGCATCCGTGCCGGGTTCTGGGCAAGAGGCAATCTTAGGGTTCTAAGCTAAAATGCGCCCCGACATCACGGTCACGCACTGCCCTCGCATTTACTGCATGCGCAAAGCGGGCTTCCGGTCGAACCTCGCTTTCCCCTCGACACTGTGGTCCCTAAGCATTATCCAGGACAGGAAAATTCTTTGGGAGAGGCCAGATGCTGACCAAGCATGAAAACGACCGCCTGTGCCGGGTCGAGGGCGAGGCGCCGATGGGCAAGCTGATACGCCGTCACTGGGTGCCCGCCGCATTGTCCGAGCAGGTCGCGGAGCGCGACGGCACGCCGATCCGCATCCGCCTGTTCGGCGAGGACTTGGTCGCCTTCCGCGACACGGACGGTCGCCTGGGCGTCCTCGGTGAGTTCTGCACCCACCGCAAGGCGTCGCTGGTCTTCGGCCGCAACGAGGAATGCGGCCTGCGCTGCCTTTACCATGGCTGGAAGTTCGACGTGGACGGTAACGTGGTGGAGATGCCGTCCGAGCCCAAGGAAAGCGGGTTTGCGGAAAAGGTGAAGCACAAGGCTTACCCGACGCGCGAGGCCGGCGGGTTCATCTGGACGTACATGGGTCCGATTGAGGAGATGCCGGAGTTCGAGCCGCCCGCCTGGGCGCCGACGCCGGATGCCAAGGTGTCGACCATCAAGGTCCAGCTGCCCTGCAACTGGGCGCAGGTGATGGAAGGGCAGATCGACTCCGCCCACAGCTCCAGCCTGCATTCGTCCGACATGAAGCCGGCCCGTGTCACGACGGCCGGAGCCACCGACTCGCATTGGACCCGTCCGTCCACGGACAAGAATCCGCGCATCCAGGTGCAGGTCACGAACTACGGCATGCGGTACGCCGCGATCCGCCGGCCTATTATGAACGCGAAGGACACGGACTACGTCCGGATCACAACCTTCGTGGCCCCCTTCACCGCGCTGATCCCGCCCAACAGCTCCTACAACGTCGCGAGCGTGATCGTGCCGCGGGACGACACGAGCTGCTACTTCCACTTCATCGCCTGGGGTTACGGCGATACCGTGATCTCGCAGGACGCATGGCGGAAGTTCTGCGTCATGGAGCCCGGCGTCGACGTGGACGCCGACTTCCGTCCGCTGCACCGCCGTGCCTCCAACAACTACCTCCAGGACCGGGCGGCGATGAAGGCCGGTGACTTCACCGGCCTTCCGGGCATCCCGAACCAGGACATCGCCATGTGGGAGTCGATGGGTCCCATCGCCGACCGCAGCGCCGAGCGGCTGGGGGCCAGCGACATCGCGGTCATCCAGTTCCGCCGGGTCATGCTGGATGCGGTGGCCCGGATGGAAGCGGGAGCCGGAGCGATTGGCCAGGTGCAGCCGCATCTGCCGCAGGCGAAGCTGCGCTCCTACCAGGGCATCGTGGCCAAGACGGAGAACTGGCGCCTGCTCGGGGCGGAGGCCGAGGAGATCGCCTACCTCCAAGGCATGGAAGAGGATGAGACCGACCGCGAGATGTCGCTGGCAGCGGCGGAGTAGATCATGCGCCTCCGTACGCTCCTGCTTGCCCTTGCGGTGCTCTCCTCGGTCGCGCAGGCGGCCGAGCCCTATGACATCCACGTCGTGCTGCCGCTCACCGGGGCGGCGGCCTTCCTGGGCACCAGCGAGCAGCTGGCGCTGCAGCGGGCGGAGCCCGTGCTGAGCCGCGACGGCGGGATCGGCGGCCGTCCGGTTCGGTTCGTGTTCCATGACGACCAGACCAGCCCCCAGGTGGCGGTGCAGCTCGCCAACCAGATCAACGCCGGCAAGCCAGCCGTGGTGCTTGGCTCGGCCACCGTGGCGATGTGCAACGCCATGGCGCCGCTGGCCCGGCGCGGCCCGGTGCTGTTCTGCCTTTCGCCCGGCCTATACCCGGCGGCGGGCAGCTTCGCCTTCAGTTCCAGCAACTCGACCCGCGACCTTGCCTCGGCCCTGCTGCGCTACTTCGCCGGGCGCGGGTTGACCCGTATCGCCATCATCACCAGCACCGACGCGAGTGGGCAGGACGCGCAGCGGCAACTGCGCGAGGTCGTCGCGGATCCCGCGAACAAGGCCCTGACGGTGGTAAATGAGACCAGCTTCAACCCGACGGACGTGAGCGCCTCGGCGCAGCTGCAGCGGATCAAGGGATCGAACCCACAGGTGATCATCGCATGGTCCACCGGCTCGGCCATCGGCACGGTGTTCAAGGCTATGCAGGACGCCGGGATTACCGTGCCGGTGGCGACGACGGACGGCAACATGACCTATGCCACGATGAAGCAATTTGCCGATGTCCTGCCGGCGGAGCTCTATATACCGTCCCCGGAATGGCTCAAGGTTGCACGAGACGAGATGCCGCAGCCTGTGGTGACGGCTAAGGAGCAGTTCTTCTCTGCCTTCGAAGGCACGGGCATTCAGCCGGATGCGGCATCGTCCTTTGCCTGGGATCCGGCTCTGCTCGCCGTGTCCGCGTTGCGCTCCATAGGCCCGGACGCGACTGCCGAGCAGGTGAGGGATCATCTTGCGCGCTTGAATGGCTTCGCAGGTGTCAACGGGATTTATGACTTCACCAAAGTTCCGCAGCGCGGCCTCGATGATTCAAACGTGGTGGTTACACTTTGGGACAAGGCAGCCAGCACCTGGCGTGTCGTGAGTCATCCCCGAGGCAAACCGCTCGACTGAGGACACCCATGGCAAAACTTAGCCTTTCCGTCGCCATCGGCGATTACGACCGTATGCGCCCCCTGGTGGACGGTGTGGTCCGGATCGATGCCGTGGACCCGCAGTTCATGCTGCTGGAACCGGAGGAGATCTTCTTCCGTGCCTTCCGCCACGCGGACTTCGACATCACCGAGCTGTCCATGAGCAGCTACAGCGTCAAGACCGCGGCGGGTACCTCCCCCTACATCGCCGTTCCCGTTTTTCCGTCCCGGGCGTTCCGGCACACGTCGGTCTACGTGCGCACGGACCGGATCAAGTCGCCGGCTGACCTGAAGGGCAAGCGCGTCGGCGTCCCGGAATACCAGCTCACCGCGAATGTCTGGGTGCGGCTGTTCCTGGAGGAGGACCACGGGATCCGCCCGTCCGACGTTACCTGGGTGCGCGGCGGCTACGAGCAGCCCGGCCGGGTCGAGAAGATCAGCCTCAGCCTGCCGCCGGACGTTCGCCTGGAGTCCGTGCCCGACGGCAAGACCATCTCCGGCATGCTGGCCACTGGCGAGTTGGACGCGGTGATCGGCCCGCGGGCTCCCTCATGCTTCCGGGCCGGGCACCCCCATGTCGGCTACCTGTACCAGGACCCGCAGAAGGCGGCCGCCGACTGGTTCCGCCGCACGCGGATGTTCCCCATCATGCACCTACTGGGCATCCGCCGCACGTTGGCCGAAGCGCACCCCTGGCTGCCCTACGCCGTCGTCAAAGCTTTTGAGCGGTCGAAGGAGGTGGCGCTGGAGAAGCTGGGCGACACGTCGGCAACCAAAGTGACGCTGCCCTTCGTCGAGGAGCAGCTTGAGGCGGCCCGGGCGCTTATGGGTGAGGACTTCTGGTCCTATGGCCTGGAGCCCAACCGGCACGTGCTGGAACGCTTCCTGCGCCAGCATCATGCGGAAGGCCTGTCGTCCCGGCTGCTTGCGCCAGAGGAGCTGTTCCACCCGGCTTCCCTGGAGTCACACCGCATCTGAGTCGTTTCGACTGATCGACGTCCGGAACCCGAACAGCCCGGCGCGCTTGGCATGCCTTACAAGGAGACGCCAGCACCAATGGCCGATCATACCGAAGAAGTGGGCATCCTGCCGGACGGCACCGATTTTTAGCGCGACAGTTCTGATGGCCGGTCGTGTTGCCTCATCCAAAAATGCTCCCGAGACGCCGGGAGTTGTCGCAGCCAAATGCTCCCTGGTTTCCTAGCCCGTTTGCCGGGGCCAAACCATCCCAAGACACAGCCAATGCTCGTTCGGACGTGCCGGTCGGCACAGTGCCCAACCGGCCGTTCGTCGCCAGCGAAAAAGCGGAATGGGCCTGCAGTCTGCGGCCCCTCGCGCATCACCCTTCCGCGTTCCGCAACGGATTGCAGTAGGGCCAAAGAAGGCGTGGGCGCCGGCTCGTCAGCAACAGGCGGACCAAACACCAACGCCTGTGCAACCTCCCGCCGCCACCCCTTAAGCCGGCGCTGCAACGTCCGCAGCTGCCCGTGCGGATACACGCCGGGGTGCTCACCCTGCAGCCGCTCAAGCAGCTCGCGCGCTGTCCGCGACGGCTCGGCCTCAAACCATGCGCGCACCTGCGCCGACACCGCCTCGAACGGGTCCGGGACGTAGCGGCAATACGGGGCAACCCTCTTCTTCGGCTTGGCTGTCGGACGCACCTCGCCCTCCTGCCACGACGTTCGTAACCCTAGCAGGAACTGCTCCAGCGTCGGCGCACTCGGCGCCGCCGCTTCGCCCGTCGCCGGCCGGTCAGCGATCTCAACGAGCTGCTGCTGGGCCAGACGGATCTCGCTCAACAGCCGAACCGGGTCCAGGGTGGCGTGCAGAACGCTTACCCGATGCCGCACCTCATCGCTGGTGCGCGGATCGGCCATCAGCCGCTGGCAGGGTGTGGCCGGTGCATGGTAGAGAGGTGGCCGGCTTCGTTGAGACACTGTTTCGCTTAGGATAAGTGGGGCTTCTGCCGGTTGTTATGGTGTGGTGCCGTTGGCGGAGCGGCGCGCAGTGAGAGCGTAGCCCGACCGGAGCGACGCCTCGCCAACGGCGACGGAAGTTATGCTGCCGCGCACTGCGGCAGGTGACCGAAGTAGGCTTGATCCGGCGTCCGCGCGGCGAGGCTCGAGTGCGGGCGCTTTCGGTTGTAGAACAGGGTTTGAGAACGCCCACGGGACCGTCTTTCGGGAGCTGTTGTATCCGTGGCATCCCTGGTGCGGGCTTCAGGTCGTCGTTCATGAGGCGATCACGAGGGCGGACGGCGTTGCGTTCCGCTGCACGCTGACCGGGTCTGGCGGGGATCGTTGGGGGAGTGTCAAAAACCTGGGGCAACCTACTTGCCTCTTTCGGGCTGATCAGCCTGGCTGATGCGTGACCACGAGGGCGGCAGACGTGATGCAGTGGACGGTGCGACTTGAAGCAAGGACCAGCGCGGGGGAGGTGACGACGACAGAGCTGGTGACGTTCAGGAAGTCGGGGGTGGTCAGCACGCTGGCAGAGGTCGGCCTCCTGCTCGCCGAGAGCAAGGTGCTTTTGACCAAGCTGCAGGCGAGCATGCTGTGCGGCCAGGTTGCAGCGTATGCGGCCCACCACCGGGCCTGTGCGGCCTGCGGGATGCTGCAGCCGCTCAAGGACCGGCGCACGCGCCGGCTGCAGACCCTGTTCGGCACGGTCGAGGTCGAGGCGCCGCGGTTCAAGCTGTGCCGCTGCCACCCGTCTGCGCCCATGGCGGGAGCGACGGTGTCGCCGGTGTGTGCATTGTTGACGGCCCGCTGCACGCCGGAGCTGGAGCGGGTGCAGGCCGAGTTGGGTGCGCGCACCTCGTTCCGGGACGCAGCGCGCACTCTGGAAGCGCTGCTGCCTGTCTCGCCGGTGAACCAGGAGAGCCTGCGCACCCGCACCCATGTCGTCGCCCTGCAGCTCGAGGCGGCTGACCGGCAAGCAGCCGCAGAGGTCACGGCTGTCCCACACGAGCCGGACAAGGGCACGACGGCGGACGTGAGCCGCCCGGTCGTCATGCTCGATGGCGCCTACATACATGCCGTGCCCGGTCACCAGGTACGCAACGGGAGTGTCAAAAACCTGGGGCGGCCTACTTGCCCGCCTTGGGCTGATCAGCCTGGCTGATGTCTGACAAGGGTAGCAAGCTGCCCCAGGTTTTTGACACTCTCGACGGCGAACTCGGCATAGCTTCCCCAGGACAGGCAGTAGGCGACCCGATCCCCCAGGGCGAAGTCAGTCACGTCCTCGCCCGGCGCCTCGATCATGCCGGCGCCCTCGATACCGAGCGTGGTCGGCATTACCTCCGGGTAGGTACGGGAGGTCGCGTACTTGCCCTGTCGGGTATGGATGTCCATGAAGTTGATGCCGGACCAGGCAAGCCGGATCAGCACCTCACCGGGCCCTGGCGTGGGCACCGGCAGGTCGCGCCGCACAAGGACATCAGGGCCGCCGTAACGGTCAATCTGGATGGCTCTCAATATGCCGCAGCCTGCTGTGGAAGCTTAGCCAAGCACTGTCCACCTGTGGAGGGAAGGATCGCGGTAGGGACGCGAGTTGCCTCGCGCCCCCCGCACAGATCCGGACGTGCCCAATTTAGGCATCCGGCTTCTACCTCGGGTGTTTGGCGGCGAACCGCTGATTTGGCCAGGGATGAAGGATCCTTGGTTTTGGAAGGTAGTCATTGGCCAGCTTCGTCATGCGATCCCAAAGCATACCATCTTTCTGGCTTCGTCGTCGGAGTGCCCGACGCCATAGCCAGACGATCTGTGCTCTGAAGTCCGCCAGTGCCGCGTAGTTGGTCGGCACGGCGTAGTAGGCGAAGACGCCCCTGAGCACCTGCGCCAGCCAGTCCCCTTGCTCCGGGATAGTCTGGTGCATCCGTCGCCGTAGCTCCAGCTTGACCTCCGCGAGCTTCGCCCTCACGCGGTCCCGCCGGGTCTTCCGCTTGAGCAGGAAGGACCCGCCGCGACTTCGGCTGCAGATGAGGGTAAATCAGCGGTGGGTTTCGACGCTGATCAGCGCCGCAATATACTGAAGACTCACATTTCCTCTGGGTCCGATGTCGGCGCTGATTAACACCCGGCAGCCCAAAGGTGCATCAGTGAGCCACCCGGCTTTGAACCGCGCCTATTGGGCCTACGTGCATTTCTGCACGCAGGTGATGCAGAAATCATTGTCGCGTTAAAGGGATTTGATCGCCAGTTTGGCCTTGGCAGCACGAACATATCGCCAGAACTGACCTTGTCTTCTCCCTAGGTTTGGTGGTGCCTCGCGGCACCGTTTTATTTACCTTGACATTGCAGTCCCAGTTTACGGACAGGCCAGCCTTCGGGAGTGTTATACTGCCATGCGTCAAGCCAGCCCAGCGGGGCACGACGGTCCCAACATCAAATGGAACATCCACCCGGCGCTCCGTCAGATATCATTAGCTGCATGGTTCAGCACTTTCGCCGACCAGCACGACAATCTGGACTTGGTCGTGCATGAAGCCTGCAAGGTTGCAATGGTGGGTGTCAGGGCGCGGTTCGCCGAGCTGCTGCAATTCCGTGCGGACCAGCGGGCCTTCGTGCTGCAGGCCCGTCCGTACAGCTGGGAGCAAACCTGGCCGTGGCGGTCAGCCTGCCTTTCCACGAGCTCGCCACCAACGCCGTGATGTATGGTGCGCTGACCGACCACGCGCTGGGCCAGATGACCACAAGCCTCGGCCTGGTCGGCGCAAAGGACATTTTCCAGCAAAAGAACGACATGAACCATCTGGGCGGCACGGCCCGTATGGGGTTCGATGCGGAAACCAGCGTGGTGGACCGCGATTGCCGGTCCTGGGACATCCCCAACCTTTGGATCTGCGACGGGTCAGTGTTCCCCACCGTGGGCGGGGTGAACCCGTCGCTGACCATCACTGCCATCGGCATGCGCACCGCCGCCCGCATCGGGACCATGGCGAAGCGCGGCGAGCTGTCGTCCGCGGCCTCGCGACTGGTCCGGGCCTAGTAGTGAGCCCCCTCTCCCGCCCGGGCCCGGCCGGCGCCACATCAGGCCACCAAGTCGATCGCCAGCAGGTGCTTTGTCGCGGCCATGAACAGGCGGTTGCCGTCTGGCCCGCCGAAGCAGAGGTTGGACACGGTCTGCGTCGTTGGGATGAAGCCCAGCCGCTCCCGCTCTGCCGACCAGATGTGCACGCCGTCGGCCGCAGAGGCCCAGACACAGCCGCGCCGGTCGATCGCGAAGCCGTCGGGGTAGCCGTGGTCGGTGTGGCAGAAAAAACGTCGGTTCGACAGGGTACCGTCCCCGGCCACGTCGAAGGCGATGATCTCATGCGTGGTGCCGCTGCCCGCCCGCGGGATCTCGTTCAGCGACAGCGCCGTGTCGGACACGTAAAGTACCCGGCCGTCCGGCGAGAAGCCGACGCCGTTCGGCTGCTCGAAGTCGGCGACGCGGTGCAGCGCACCCGACCGGGGCTCGAAGCGGTAAACGCTGCGATGGTCGAGCTCCGGCTCGGCGACGCTGCCCTGGTTGGGCATCAGGATGCCGAAGGTCGGATCGGCGAACCAGATGGCGCCGTCCGGCGCCACCGCGAGGTCGTTGGGCGAGTTGAGGCGCTTGCCCTCGAAGTGGGTGACGATCGGCTCCGGCTGGACGCCGGGCTCGGCGGAGCGGCTGATGCAGCGGCGGCCGTGCTCGCAGTGCACCAGGCGGCCCTCGGCATCGATGGCGTTGCCGTTCATGAAGAACGTGCCGTCCAGCGCCGTTTCCACCCGGCCGTCCGGATGGAGCGCAAGCAGGCGCCGGTTCGGCACGTCGGACCAGTAGAGGATGCCGCGGCTCACGTCCCAGACCGGGCCTTCCGCGTGCAGGGTGCCTTCGTGCAGCACCAGGAGCGGCGCGTCCGCCGGCAGCACGGCGGCAAGGCGGGGATCGTCGACCTGCACACCCGGGAAGTCCTTCGCTGGTTCGGGCGGTCCCGGGCGGCGCAGCAACGTTCCCAGGCTCAGGTCGTGGTTGGGCATGACAGTCTCCTACGGCCGCTGGGCCGGTCGGACCTAAAAGTCCCACGACCCTCGCCGTTCCCCACGCACGCGCTCGCCTTGAGACACGGTGAGTTCACGCGTGCACCCCTGTGCGAGCAACTCCAACCTGCCTGCGAGGGCACCATGCGAACCGTTCGATCATTACCGGGGCCACGGGCTTGACCCGTCGCGCTGCCCGGCGCCTTGCCGCCACGGCGTGCTCCCTTGCATCCGGACTGATGCTCGGGGGCTGTGGCGTGCTGGACCGCGGCTTCCTGTCACCGGCCGGCCCGGTGGCGCAGATCATCCACGACGAGTTCCTGTTCGTCTGCCTGGTCATGCTGTTCGTGATCGTCCCGGTGCTGCTGCTGGTGCCGCTTGTCGCCTGGCACTACCGGCTGTCGAACACCAAGAGCGCCTACCGGCCGCAATGGGGCTTCAGCTGGGGCCTGGAAGGGCTGATCTGGATTCCGCCGACGGCCATCGTGATCACCCTGGCTGTGTTCCTGTGGCGCGACACCCACCGGCTCGACCCCTACAAGCCGTTGCCCGGCGAGGCGATCACCGTGCAGGCGATCGCGGCCGACTGGAAGTGGATCTTCGTCTACCCCGAGCAGGGCGTGGCCACCGTGAACCGGCTGGTGATCCCGGCCGGGCGGCCGGTGCACCTGGACCTGACCAGCGCCACGGTGATGCAGGCGATCCTGATGCCGCGCCTGGCCGGGCAGATCGCCGTCATGGCGGGGATGCGCACCCAGCTCAACATCCAGGCGGATGCGCCTGGCAGCTTCTTCGGCGAGAATACTCAGTTCAACGGCTTCGGCTTCCAGAACGAGAAGTTTGCCGTGGACGCGATGGACGCAGCGGGCTTCGACCGCTGGTTGGGGGAGGTGCGGGCACAGCCGAACCGGCTGGACGCCACGGAATACGAGAAGCTTACCCGCCGCAGCACGCTGCCGCACCCGCTCGCCTACGCCGCGGTGCAGGCGGACCTGTTCGGCCGGGTGGTGTCACTGCAGCAGCCGAGCGGACACGCGCTGGAACTCGACAAGCTGCCGCCGCTTCCCCTGCCGATGGCAGTGGACAGGGGCATGCCGCACGATCACAGGAATCACCAATGACAGCCTCAGGCTTCACCACCTTCCTGTTCGGGCAGCTAAGTTGGGGGGCGCTGCCCTTCGTGCGCGCCTGGCGCGACCCGAACGTCAGCGAGATCATCGGCGCCGGGGCAGGGGCGGTCGTGGTGCTGGGTGCCATCGGCGCCATCGCGCTGCTCACCTGGCTGCGGGCCTGGAAGTATCTGTGGACCGAGTGGTTTACCAGCCTCGACCACAAGAAGATCGGCATCATGTATGTCGTGCTGGCCGGCATCATGCTGTCGCGGGCGCTGATCGAGGCGGTGCTGATCCGCACCCAGCAGGCCGTCGCGATCAACGCCCCAGGCTACGTGGAGCCTGGGCACTTCGCCCAGCTGTTCACCACCCACGGCTCCATCATGATCTTCTTCATGGCGATGCCGTTCCTGACCGGGCTGATCAACTACGTCGTGCCGTTGCAGATCGGCGCGCGGGACATGGCGTTCCCCTACCTGAACTCCATAAGCCTGTGGCTGACGGCGGGCGGGGCGGGGCTGATGATGGTGTCGCTGGCGGTGGGCGAGTTCTCCACCGGCGGCTGGAGCGGCTACCCGCCCTACACGGAGTTGGCGTTCAGCGGTGGCGTCGGGCCGGACTACTGGATCTGGGCGGTGACCCTGTCCTCCCTCGGGTCTTCTACGGTGGGCATCAACATCGTCTGCACGATCTACAAGCTCCGCGCGCCCGGCATGACCTTCCTCCGCCTGCCGCTGTTCTGCTGGACATCGTTGTGCACCGCCATCCTCATGATCTTCGCCATGCCGGCGCTGACGGTGGCGACGCTGCTGCTGGCCGCCGACCGATACGCCGGGATGCACTTCTTCACCGATGACGGCGGTGGCAACATGATGAACTACGTCAACCTGTTCTGGTTGTTCGGCCATCCCGAGGTCTACATCGTGGTCCTGCCGTCGTTCGGCGTGTACTCCGAAGTCATCTCCGCTTTCTCGTCCAAGGAGCTCTACGGCTACAAGTCCCTGGTCATTGCCACCATGGCGATCGCCATTCTGTCCTTCACGGTATGGCTGCACCACTTCTTCACCATGGGGCAGAGCGCCAGCGTCAACGCGGCCTTCGGCATCGCCACCATGACCATCGGCATCCCCACCGGGGTGAAGATCTACGACTGGATCTGGACCATGTTCCGGGGCGAAGTGCGGTTCACGCCATCCATGATGCTATCGATGGCCTTCATGATGACGTTCGTGCTGGGCGGCTTCACCGGCATCATCCTGGCCACCCCACCGCTCGACTACATGATGCACAACACGCTGTTCCTGGTGGCGCACTTCCACAACATGCTGATCCCCGGCACGCTGTATGGCCTGCTGGCCGGCTACATGTACTGGTTTCCCAAGGCGTTCGGCTTCCGGCTGAACGAGCGCTGGGGCTGGTTCAGCGCCGGGTGCTGGATCTCGGGGTTCTACCTGGCGTTCTTCCCGCTCTACGTGCTCGGCGCATCCGGCATGGCGCGCCGCACGCAGGAGGTGTTTGACCCGGCGTTCCGTCCCTGGCTGCTGGTCGCGCTGTTCGGCGCCTTCGTCCTGCTGACCGCCTTGGTTACGCTGTTCATCCAGCTCTACGTGTCCATCCGGGACCGCCACGCCAACGCGGTCCCCGTAGGTGATCCGTGGGATGCGCGCGGCCTGGAATGGTCCGTCGCCGCCCCGCCGCCGGAATGGAACTTCGCGACCATTCCCCATGTTGGCGACCGCGACGCCTTCTACTGGCGCAAGCGGGCCGGCGGCGCCTACCACCCGGCCGATCATTACCGCGACATCGAGCTGCCGAAGGAGTCCGCCTGCGGCGTGATCGTCGGGGTCGCGGCGGCCGTCTGCTGCTTCGGCCTGGTATGGCGCATCTGGTGGATGGTCGTGCTGTTCGGCTTCCTCGTAGTGGCCACCGTCATCGTCCGCTCCTTCATGCGGAATGTGACCAAGACGATCCCTGCGGCAGTGGTGGAAGCAACCGACCGAAGCTGGCTCGCGAAGGCGCATGCGGCCCAGCCAATCCCGCGGGAACAGGAACAGAGCGGCCTCAACCAGGGCCGCGCCAAGATCTTCCCGCAGCCGACGGCGAAGCACGCATGACCGCCGCCTCGCCCGGCCCGGCACTGCTGCACGCCGGGCTGAACCTGGACCACGCCACCCGCGAGGAAGCGGAGCAGGTCGAAAGCGGCGTGTTCGGCTTCTGGGTGTTCCTGATGAGCGACGCGGTGGTCTTCGCGCTGCTGTTCGCCCTGTTCGGCACCTCGCTGGAGGCGACGGATGGGGGGCCGGACCTGGCCGGGGTGGTCAAGCTCGGCCCAGCCTTCATCGAGACCATGCTGCTGCTTGCGTCCTCGTTCACCTTCGGCATGGGCTCCATCATGCTGAAGCGCGGTGCGAAGCCCAGGCTGATGCCGCGCTTCCGTCCTGCCGTGCTGTGGCTGGTGCTCACCTGGGTGCTGGGCCTCGCCTTCCTCGGCATGGAGGTCAACGACTTCGTCACCATGGCGCGGGACGGTGCGACGGCCGACCGTTCCTTCTTCCTGTCCGCCTTCACCGTGCTCGTCGGCACGCATGGGCTGCACGTGCTGACCGGCGTCGTCTGGCTGCCGGTCCTGCTTCTCCAGCTCGCCATCGGCGGGCTCGACCGGCCCTTGAAGGTGAACATGATCCGCTTGTCGCTGTTCTGGCATTTCCTCGACATCGTCTGGATCGCCATCTTCTCCGTGGTCTACCTGCAGGGAGCCCTGCAGTGACCTCCCCGGCCATTGAGCACGGCGAGCTCCGTTCCCTCGTCCTGGGCTACGGCCTGGCCCTGCTGTTCACCCTGTCCGCCTTCGGCCTGGCGGTACTTCACCTGCTGACGGGACGGCAGGCGTTCTACACCGTGCTCGGCCTCGGCCTGATACAGATGCTGGTGCACTTTCGCTTTTTCCTCCACATCGACCTACGGCGGAACAGCCGGCCGGACCTGCAGCTGCTGCTGTTCTCGGCGATGATCGTGGCCCTGATGGTGGGCGGCACGCTGGTGGTGCTGTTCAACCTGCACGGGCGGATGATGTGAGCATGTCCAAGCCCATCGAGGACTACGCGCTGATCGGCGATGGCCACACGGTCGCGCTGGTGGCGCGGGACGGCGCCATCGACTGGCTGTGCTGGCCTCGCTTCGACAGCGATGCGTGCCTGTCTGCCCTGCTGGGGACGGAGGAGCACGGCACCTGGCGCATCGCCCCTGCCGGCCCGGCGACCGTGACCCGGCGCTACGCTGGCGACGATCTCGTGCTGCGGACCGAGTTCGCGGCCGCCGAGGGACGCCTGGTGCTGACCGACTTCATGCCAGTGCGACGGGACGGGGCTTCCGCCGTCGTCAGGCGGCTGGAGGCACTCGACGGACCCGTCGAGGTCGACATGCTGCTGCGCATGCGCTTCGGCTACGGCGAGATCCCGCCCTGGTGGGAGCGGAAGAACGGCGGCCTCGTTGGCGAGGTCGGTCCCGACAGGGTAACGCTGCGCGGCCCTGGCCTGTCGCTCGATGGCGAAGCGGTGCGCGCCCAGCTGACGCTCCGCGCCGGCGAGCGGGCCGACTACGTGCTGCAGCACGCCCCGTCGCAGGACGCGGCGCCGGAACCGATAAGCCCGGCGGCGGCACAGGAAGAAACCGAGCGCTGGTGGCGGAGTTGGATCGCCTCCTTCGACAAGGCGACCGACTGGCCCGAAGCGGTCAAGCGCTCGCTGCTCACGCTTCGCGCGCTGACCTACCTCCCGACCGGCGGCATCGTCGCCGCACCCACCCTGGGCCTGCCAGAAAAGCCCGGCGGCACCATGAACTGGGATTACCGCTACTGCTGGCTGCGCGATTCAACCTTCACACTGACGGCGCTGCTGAACGCCGGGTTCAAAGCGGAAGCGGCGGCGTGGCAGCAATGGCTGTTCCGCGCCATCGCCGGCGCACCGGACAGGATGCGCATCATGTACCGTGTCGATGGCGGCCGCCAGGTCGAGGAGCGCACGGTCGGACATCTGCCGGGCTGGAACGGCGCCCAGCCCGTCCACGTCGGCAACGCCGCCGCTGGACAGCGTCAGCTCGACGTCTACGGCGAGGTGCTCGACAGCGCCCGGCTGTGCCAGAAGGCCGGCATCACCCGGAGCGACAAGGGCCGGACAACCGGGAAGCGGCTGGTCGAGCACATGGAGCACATCTGGCAGGAACCGGACCAGGGCATGTGGGAAAGCCGCGCGGCCCCGCAGCACTATGTGTATTCCAAGGTGATGGCCTGGGTCGCAGTCGACCGCTACCTGGCCCTCGGCGACGCGGATCAGGCGCGGCGCGCCCAGCTGGAGGCGCTCCGGGACAGGATCCACGCCGACATCTGCACGCATGGATACGACGCCGGCCGGAAGAGCTTCATGCAATCCTACGGCTCGCGGCATCTGGACGCGAGCGTGCTGCTGCTGCCTCTGGTCGGCTTCCTGCCAGCCGACGACGAGCGCATCGCCGGCACCTTCGCCGCGATCGAGAAAGGCCTGATGGAGGATGGCTTCGTCCGCCGGCAGGAGGCACCGTGGCTTGGCAAGGAGGAAGGTGTGTTCCTGCCCTGCACCTGTTGGCTGGCCGACGGACTGGCGATGGCCGGGCGGCGTGACGAGGCGCGAGCACTGTTCGAGCGCGTGCTCGGCGTGTCCAACGACCTCGGACTGCTGTCGGAGGAATACCACGTCCCGTCCGGTCGACTGGTCGGCAACTTCCCCCAAGCGTTGACGCATATCGCGGTCGTCAACACCGGGCTGGGCTTATGCGGCCCTACTCTGCAACGCGGCGGCGGCTGAGCCGAGCACTCACAAGGAATATGACATGACCAGAATAGCCGTTATCACCGGCGCCGGTGCCGGCGTCGGTCGCGCTGTGGCCGAGGAGTTCGCCCGCAACGGGTGGCATCTTGCGCTGCTGAGCCGCGACAAGGACCGGCTCGAGCACGCTGCCGAGAGCCTGATCGGCCGCTACGGTATCCGCGCAATCGCGGTGCCGACCGACGTCGCTGATGCCGATGCGATGGAAGCGGCGGCAGACCGGGCGGAGGCCGAGCTCGGCCCGATCGACGCATGGGTCAACGTCGCGATGTCGACCGTGTTCTCGCCGGTCAGCAAGCTCACTGCGGCCGAGGTCAAGCGCGGCACCGAGGTCACCTACCTCGGCCAGGTGCATGGCATGATGACCGCGCTGGCCCGCATGCGGATGCGCAACCGCGGCACCATCGTCAACGTCGGCTCTGCGCTGGCCTACCGCTCGGTCCCGCTGCAAGCGATCTACTGCGGCGCCAAGGCAGCCATCCGCGGCTTCACCGATAGCCTCCGCTCGGAGATCATCCACGACAAGCTGGACGTCCACCTCACCATGGTGGACCTGCCTGCTGTGAACACGCCGCAGTTCGACTGGGCGATGAACAAGATGGGCAAGAAGGCCCAGCCGGTGCCGCCGATCTACCAGCCGGAGGTGCCGGCCCGGGCGATCTACTTCGCCGCGACCCATCGCCGCCGCGACGTGTGGGTCGGCTTCCCGACCGTTGTGGCCATCCTGGCCAACCGCATCGCTCCCGGCTTGATCGACCGCTATCTCGCCAAGTCCGGCTACAGCGGCCAGCTTACCGACCAGGATCTGCCCGCCGACGCCCCGGCCAACCTCGACCACCCGGTGCCGGGCCCGTACGGCGCCCATGGCCGGTTCGACAAGCGCCATCCACGCACCGGTAGCTGGGAGATGTTCACGGACCGGCACAAGATGGTTTTCATGGCGGCCGCGGGCGTGCTCGGCGTGCTCGGGCTGCACGAGCTCGCCAAGAAGCTCGACATCTGACGGGGAACTGCGATGACTTTTCTTTCCTTCGTGTCCCGTGCCTGCCTGGTCTGCCTGTTCCCGCTCAGCGCGCTCGACAAGGTCCGGCACCGGCAGCAGGCCCTCGAGCAGGCCAGGTCTGGCCCACTGCCGGACGCGCCGCTGCTGATCGACGCGGGCACAGTAATCGAAACGGTGGCGCCAATCTGCATCGTCACCGGCAAGTTCGACCGGCCGGCGGCGTTCGTGCTGGCCGGGTTCTGCGCGGTTACCGCCCTGGGCTACCACCAGTTCTGGACCTACGACGACCTTCGCGCGCCCGGGAAGAGCAAGGGGCGCGACGAGATGTGGGAGTTCCTGAAGAACTTCGGCCTCGTCGGCGGACTGCTGGCCGTCGCCTTCCCCAAACAGACCCGTGGCTGATCGGACCCCGCATGCCTGACGACCATTACGACATCATTGTCATCGGCAGCGGCCCGGGCGGCGGCTCGCTGGCGCACCGCCTGGCCCCCACCGGCAAACGCATCCTGATGCTCGAGCGCGGCGGATACCTGCCGCGCTCGCGCGACAACTGGGACGCGAAAACCGTGTTCGTCGACGGCCGCTATCAGGTGGACGAGACCTGGTACGACAAGGATGGCCACAGCTTCAAGCCGGGCCTGCACTACTGGGTCGGCGGCAACTCCAAGGTCTACGGCGCCGCCCTGTTCCGCATGCGGGAAGCGGACTTCGGCGAGATCCGCCACAAGGATGGCATCTCACCGGCGTGGCCGCTCGGCTACGACGCCTTCGAGCCGTTCTACACGGAAGCCGAAACGCTGTTCCACGTCCACGGTCAGCGCGGCGAAGATCCCAACGAGCCCTGGTCCTCCGCTCCCTACGCCTTCCCGGCCGTCAAGCACGAGCCCCGCATCGAGCAGCTCAACGACATCCTCAAGGGCGAGGGGCTCCACCCCTTCCACCTGCCGCTCGGCATCAAGCTGGACCAGAACCCGGACGGCTCCGCCACCACCTACAGCCCCTGCATCCGCTGCGACGCGTTCGACGGCTTCCCGTGCGCGATCAACGCCAAGGCCGACGCTCAGGTCATCTGCGTCGATCCGACGAAGGAGGCGCATCCCAACTTCACCCTGCTCACCGGCGCCTACGTGACCCGCCTGGAAACCGACCCGTCGGGCCGGTCCGTCAAGCGCGTCGTCGTGCTGCGCGAGGGCAAGGTCGAGCACTACTCGGCCGACATCGTGGTGGCGGCCTGCGGGTCGCTTTCTACGGCCCTGCTGATGCTGCGCTCGGCCAACGACAAGCACCCGAACGGCCTGGCCAACGGGTCAGACCAGGTCGGCCGCAACTACATGCGGCACAACATGTCGGTGGTGATGGCGCTGCTCAAGGAGCCGAACCACACCGTGTTCCAGAAGACGTTGGCGGTCAGCGACTTCTACCTGAACACACCGGACTGGGACTACCCCCTCGGTCTCATCCAGATGTGCGCGACGTCGCACGGTGAGCAAATCCGTGGCGAGGCACCGGCGCCCGCCTTGATGAAGCTTGTTCCCGACTGGACCTTCGACAAGATGGCCGAGCATTCCATCGACTTCTGGCTCCAAAGCGAGGACCTGCCGCGTCCGGAGAGCCGTGTGTCGTACCGGGACGGCAAGGTCGTGCTCAACGTCGAACAGACCAACATGGAAGCCGCCGCCCGGCTGAAGGCCAAGCTCGAAGGCCTGCTGACGCCGATGAACGCCTGGCCGGCGCTGATCGACCGAGACCTCTACCTTGGCAAGGACATCCCGCTCAGCGGCACCGCCCATCAAGCCGGCACCCTGCGCTTCGGCACCGACCCGGCCACCTCCGTGCTCGATCTCGATTGCAAGGCGCACGAGTTGGACAACCTCTACGTCACGGATGCGGGCTTCTTTCCCTCCATCGGCGCCGTGAACCCGACGCTCACCATCGTCGCCAATGCCTTGAGGGTCGCGCAATCCATCGAGAAGCGGATGGGTGGCTGACCGTGGCCGACCGCCCGCTGTCCATCGACGTTCGCCATCCCTTGATGCTCAAAAGCGGTGACCTCGCGCTGCTCACGCGCGAGGATGGCGAGATCGTCGAGGCGGTCCCGGGTTTCGGCCTGTTCTACCGCGACACCTGCTATCTCGCGTCCTACGCCCTGCGCCTTCACGGTACGGAGCCGCTGTCGCTGATGTCGTCGGATCGCGAGGGCATCGCGGCGCAGCTCACATTGACGAACCACGCGCTGGACACCGCGAATGGTGCGACGATCCCTGACCACACGCTGACTTTGCGCCGCACCTTCCTCCTTCTGGATGAGGACGGCCCGGTCTGGACCGACACGATCGAGCTGACTAACTACGGACAGCACCCGATCTGCCTTCCGCTGACGCTGTCGCTCTGCACTCGGTTCGAGAGCATGTTCCGCCTTCGCGGCGCACCGCCGGGCCGCCGCGGGATGCTGCATCGGCCGGCGTGGAACGATGAGACGCTCCGCTTCGTCTACGACGGCGCCGACGCGGTCCGCCGCACGCTGCTGGTCGGCTTCTCGCTGCCCGTAACCATCGCGCCCCGCACCACAGAAAGCTCTACCGCGCATTTCGACCTGTCGCTCCAGCCGCTTGAAACGGTGACGCTGGTGACGACACTGCGCGTGGATGAGCGCGGGCTGGAAGACTCGCCCGTTGCGGCCCGTCCGCCCGCCAGTGCCGAAGCGCTGCGTGAAGCGCAGGACCGGTCGACGAAGCACTTGCTGGACGGCTTTGCCTGCGTCGAAACTCCGAGCGAAGGGTTCGGCCAGGCAATCGCCCGTTCGCTGTCCGACCTCGCCCTGCTGAGCACGCGGCGTGGGCCGCACCGCTTTACCGCCGCCGGCGTGCCCTGGTTTGTCGGCCTGTTCGGCCGCGATAGCTTGCTGCCGACCCTGCAATGCCTCGCACTGAACCCGGCCATGGGCCGCGACACCCTCCACGCCCTGGCCCACTGGCAGGGCACGAAGGACGACGCCAAGACCCGCGAGCAGCCCGGCAAGATCCTGCACGAGTTGCGTGTCGGCGAGATGTCGCACCTTCACGAGGTGACGCAGACGCCGAGCTACGCGTCGGTAGACTCGACGCCGCTGTTTCTGATCGCCCTCGCCCGCCACGTGAACTGGACCGGCGATATGGCGCTGTTCACGGAGCTGCGTCAGAACGTGGATGCGGCGCTCGCCTGGCTCGACCGCAAGACGGCCGAGAACGACGCAGGCTACGTCACCTACGACGGTATCGCCGATGACCAGGGCCAGCCGATCAACCAGAGTTGGCGCGACTCCGGCACCGGCGTGCTTCAGGCCGACGGCTCCTACCCCAAGCCGCCGCTCGCGCTCGTCGAAGTCCAGGGCTATGTCTTTCAGGCGCGTGTCCTTGCTGCCGGGCTGTTCCGCCGCGCCGGCGAGGCCGGTCGCGCAGCGGCGCTCGAAACGGCGGCCAGCCGGCTCCGGGAATGTTTCCTGCGTGACTTCTGGATGGAAGGGGAGGGCTGCTACGCCCTGGCCCTCCAAGCTGACGGCAGCCAGGTCGCTTCCGTGACGTCCAACACCGCGCAGGTGCTTTGGACCGGCATCGCTCCACCGGAGCATGCTGCCCGCATCGCCGAGCGGATCATGCGCCCGGACATGTTCTCCGGCTGGGGTGTCCGCACCCTCTCGTCGGACCATGCGCGCTTCGACCCGCTCGCCTATCAGCAGGGCAGCATCTGGCCATTCGACACCTCGTTGATCGTGGCCGGGCTGCGGCGCTACGGGCTGGACCAGGCGGCGGCATGCCTAGTGGGCGCGACCATGGACGCTGCCGCCGCCTTTCGATTGCACCGCCTGCCGGAGTTCATCGCCGGCACCCAACGGCGGCCCGGCGACGAGCCTGTCCACACCCCGCGTGCGGACCCGATGCAGGCCTGGTCCGCCGCCGCTTTGCCCTTCATGTTGACCACCCTGCTCGGCCTGGAGATCGACGGATTTGACCGCCGGGTCACTGTGCGCCGCCCGACGTTGCCGCCCGGGGTGCAGCGCCTATGCCTGGCCGCGCTCGAGTGCGGGGCCGACCGGATCACGCTCGACATCGCCACCGATGAGGACCAGCGCACCACCGTTGCGCTTTCGGGAGCCTCCTTCGCTCTTCGGCAGGATGAAACTTCGCAAGGAGCCCTGCACTGCCCAACTTGACCAAACGGGCGCGCGCAGGGACCGACGCTGTTTCTCGAGCGGGTTGCACATACCTCCGTGAGTAAAGCGTCGGCGTTGTCTCGCCTCCCGGTATGACTTTCAAGCCGCACCAAGCGTCAGGAGACCACCATGCAACACCCGATCTTTACGATGGCGGCTGAAGGCGGGCAGAGCGGAACCGACCAAAGCGGGCCTAAGCCGCATGTGCCCTACTGGCACCTCTGGACGGACGAGGACGGCATCAGCCATCAGAAAGAGTGCGCATTGACGCAGTTCGAGCTGAAAGGCGTAGGCGGCGCTGACCCACAATGGAACAACAAGCATGAAAAGCAGCCCTCGACCGTCGTCGTGACGGTGCAGCCGGTCGGCTGGGTTGGTGACTGGCACGAGAATCCGGCACCGCAATGGATCATTGTGCTGTCAGGCCGTTGGTGGATCGAGAGCATGGACGGCACCCGCATCGAACAGGGACCCGGAGAGTTCTCGTTTGGCGAGGATCAGGGCTGTGTAGCGACTGCAGGCGGCCGAAAGGGTCACCGCTCGGGCACCATTGGTGACCGGCCTGCCATTCTGATGACTGTGCAGCTTCACGTCGATCCGAAACATGAGCCCTGCCACATCAGCTGAAGGCTGGATGTCGACCAGGAGAGTGACATGAGCGAGCAAACGTTGCAGGCCGTAACTTGCTTTGCCCTGGCGACTACCGACCTTGACAGGCTTACCCGGTTCTACTGCGACGTTTTGGGATTCGCGGCGCATGGGCCGGCTATGCCGGTCGACGATGGCGAGATGGAGTTGCTTGGCTTGTCGGGTTCGGGA
>CAXTOB010000018.1:0-3533 GCA_964245505.1 uncultured Acetobacteraceae bacterium | reverse complement strand
GAGCTGTTGCTATGGATCGAGCAGTTCGTGCAGGCCGGCGGGCCGTACGCGGTAATCGGCGACGGGGCCTCGCTCTGGTTCCTACTTCTCGCGCTCGTTGTCGGTGACATGAGCGATGCTTATGACCGCCTGCGCGACATTATTCCCATCTCGCACGGGGGGCCGCAGCTTCTCCCGATCTCCTCCGGCGGCGTGCGGGCGTTCAAGTTTCGCGATCCGGACGGGCATCCGCTCGAATTGCTGCAGTTTCCCAGTGGCCTGATGCCGGATGCCTGGCGGCACCGTAGCAGGCTAGACGGGCAGCTCGGGCTCGGTATCGATCACTCGGCAATCAGCGTGACGGATGTGCAGGCGAGCGCGCTGTTTTACGAAGCGCTCGGCCTAAGCGTTGGCGAGCCCACGCTCAATCAGGGGCGAGCACAGCAAGACCTAGACGGCCTGCCCGGCGTCAAGGTCGAGGTCGTTCCAATGAACCCGTGTGCCGGAATGCCGCATCTTGAACTACTCGGTTACCAGACGCCAAGAGGTCAGGCAGGCCCGGTGCTGCGCGCCAACGACGTTGCGGCTACACGGATCGTGTGGCACGGCCGAGAGGCACGGTTGATCAGCGACCCTGACGGCCACTTGCAACAAGTTCTACGGAAGCATGACCTGTGACCGTGTCGGTCTGGCGTCAACGACTTGCAGCCGACGTCACAGTCGGGAGAGACGATACCCTTCATCGGAACGCCGACCCACACGGCACATTGAAGTTGCCACATCGAGAACCGCTGTCTCAACTCGCTCAACGACCTCGCCGTGGCGCCGGACGGTACGATCTGGTTCGCTGATCAAACCTTCGGCATGCGGATGCCCAACCACGGCAGCATCGTCGAGCCGAAGCTCGACCACTGCAGCGTCTACCGCTTCGACCCATGGATGGGCGATCTGCGCCGTATGACCAATTTCGAGCAACCCAACGGCGTTGGCTTCCCGCCGAATAGACGAGTGCTCTACATGCCGCATTGCCTCACCTGGAATGCTCCCGAGCGCTGACCCGTTGCCTCACCTAGAATGCTCCCGGCCGGGGTTTGGCGGAGACGGGCATAAGGCGGATCAGCATGGCGACGCGTGACGAGGCAGCGACAAACGGGCTATAAAACCAGGGTGCACTTGCCTGTGACAACTCCCGGGGTCTCGGGAGCATTTTTGGATGAGGCAACACGAAGCTACAGTCAGCTTGTCGTGCCGAGCCTGGTCGCGGTTGCAGATTATCTGTGCGAAAAGCAGGGCACGCGTGAGCAGGATGCGAACATCATGGAAGCGGGATTGCGTTACCAGGTGAGTGACGCATTGACGCTCGGGGTTGGACTGGGTGCCGGCATCGGCCGGAACTCACCGCAGTTCCACGGCATTTTCAGCCTGCAGGTCGGCTTCGGTGGTCGCTGAGCCTCGGGCAAAAGGAAGACCATGGAAGAACTGTTCAAGACCTGGTCCGCGCTGGTGGCGTTGGGCGTGGAGGCCGCGGCTGCCGGCATCATCGCCCTGGCCGCGATCGAGGCTGCGTGGCAGGCAGTACGTGTCTTCGTCGCGCGGCCGACCATGCCCGACGCGGCCAAGGAAGGCGTGCGGCTGCGGCTAGCGCGCTGGCTGGCGGTGGCGCTGGAGTTCGCCCTGGCCGCGGACATCCTGCGCACCGCCATTGCGCCGAGCTGGGACGAGATTGGCAAGCTGGCCGCCATCGCCGCCTTGCGCACCATCCTGAACTTTTTCCTGCAACGCGAGATCGCCGACGAGGCGGCGCGGCGGCGGCGTGGGGACATGCCGGCGAAGCACACGCCGGCCACGGGATGACCCTGGTCTTGAACCTGGTCGCCGGCATCGCGCTGGCGATCGAGGCCGCCGGCAGTGTTCTGCTACTGGGCTACGTAGGGGCCGCGCTGCTCGCCCTGGCCCGGCAACGTGGGCTGGAACACTGTCGCCTGCTGCTTGCCGACGGCGCCGTGTTCTCGCTCGGGTTCAAGACAGCCGCGAGTCTGCTGAAGACGCTCGAGCTGAACACCTGGCACCAAATTGGCGCATTCGTCGCAGTGCTGGCGCTTCGCACCGTCCTCAAGCGCGCGTTTGCCGTGGAGAAGACGTCCTTGGCACGAAGCGCGTCCAACGCGGGATAGGAGACTGGTCACTGTGTTTGCATGCCTGACGGCATTCCTGTGCGGGAGCATTGCTTGAACGTGCTCAAGAAAGAGGTGCCCAACAAATGCCAAAGCCGATTGTGCGCGTTCACACTGGGCCTGTCGGCCACGCCAGCCTACCGCTTGCTTTGTAGCCAGGCTGCCGTGCAATCCGGCACAACATCAAACAACGAGGAGTTCCGAGCATGGCCTTGACGCAGGTGTTGTTCATCCGGCACGCCGAAGAACATGACCAACCCGGCGTAACCGATAGTGGCGAAGCGGACAAGCAAAGCCTGACGGTGCGCCAGGGCAATCGGGTGAAGGAGCACGTGACAAACCGCTGAAGCTCTGAATCGATGCTGGTTCTCGATTCGCCATGCGGGGACGATCATGAACGACAGTGCAATGGACGGTGCGGCATTCGCCGAGGCGGTCGTTTTTCTCAGCTATTTCGAATGCCTCCGAGACCCTCGCCAGCCTGGCAAGGTGATCTATCCGCTCGACGAGGTCCTGCTCCTGTGCCTGCTTGCCGTGCTGGCCGGCGCGGAATGCTTCACCGAGATCGCGCTGTTTGGCACCAAGAAGCTCCCATTGCTCCGCAGGTTCCGCCCGTTCAGGGACGGCACGCCGGCCCACGATCATCTCGGCGACATCCTCGCCACCTTGGACGTTGAGCAGTTTCAAGGCTGCTTTGTCGCCTGGGTGGCCGCGGTGGCGGGCGTGCCGGCGGGCGTGATCGCAATTGACGGCAAGACCACGCGCCGATCCAGTCAGAAGGGAGCCAAGGCCGCCATCCACATGGTTTCAGCCTTCGCCGCGCGCCAGCGCCTCGTGCTCGGTCAGGTCAAAGTGGCGGAAAAGGCCAACGAGATCGTGGCCATCCCCAAGCTGCTTGATATGCTGGCCGTCGAAGGCGCTATCATCACGATTGACGCCATGGGGTGCCAGCGCGACATCGCGCGGAAGGTGATCGACAAGAAAGCCGACTACGTTCTCGCCCTGAAAGGCAACCAGGGATCGTTGCGCGATGACGTCGAGCTGTTCGCCACCGAGCAGAAGGACAGAGGCTTTGCCGACACCAAGGTCAGCCGGGATACCACCGTCGATGGCGACCACGGCCGCATTGAAACGCGGACCACGACCGTCATCCACGACGTGAGGTGGCTGCAGGAACGACACAGCTGGCCGGGTCTCAACGGCATCGTCATCGTCGAGAGCGGCCGTGAAGTCGGCGGCAAGATCGAGCGGGAGACACGCTACTATGTCACGTCGCTGATGATGGCGGCAGCGCTCATGGGTCCAGTCGTGCGCAGCCACTGGGCGATCGAGAACGACCAGGCATGCTGCCTCTCAAAATTCACGGGTGGGGAGCAAAGG
>CAXTOB010000017.1:21567-31042 GCA_964245505.1 uncultured Acetobacteraceae bacterium | reverse complement strand
GGGTGACGGCGGCGAGAATGTCGGTGATCTCGGGCGCTTGGCCGCTGGCGACGGCGTGCACGATGGCGGCGGTCTGGGCCTGGTGGGTGCGGAGCGGGCGGGGAGATGACAAAGGGGCTCGAGCGGGTTTGCGGACTAGGAGCGGAGAGTCTGGATCTTTTGCGGTCGGCTGTGAATCCCTGCAATGCTGCGACGGTCCCGGAAGCCTCCACCGCCGTCTTGGCTTGTTAGGCAGCAAGCCGGCTACAGGCCCGTCGAGTTCGCTGCGCACAGGAGATGAAGGTGGCGCGCCGCTCGGTGTGACCGCTCAACCCAGGATCGCTGGACGAGGAAGTGGCCGCTGCGCGGGACGCGTTGGGAGAGAGTCTGTCCAAGGCGTAGTGAGCCGGCGGCCGACACCGCCATGAAAGAAGCGCAATGATTGAGCTGCTGAGAAGGAAAGGGCCCTTACACGCAACGTCTTCTGTGGATGGCTCCCTTGATGCAAGCGCGATTGGCTGATTTGGCGTGTTGGTCGGGTGCAGTCTTCTGTTCGGCCTGTTGATGCAGTCGACATTGGACTGCTGGCCCTGACGGGTTCCGTGAACCGGGTCTCATTCTGCTTTTCAGGCAATGACGCCTTCGACATTCGGTGAGTTGTCCCTGTTCCCGGCCTGACCGGTTTTGCCATCACTGCGCGTCGCGCCCGCAACCTCCTGAAGCTGATCTCTCAGCTAAACTTTGATCGACCCCTCAAGCTGACAGTGCCGATACGTAGTCTGGATGATAGACCTCGCCGTGCGTCATGACCGCCCACACGATCCGCGCCATCTTGTTGGCCATCGCCACCGTCGCCACTCGCACCGGCTTTCTGGCCAACAGATTGACCAAGTGTGGATGAGCCGTCTCGGGCTTCCTCTTGGCGTATCGGACCAGCGCGGTGGCGCCGATCACGAGTAGGCGGCGCAGGTATTTGTCACCCATTTTGCTGATCCGTCCGAGCCGCTCCTTGCCGCCGCTTGAGTTCTGCAACGGGGTCAGACCAAGCCAGGCCGCGAACTGTCGGCCCGAGCGGAACTGACCCGGATCGGTAACGGAGGCGGCGAGTGCCGTGGCACCGATCGGGCCGATGCCGGGGATCGTGATAGACGGCGTGCCATGTTGTCGCTCCGTTGCAAAACGGCGAGCGCTCGATCGATCTCGCGGGCGTGGGAGTGCGTGTCGAGCGCTTGCTGCGAGAGCGCGAAGACGATCTTGACCGCCGCCGCGGGCACTTCGGGCGCTTCTCCTTCGAGCACCTGGCGCGCCATCGCCAACGCACGCTCGAGACCTTCGGGGATGTTGATGCCGAACTCCGCCAGCAGCCCGCGCATCATGTTAACCGATTGGGTGCGCTGTTTGACCAGGAGATTGCGTGCTCGGTGCATCGAGAGAGCCGCTTGCTGCTCGCGCGACTTGATCGGCACAAAGCGCATCGTCGGACGGGTCACGGCCTCGCAGATCGCTTCGGCATCGGCGGCGTCGGTCTTGCCGCGCTTGACATAGGCTTTGACGTAAGCCGGCGGCATCAACTTCACCGTATGCCCGAGCGCGATCAGCTCGCGCGCCCAATGATGCGACGTGCCGCATGCTTCCATGCCGACGAAGCAGGGCGAGAGCTTGGCGAAGAACGGCAGCACCTGGGCGCGCCGAAGTGCTTTGCGGGCTACGACGCTACCGGCGGCATCGACGGCGTGGACTTGGAAGACATGCTTGGCGAGATCAATGCCGATCGTTGTAACGTCCATCGTGGTTGGCTCCGTCGCTCGGGTTTGCCTGACAGTAACCCACCTTGGCACTCAGATGCCGTGGGCGGGAGCCATCCACCCCGTCCGCTTTCAGGCGGATTGTGTTGAAAAAGGCCGATTCGACGGTTTTGCTGCCACAATTCGCTATTCTCGCAACGAACCATGGCCAGGTGCTGGCTGCTCACCGCGCGTACATAGGCCAGGTAGAACTGCTACTCGCACGCCACGTCATCGAGGCGAGTGGTAGGGCGCAACAAGGTTACCCACAGATTGCGGGGACAACTCCGTGGATGAACGTCAGTGTTCACGTTATAGGCTTGCACACACCCCTTGCCAGCCTTTGAAGAATGAGCAGCGCGATCAGGTAGTCGGCGCTGGTAGGCAGGAGAGGCCAAAGGACCGTGACCCCGAGCTGGTGAGGTCGACCTACTCCGGGCCAGTGACCCGCCAGGCGATCACGGTGCGGCTGGAGATCTACCGCCTGGAGAGCGACTGGCGATGGGTGCTCGAGGTGGTCAACTAAGCTGGCACGTCGACCGTCTGGGAGGATCTGTTCGATACGAACCGGGCCGCCTACGAGGCGTTCGAGGCGGCCGTGGAGCACGAAGGCATGCGCACATTCCTGGACAAGGTGGACACGCTGACCTCCCCGACCCGGCACTGAGGCCGCGGTCCACCTGACCTGGCCTGATCCCGGTGCACCTGCGCTAAACTCCTGCCGTGGCAACTACGGCACTCCCCTCCTCCGCAATTGGCCCACCTGCGGAAGCACTGGCCGGGGTGGTGGAGCGTGTGACGTTCCACAACGCCGACAGCGGCTTCTGCGTGCTGCGCATCAAAGCGCGCGGCCAACGCGACCTCGTGACCGTGGTGGGCCATGCTGCCACGATCGCGGCCGGCGAGTGGGTGCAGATGAGCGGGACCTGGGTCACGGACCGCACGCACGGCCTGCAGTTCAAGGCGGCGTTCCTCAAGGCGACCCCGCCCACCACCCTGGAGGGCATCGAGCGCTACCTCGGCTCCGGCATGATCCCCGGCATCGGGCCGGTCTATGCCAAGAAGCTCGTTGGGGCGTTCGGGGAAGCGGTGTTCGACCTGATCGAGCAGGAGCCGGCCCGGCTGCGCGAGGTGACCGGCATCGGCCCCAAGCGGGCCGTGCGCATTGTCGCGGGCTGGGCCGAGCAAAAGGTGGTGCGCGAGATCATGCTGTTCCTGCACGCCCACGGCGTCGGCACGAGCCGGGCGGTGCGCATCTACAAGACCTACGGCACCGAGGCCGTTCAGCTCATCACCGAGAACCCCTACCGTCTCGCGCGCGACATCCGGGGTATCGGCTTCCTGACCGCGGACCGGGTGGCCGAGCGGCTTGGCATCGCCAGGACCGCTATGGTGCGCGTGCGGGCCGGGATCAGTTTCGCGCTGGCCGAGGCCATGGACGGCGGGCACTGCGGCCTGCCCAAGGCCGAGCTGATGGCGCTCACGGCCAAGCTGATCGAGGTGGAGCCTGGGCTGATCGAGACGGCGCTGGCTTTGGAGCTGGGCGCGGGCGAGCTGGTGGCCGACACGGTCGAGGACCAGCGGTGCGTGTTCCTGGCCGGGCTTTACCGGGCCGAGCAGTCCATCGCCGAACGGCTGCGTGCCCTGGGCGCGGGCGGGACACCCTGGCCCGCCATCGACGTGGAGCGCGCGATCCCCTGGGTGGAAGGCCGCACCGGCTTAGTGCTTGCCCCCACTCAGCGCGAGGCGCTGCGGCTGGCGACACGGTCCAAGGTGCTGGTCATCACCGGCGGTCCCGGCGTGGGCAAGACGACTCTGGTCAACTCCGTGCTCCTCGTGTTGCGGGCCAAGGGGGTGGACGTGGCCCTGTGTGCGCCCACGGGCCGGGCGGCCAAGCGTCTGGCCGAGAGCACGGGGCTGGAAGCCCGGACGGTGCACCGGCTGCTGGAGGCCGACCCCAAGACGGGTGGGTTCAAACGTGGCGAGGCACACCCGCTCGAGTGTGACCTCCTCGTGGTGGACGAGAGCAGCATGGTCGACGTCCCCCTTATGCGCTCACTGCTGCGGGCGCTGCCGGACCGGGCGGCGCTGCTGGTCGTGGGCGACGTGGACCAGCTGGCCAGCGTGGGACCGGGGCAGGTGCTGGCGGACGTGATCGCCTCGGACGCAGTGCCGGTCGTGCGGCTGACGGAGGTATTCCGGCAGGCGGCCCAAAGCAGGGTCGTGGTCAACGCACACCGGATCAACCGCGGCCAACTGCCAGAGCTCGAGGCGGTGGACGGGTCCGACTTCTTTTTCGTGGACGCTTCTGACCCGGAACAGGGCGTGCGCAAGCTCTTGGCCGTGGTGCGCGACAGGATCCCAGCCCGGTTCGGCCTCGACCCGGTGCGCGACGTGCAGGTGCTGTGCCCCATGAACCGGGGCGGGCTGGGCGCGCGGGCGCTGAACTTCGCCTTGCAGCAGGCGCTGAACCCGTCGGGCGAGGCGCGGGTGGAGCGGTTCGGCTGGACCTTCTGCCCGGGCGACAAGGTCATGCAGGTGGCCAACAACTACGAGCGCGACGTGTTCAACGGCGACCTGGGCGTGGTGAGCGGCCTCGATGCCGAGGAGGGCGAGCTCAGGGTTACCTTCGATGGGCGCGAGGTGGTCTATGGCTTCGGTGAGCTGGACGAGCTGGTGCTGGCGTATGCGACCACGATCCACAAGGCGCAGGGGTCCGAGTATCCGGCCGTGGTGATCCCTCTCACCACCCAGCACTATGCCATGCTGGCCCGCAACCTGCTCTACACGGGTGTGACCCGGGGCAAGCGGCTGGTGGTGCTGGTCGGGCAACGGCGGGCGCTGGCCATCGCGGTCCGGAACCGAGGCGGACGGCGGCGCTGGTCCAAGCTGCGGGAGTGGCTCAAGATGGCGTTGGACGGGGTAGGCGCAGCATCCACGGCCGCGTAAGCCTCCAGCGTGCGAGACGCTTCGAACACGCCTGCAGGTTTGGTTCTGACGCAATTTCGATGACGATCATCGGCCTGCCGCGATGACGCGGGCCTGGAGCAGGTCGAGGTTGCCTCTGCCATACATCTGGCGTTTGATCACCTTCAGCTTGTTGATCTGCCCCTCAGCCTGTGCGTTGGACCAAGCGGAGGCGATGGCGGCCCGGACGGCGAGCTGATCCCGAGCGAGCCCGCGCGCGAACGGAGCCAGGAGGCTGGCTGCGGCCCTGTCGAGCCAGGCATCCAATGCTGCTTCCTGCTTCCGGCGGATCAGGGTGTGGAAGGCGTCGACGATCTCCCGGGCCTGGACCAGGGTAGGCACCGCTGCTTTGATGGCCGCCACCGTCACTGTCTGCGTCTTGGACAGGCTGTCGCGCGCCATGGTCATCAGGCGTGCCACGGTGCGGGCGGACGGGACGCGGCTCAGCCCCTCGACGTTGACCTGCTCTGACCGGCGGCGGCGTGTGGCCCACTCCGCGACGACGCGCAGCGAGCCGCGGAAGCCGAGACCGCGAAGCTCCCCCACAGCGCGGCGCCGTTGCGGGCTCCAGCCGCCCAGCGCGCGTCCAGCCAGGGGAGATGTGCGTCGAGCGAGCTTTCCCGCGTGCGGAACACCTCGGCCCGCTGGCCGCGCAGGATGCGCCGCACCGTTCCGCGGCTATGATCGGTGCACCGGACGATCTCCTTGATCGGCTTGCCCGCCTTGTGCAGCGCCAGCACCGCGGCGTTGGCGTCCTCACGTCGGAGGTAGCCCTCATACTGGAGCTTCTCCGCCGCGGTCAGCAGCCGGGGATCGACCGTGGCGGCGCCAACAGCCGCGTGCACCTGGCGCATGCAGGCGCGGGTTGCGGCCAGGAATGCCTGGCTGGCGTTCTCCATCAGGTGCCAACGATCGGCTACCTGCATCGCATCAGGTAGCGCCCGTGCTGCGGCCAGGGCGTAGGCGCCGCCGCGGTCGCGGGTCACGATTTCGATCTGCGGCTGGCCGGACAACCAGGCCTGCGCCGTCGCGGGCTCCCGGTCGGGCAAGAGGGCGATGGTGCGCCGCCGCTCCAGGTCACAGATCAGCGTGCCGTAGCGGTGGTTGCGTTTCCATGCCCAATCGTCGATCCCGACCGCCTGCGGCGGCGCGAACCCCAGGCTTCCACCGCGCCGGACCACCCGCAGCAAGGTATCATTGCTGACCGGCAGCCGGAGCCGCTGGGCAAAGCTCGCGGCCGGACGGCCGCCAAGCGCCAGGCCGAGGTGATGGACGATCTCGTCCAGCCGGGCCGTACACCGGGCCCACGGCGTCGCGACCACGAACCGTTCGGAGAAGATACGCCGGGTGCAAAGGGCATGGTCGCAGCGGAACCGCCGGACGAGGAGCTTTCAATTTCACAGGGCGCCCGCTCAGCGGAAGATCCGAAAAGCTCCGCGTGGAGCGGCTATGCACTCGATGGCTGGTGCCACCACAGCCAGGGCATATCCCCGTCACTGTTGATGGTCGCACCGTCATCACCACCGTCGTGCCGGTCTCGTCCACGCTCTCCAGGACGACCCCTGGCGGGATCAAAGCCGTCGGATCGACGTTTCTGGCCATGCTGTCGAGTCCCTCGCTGACCAGGAACCCAGCACGCCAAGTTCAGCAAAATTGAGTCAGAACTCCATTTGGACGCCGATGTGGAGCCCGGCCTCAACTGGTCGTCGCAACACCAGCCTGACCTGATCGCAGGAGCTCGTCGAGGGCTTCGGCGGGCGTTTTCCATCCCAGCGTCTTGCGTGGTCTGCCGTTCAGCGTAGCCGCTACTGCCTTGAGGTCGTCTGCGCCATGGGCACCGAGGTGCGTGCCTTTCGGAAAGTACTGCCGTAGCAGGCCGTTGGTGTTCTCGTTCGTGCCGCGCTGCCACGGGCTGCGTGGGTCGCAGAAGTAGATTGCCAGGCCCGTGTCGACCCGCAGCCGGGCGTGCTGCGCCATCTCCGCGCCTTGGTCCCACGTCAGCGACCGGCGTAACTGCTTCGGCAGGGTCGTGATCTCGCGTGCGATCGCGTCCCGCACCGCCTCCGCCCCGTGTCCAGCCAGTGCAGGGCCGTTCTTCTCGCGCGGTCCCTCGCCATGGCCTGGCATCGGCGGCAGGTGCAGCAGCATCGTGAACCGCGTCGTGCGCTCCACCAGGGTGCCGATGGCGGAACTGTTCAGGCCCAGGATGAGGTCTCCTTCCCAGTGGCCCGGCACGGCGCGGTCCTCAGCCTCTGCCGGGCGCTCGCTGATCAGGACCTCCGGGGTAATGAACGCCTTGCCACAGCCACGCGTGCGTGCCCGCGGCACCCGCAACGCCCGGCCCGTGCGCAGGCACGCCGTCAGTTCACGCTTCAGGGCACCCCGGCCCTGGATGTAGAGCGCCTGGTAGATGGCCTCGTGGCTGATGCGCATAGTGCTGTCGCCTGGAAAGTCGAGCTGCAAGCGTTCGGCAATCTGCTGCGGGCTCCAAGCCATAGCCCATCGCCGGTTCTGTCGTCGCCCATGCCGTCGGCCTCGCCATGGCACCGTCGGCCCAGGCACCGCTGCCCCGCCCGGTGCGGCCACGGCACCAGCCAGCCGATCCTGTACGTAGGCCCGCAATGCCGGGTTGATGGCAAGCTTCGCAGGCTTTGGTCGCTGCGCTGCCCGCTCTGCATGCCATTGAGCGATCGTCGCTCGGTAGTCCAGATTGCCGCCCCGCGTCGCTGCGTTGCGCCGCAGCTCCCGCGACACCGTCGAGGCCGCGCGTCCGAGACGACGTGCAACCTCCCGGACGCCCAATCCCTGTGCCCGCAGCACCGCGATCTCCTCCCGATCCGCAAAGCAGAGATATCGCCCAGATGGCGCCCCCGCGGATCGTGACAGGTGCGACGGAGCCATCCCACCCGTCTCGCGAAACCAGCGGAACCCGACCGGCTGCGATATTCCAACCCCCAATGCTGCGTCCTCGCTCGACAAGCCCGTGGCGATCAACGCCCAGAACCGTCGTCGGTCTTCCCGCCGCGCCACAGGCGGCCGACCAGGTGATCTTAGCTTTGCCCGTAAAGCCCGATCTGAACGCCGCCGACCTGCCATCGCTTCCGCCCCCCACCAGCTGTTGCGACGACCAGTTGAATCCGCCCAATACGCAGCGGATCGCTACCGGAAGAAACTGGCCAAACACGATCTGAAGGGGTCAATGGGACGGCGTGGCAACCCTATGATAACGCCAAAGCCGAGAGCTTCATGAAAACGCTCAAGGTGGAGGCCGTCTACCGGATGGACTACGAGAGCTTCGCCGATGTCGCGGACGACCTGCCGCGGTTCATCGATGAGGTCTACAACAGCAAGCGGCTGCACTCCGCTCTCGGTTATCGAAGCCCTGTGCAGTTCGAGGAGCAACACGCCCACCAGCGGGTCAAAACCCCAGCCTGAAACTGTCCGCCCGGAAGGGGTCACTCCACACCCTGGAAACTATTCAACGCTGATTGACAGTTCTGGCCCCCTAAGATGCGGCAGATACTGCCGGCGGCACCGCTTCCGAAATTGGGATCGGCCGGTGCAGCCGTTGTCGGATCATCCGCGTCAACGGACGTTCCACGACCCACCAAAATGCGAGGCCGCCCGCCACTGAGGCGGCGATCCCGCCCACATAGTAGAGCGGCAGGGGCAAGCCACGCATAAGCCGCCACGCGGCGGCCGTAGTGAACGCATTAACAAGATAGATCGAGTAGGAGGCATTCCCTATCAGCAACACCGGCCAGAAGCCCGCCACTTCTTTCTGTCGCTCGACCGCCAGAGCGCCGCCGACGACGAGCAACGCCGGCAGCCCCCACACCAAGGCCCGCCAGGCGCCAGGGTCCGTTCCCTGCAGCACCTGCCACGAGGCAAATCCCGCAACGCCCATGGCCAAGCTGATCCCGCCCCAGACAGCCCCCGGAAGCCATCCATTCCTCCAAGTGGTCCCAAGCCAAAGCCCGGCACAGAACTCGAGCAGCAGCGGACTCGTGTAAGCCCTCACAATCGGCGAACTGCCCCCCATCAGCAGACCGGCCACAGGCAGGAAAATCAGCACCGCCGTGCTCACCTTTACCCGCGCACGCTCCGGCACGAGAAGCATGATTGCAAACACCACGTAAAAGAACATCTCGTAATTCAGTGTCCAGCCCGAGACAATCTGCGGAAAGCTAGTGCCCTGCGGGTCGACATGCGGCACGAACAGCACCGATAAGGCGGCATGCGACAGGCTTGTTCGCATGTTGGGGAACACCGCTGGGACATAGCGCGCTGTCAGGTAGGTGAGGACGGTGAGAAGGATGTATGGTGGCGCGATCCGCGTTATACGGTCGGACAGGAACAGCCATGGACCGGACCGTCTACCAACCGTGACGGTCCACATGATAAACCCACTGATGAGGAAAAACAGATCCACGCCGGCCGCGCCCACTTCGAACGATACGCCCGCATGATTGCCGATATGGTAGATCGCTACGCCAAGCGCGGCCAATGCCCTCAGATACTGGATTGAGAGGATGACCCGCGCGTTGCCGATTGAACGCTGCATGACCCGGTCCGCCCCTAACTAGGCCCACTATCGTGCAACGTCACTCCCCCGGCCGCAAGCGCTATTGCTTGCCTGCCCGGCCCAGAGTTCATGCCGGCGTGGCTACGATGTCGTTTGCGGCGAGTGGAACGCGAAGCTTTGCGGGCCGCCCGAGTATTCATTCAACGATGCGCCGGAGATG
>CAXTOB010000017.1:19688-21467 GCA_964245505.1 uncultured Acetobacteraceae bacterium | reverse complement strand
CCTTGCCAGGCGTCCTCGCTGACCTGCAGCACGAGGCTGTCCGAACCGCTGCCGATCGTTGCGGGTGTGATGGGTGTCGTGGTTGATGTGGGCGCCGGGCCGGTGAACGCGAAGCTTTGCGGGCCGCCCGAGTATTCATTCAACGATGCGCCGGAGATGGCAGCGCCATCGATGGTGGCGCCATTGACATAGAGGTTGCGGTCCATGCTGGCGGAGCCGCCATAGGCGTCGTTGAGGAACGTCACGGTGGCGGTGTGGCTGCCGCTGAAACTGCCAAGCACGGTAACGGCCTGAGCCTGGCCAGCGGCGTGGGATGCGGTCGTGGTTTGCGTGCCGCCGATCTGCTTGCCATCGACCTGGATGGTGAATTGGGCGTCGCCTTGCCAGGCGTCCTCGCTGACCTGCAGCACGAGGCTGTCCGAACCGCTGCCGACCGTTGCGGGTATCACGACTGTTGTGCTGGGCTGGCCTGAGGTCGCGCCGAAATCGGCACCCCAGGCGGCGGCGGCGAGTGGCTTGGAGCCGTTGGTGAAATTCCAATCGCCGTCGTTAGCAGTGTAGTCCCAAATGTTGACGTTCTGGATGTGGACACCCTCATTTTGCGCCTGTGTCAGGGCGCCTGCGAGCCAGTTGGGGAATGCTGGGTCATCGGCCGGGCCTGTCGACGAGCCGGCGGGCCCGGATCCGGTTTCGGACACCGAAAGCGGCTTGTTGTGCAGCAGGGCGAAGTTGACCGCGTCCTGGAAGGACCATCCTGCTGCGCTCAGGCCGGGTGTGGGATTGTATTGGCTAGCGTTGGCATATTGCCAGAAATGCGCGCGGTCGACCGCGTTGGAGGACCAAGCAGCCGCGCTGATCTGCGTGGTGCCGCCGGTCGACCAATCCGTGTAGTCGTTCGGGTAAATCGGCGAGTAGGTGTCTGTCGAGATGATGTCGACGTATTTGTCGCCGGGGTAAAGCTGTGCCGGCGGCGTCGCGGACCAGTTGATGTCGGCCGGATTCCAGACAACTTGGCCGGTGATGCCGTCAGCGGCCGACTCGGTGTGCACGAGGTTAGCGACGTGCTGGAAGGCGGCGACGAAGTCGGCGTTAACCGTTGCACTGCTGCTGTTGCCTGGTCCCCACGGCATGAAGTTGCCGTCGAATTCATAGCCGAGCCGGAACTGGGCGGTCGTGTAGCCGGCTTTGGCCCAGGCATCGACCACGCCCTTGTAGTCGGCGTCATATTGCCCGGCGACGATTTGCTGGAAGAATGTGTCGGTGTTGGCCCATCCGCCGGCACTAGAGGCGAGCGGCAGCCCGATCACGGGGATGACGCCCGAACCAGGGCCGACGATGGTGCTGCCGGTCAGGCTCCAGCTCCAGGCGTCCCAGCTGGCGTTGGACGCCCATTGCGAAGGGTCCTGGGTAAAGTCGGTGAAAGTGTCCATGAATAGCGGGCGGGCACCGCCCATGTCGGCCACAAAGGCATTGTATTGCGACACGAACGTGGCCTCTTGCGTCGCGTCGTTACCATTGGGATTGCCGACATAAACGCCAAGTGGGAATTTCGTGGATGTTGTTGGCATTGTAGTCGCTCTCTAATGGGAATTGAGCAGTAACATAAGTTTTGCTATTGCCCAAGAACCCTTAACGTCGAGATTTGTTTGCAGACTTACTTTTATATTACTGAAATTTACTTAAGGAATGCTTAACGCTTACGCTTGAACATAGTGCCTGTGTTACCCCAATCACTTCACCACAGCCGGGCGCCGCGCCAGCCTGCGCAGCGTGTACCGG
>CAXTOB010000017.1:0-19678 GCA_964245505.1 uncultured Acetobacteraceae bacterium | reverse complement strand
GCTGCCCGCAGCGCCAGCCGGCTTGCAAATTGCGGATACAACCCCGGTGGACACAGCTTTAAGGCCTCCACGACGCGCCCTGCTGCTGTCAGGCGCGCCGCCGTGCCCGTGATCCGGCGGATCGTCAACGCCCGGTTCTTTCTGTCCATCGTAGCCATCGCCCGGCCCAGCGATCTCCGGATAAAGGCGCAATCCGCACTGTCCAACTCGTAGGGTCGGTATGCCGACAATTCCAGCATTTTGGCCGAGGTCGCCGCCGCCAACCGCACCGCCTCCTCCTGCTCGAGCCCCCGCGCGCCTAGCGCCACAACCCCCTCCACGCTGCCGACCGCCTTGTACTCGGCAAGCGCCCCGCGCGGAAAGGCGATGTCGGCCCGCCCCGCGCGCCGCCGCAGCGCCGATAGCCCGCTCAGTTGCGAACTCATCGCTGAAATCCGCCCGTTGAGCGTCGATATGCCCGTGACGCTCTGGCCATGCACGCGGTAATAGCCGAGCAGGCCCGGCATGTTTGCAAGCTTGCCCCGCTCCTGCAGCCGCCAATACAGGTCCGTGTCCTCGGCATGGAACACATGCCGGTAGCCGCCGGCCGCCGACACCGCTGCCCGCCGCACCATCAGGAACGGATGGATCAGGTAAGGCTCTTTTTGCGGGTATAGCAGCGCGTCTGCCATCGCCGGGTCATCCGGCACCTCCTTGGGCCCGAGTTCCAGCCCGGCCTCGTTCACGTGGATCACCGCGCCCGATACGGCGCTGCAGTCGGAATGCGTTTGCATCCAGCCGAGTTGCCGCTCGAAGCGGTCCGGCACGGCCAGGTCGTCGGCGTCGTGCCGGGCCACCAGCTCCGCCGTGCACGCTTCGAGCCCGTCATTGAGCGCATCGACGATGCCGCCATTAAGCTTGTTGAGCAGCACGATCCGGCCGTCGGCGGACGCCATCCGCTCCAGGATGGCCTTGCTCGCATCGGTCGACCCATCGTTGACGACGATGATCCTGAGGTCGCGCACAGTCTGTGCCTGGATGGAGGCGATGGCGCTCTCGACGGTCGCGGCTCCGTTGTAGACAGGGATGACGACATCGATAATGGCCTGACTCACGCGACACCCCGGCTAGCGCTGCCATCCCTGCCTTATCGGGACCGTCGTGCCGGTGCAAGCGCGCCGCCTCCGGACAATACTGGCGGTGGCTCGGCGGTGTCTGGTCATCTGTTCCCGCTCAGGTCCTGCTATGCGGGGGTAATCCGGACAATGCTGCATTGCAGCAATCTGGGTATGAAGATATAACCTAGTCGATGGATCGAGGTGGCCGATGAGCATTGACGACCTTCGGGTCATTGAGGAGAACACGCCGATCGAGACGGATTTATGCATTATCGGGAGCGGCCCGGCGGGTTGGACGATCGCGGAACAGCTAGGGTCGACCAATTTGCGCATCCTGATGCTCGAAAGCGGTGGCCAAACGGTTGATCCCGATATTGAGGTGCTCAATGAGATCGAGGATGTCGGGCGGCCCTTGTTCAAGGGCCGGTCGCGCGTGCTTGGCGGCACGTCGCGTATGTGGAACGGGCGGTGCATCCCGTTCGACGATGTCGACTATGAGGAACGGCCTTGGGTCCCGCTGTCGGGATGGCCGTTCGCCGCGGGGGCGATGGCGCCGTATGTGAACCGGGCGTCCGAGCATCTCGGCTCCGGTCCTTACTACGATGGGACACGACGCTGCCCCATTCCACCAGCGCCGCAACCTCGGCCGCCTACTGATCCGGCGCTCATGCACTCGATTTGGTGGGAGAACCCGGCCTATATCGATTTCGGCCAAGTCCTGACAACACGCAGGAACGCAAATCTTTGGGTGCTCGTCCATGCCACCGTGACCCACCTCAATACCGGCCCGTCCGGCCAGGAGATCGAAAGCGTCGAAGTGACCGACGGCAACGGCAAGCGCCGCCTCGTGCGGGCCCGCGCCGTCGTGCTCTGCACCGGCGGGATCGAAAACCCGCGCGTGCTGCTGTTTTCTAACCGGATCCGCCCAAATGGTCTCGGCAACGACCACGGCCTGGTTGGCCGCTACCTCATGGACCATCCGCGCGATTTCGAGTTGATTGCCCGCGTGGACCTCGCCGACGCGAACCGGTTCCGGGACCTGTTCGGACCCTTCAAGACTAACAATCAGCGGGGCCGCCATGATTTCAGCTACGGTTTCGCGCTCAGCCCCGAGCGGCAACGAGCGGAGCGCCTGCTCAACACGGCGGCCTGGCCCTACGAAGTGACGTCGGCTGACGACCCGTTCGAAGCAATCAACCGCCTCCGCAAGGGACCGCGGGACCGCGCATTGCACGATTTGACGACGATCGTGACCCATCCACGCCATATCGCCCGCGCATTGTACACTAACCTAGTCAAGCACCAAAAGACTCGGCGCAAGGTCGACAACATCGGCTTCCTTGTCTCGTGCGAGCAGGTCCCCAATCCCGATAGCCGGGTGCAGCTCGGTGAGAACAAGGACCGGCTGGGCCTACCGGTGGCACGCGTCGCCTGGCAGGTCAGCGAACAGGAAGGCCACTCCCAGGCCGTGCTGGCGCGAGCAATCGCCGCCGAATTCGAGCGTTTGGGCCTGCCAAAAATCCACCTTGCTAATTGGGTGCGGGAAAGCCGCTACATGGACGCCAACTTCGTCGACGGATGCCACCCGAGCGGCACGACACGCATGTCGGAGGATCCAAGGTCAGGCGTCGTCGACGCGAACTGCCAGGTGCATGGGGTCGACCGGCTTTACGTCGCCGGTAGTTCCGTGTTCGTGACCGACAGCCACGCCAACCCGACCTTGATGATCGTGGCGCTTGCCATCCGTCTAGCCGAACACCTCAAGCAGCGCTTGTCGACAAAGGCCGTTCCCCGCCCGGCCAATCTGCCTATCCTGGCCGCAAGATAAGTCAGGGCGCTGGCATCTCCGCCCAGCCCGGCGCTACGTCCATCGTTAGGAGAGCCCTTGTCAGTCCGTCGTTCATTGGCCTGGATGCTCGCTTCCCAAGGGGGGCTGTTCGTCCTTCAGTTTGGCGGTTCCGTCGTGCTTGCCCATCTGCTGACCCCCTATGAGATGGGTGTCTACGCCATTGCTGCCGCCGTCATCGGTATCATCGGCATCATTCAGTCGTTCGGGCTCACCCAGTATATTATCCGTGAGGCCCAGGCCGACGCTGAGATGATTGCCGGCGCGTTCACGATGAACGTCCTCTTGTCGGTGCTGCTTGCCATCGGCATCGTCGGGCTCAGCTTGTTCGGCGGCGTGCTGCTCAGAGAGCCTGGCGTCCGCAACGTCATGCTCGTCCTTGCTATCACGCCTTTGGTCTCGATCTTTCAGTTCCGCCCGTTTGCCATGTTGGAACGGCAGGGCCAGTTCCGCACGATCGCGGGATTGACTGTCACCAGCACGATCGTCTCGACCGCCGTCACGCTCTGGCTTGCCTTTGCTGGCAACAGCTACATGAGCATTGCTTGGGGTGCCGTTGCCGGGTCGGTGGCGGGTACGGCGGGCGTCATGGTCGCGGGACGCCACCATGTCAGCCTGCGCATGAGCACCGCCCAATGGCACCCGTTGCTGAGGTTCGGGATGCAGCAATTGATGATCAATGGCGTCAGCGCCTTTGCCGGCCGCCTATCAGACTTCGCCTTGGGCCGCCTGCTTGGGCTCGAAGCGCTTGGCCTGTGGGGTCGTGCGAACAACCTCCACAACCTACTATGGTTCAACATCCACGGTGTTATTGCCCGGGTCATGATGGTGGCCCTGGCCGACCAACGTCGCGCCGACCTAAGCCTCCGTACGGTCTACCTGCGCACGGTCGAGGTCTTGACCGCCGTGTTGTGGCCCGCCTTCTCTGGCCTCGCAATCCTTGCCGGGCCGTTCATCTCCGTCGTGTATGGGCAAGCCTGGGTGCCTGCCGCGCCTCCGCTGGCTGGCCTTGCCATGGCGGCTATGGTGCTGGTCTCGCTAACCATGACTCCGGAAGTGTTCATCGTTTGCAACGAAACCGACCGCCAAGTGCGCTTCGAGCTGATCCGCACCGCGGTTGGCCTCGTTCTTTTTATGGGCGGCTGCCTCATCAGCTTGACTGGCGCCGCTCTGGCCCGTGCAGTCGAAGCCTTGTTCTCGAACATGCTATACCGTCCGACCACGGAGCGGCTGACCGACACACGTTGGACCGATTTTACTCGGGTTTATCGGCGCAGCACCGTCGTTACGGCTGCCGCGTGCGGACCGGCCCTTGCGCTCATGACCGTCTTCCACTGGTCGACCGCTGTCCCGCTCGTGTTCATCGTGCCTGCTGTCCTGACAGGAGTCATACTTTGGCTGGCTGCGCTGAAGTTGCTCGACCATCCGCTGTTCGAAGAACTCGGACGCTTCATGGCCAAAGGGCGGCAGGTCGTCCGTGCTCGCCTAAGCCCGTCAGTTGGCTGACGACGCACGCGCCGCAAGCTCGCGGAGAAACTCGCGGGCAGGGGGCGGCAGCGTGAAGCGAAACCCGAGGCGCATCGCAGCTTGAGCGTAGTATCGAGGCGGGCAAAGCCGGAATGCGCTCGCGACCTGTCCCTTCGCTGACAATCGAGCTGCCGTTCCCGAGAGCTGTCTTACGGCTGTGCCGCGGTTCTTTGGCGACATACCCGGCAGCGCTTCGGTTACGACGCGCCGAATGTATATGCAATCCGCCTGGGTCAGTTCGTACGGCCGGTAGGCTGCAAGCTCCAGCAGCTTGCAGGCCGTGGCGGTGGTGAGCCGGGCCGCTTCCTCGGCGTCAAGCCCGCGCGAGCCAAGCCTTACGATCGCATCGAGGATGCCGGCAGCCTTGTACTCCGTCACGGCATCACGCGGGAACGACAGGTCTGGACGCCCACCGCGCCGACGGATGGCGGCCAGCCCGCAAAGCTGCGAACTCATCGCCGCGATCCGGCCGTTGAGCGTGGAAGCGCCCGTCACGCTCTGGTTGTGGACGCGATAGTAACCCATCAGACCCGGCATGTTGGCGATCTGGCCGATTTCCTGCAGGCGCCAGTACAGGTCCGTGTCTTCCGCATGATAGACGTGCCGATATCCGCCGACCGCGGCCACAGCGGCCGGGCGAACCATCAGGAACGGGTGGACTAGGTAGGGTTCGATCTGCGGGTAATAGAACGGGTCCGCCTCGTCGGGTTTGGACAGGCCTGAAAGCCTGCCATAGATGTGGCCGTGTTCGTTCATGAGCATGATCGCGCCAGATACGGCGTTGCACTGCGGATGGTCGCGAAGGTATTGAAACTGGCGTTCGAAACGGTCCGGTACTGCAAGGTCGTCGGCGTCATGACGCGCGACGATGTCCGCCTCAGCAAACGCAAACCCGGCATTCAGCGCATCGACGATCCCGCCATTGGGACGGTTCAGGATTGTGATTCGCGAGTCGGCGGCGGCCATCTGCTCGAGCTTCGCCTGGCTATCGTCCGTCGAGCCGTCGTTGACGGCGATAATGCGGATGTTGCGGAAGGTTTGAGACTGGATGGACCCGATCGCGCTTTCGAGCGTTGTCGATCCGTTATAAACTGGGATCACCACGTCGATATCGGCTTGGGCCAAGTAGTGTCTCCCGCTTAATTATCGAGCTCGCATGGGCCGATTCCATGCACCATCTATCGAACTCGTCCCTGTCTACACCCAATAAGCCGCATTTTGGGCATACTTGGTCTGCCTTGGTTGTGAAGACGGCCAGACTGTCTCACGCCGCTTCACTTAATGCCATGAGCGGCTCTGGATTTCATTTCTGGACGAACCGCTGTAAGCGTTGATCCAGTGAACGGCGCGCGCTCGGGATTAGGCCGCGAAGGTGTTCGCGCAACGACGGCAGCGGCGGTTTGGGCAACTCCGGCCGCATCTCCTGCGGGGACAAGGTTTCATAGGCAGGCTTCGGCTCCCTTGCGGCGAAACTGGCGAGCACGCGCGAAAAGCATTTGCAAACCTGCTGATCTGCACCTTCCTGGATGAGGGAGGCGGCGGCACCCGACTCGCGCACCAATTTCGAGTCGGCGACTGGATCAAGGGCCTTCAAGATCGAACCCAGCTGCAGAGGCGAAGAGAAAAGCAGACGGTCGAGCCCAAACCGGCTAAGCACCCCATGGTAGGCTGGCGTATCCGAGCAGATTGGGATTAGGCCCGCCAAAATCGCCGTGATGGCCTTGTTTGGTGACTTGATATAAGAGTTCATTGTTAGATCAAGTACGAAATGGCTAAGAATGACGTAATTGAAGCGGCCCGCCGCCTCCAAAAAACCTTCATTGCTGTAATCGTGCATGGTCAGCCCGAGCGTGCTGCCATATTTTCGAACAAAATTCTCTTTATCAACCATGATCTCGAAGCTCTCAATATCGCCAGCAGCGATAGCTAGATCAATCACCGGTATGATCGACGACATGCTTTTCATGAAACTTTCGGAGTACCCGAACCAAAGTACGCGCTTGCTTAACACATCTCGCGATGGCGGACGATTCACCGCGCCGGACGCGATCGGGTCTACGCACTCGGGTAATACGTAAACCGGCTTGTAAAATTGGCTGGCCAAAATACGCCGATGCAGATCAGTCGGAGCCACGTAAAAGTCAACTAAGTCGTGAACATCAATATAGGGCTGGTAAGAATAAATATCACAGCACAAACATACTATAACTGTTGCGGCTTTCTGTTTTCTATTACGGATTAGATGAACGGCAGCATAATCAATGTAGTGAAACAAAATACAAGACGGCCGATCGATGACCAGCTCAGCGCCCTCAACTGGTGTTACAACCGAAACCGCAACGCCGGCTACGGCTTCAAAGCCGTTAAGCAAGGGCTGTGATTGAAGTCTGACGGCGGCGTCGTCTGTAGACGACGACCTCACGATAATCAGTCGTTCAAATCCAAGCACGCCGTTCGCTGTCAATTCGGGAGGAAACCTTTACGTTACTTTACTAGCAGCTTAGACGGCAAACATGCCGTCCAACTCAGTTTTAATAGGCCAGGCAGTTCGCGTTCTGCAAGCTTGCCCATTCTGTCGCGCCCTGCCTTGAAAGTTTCCCGACAAGTCTCCATTGCGCAAAATCGTTTTCGACCTGCGTGGTAGCAACGCATATATCGGGCGGCCGAAACGTGCTCACGTTTCGTGCGGACGGAGAGACAGAACATGGACCTAGCGAACAACGGCGAGACTAGCCTTCCGGTGCTGCTTCCAGGAGTCACCGTCGCGGTCACGGGGGCCACTGGCTTCATCGGCGGACGATTGGTGGAGCGGCTTGCCCGGAACGGCGCCGAGGTCACGTGCTTGATCCGAGGCATGAATGCCGGCACGCGCTTGCATCGCGCTGGCGCGCGGGTCAGCAGGCTGGACCTGGCGGACACCCAGGCCGTGCGCGCTGCGCTGCATGGGACGGACATCGTGTTCCATCTCGCCTATGATTGGGGCAACACGGCTTGGAACTCCGCTGCTTTGGAGGCCTTGATCGCCGGATGCCTGGCGGATGGCTGCCAGCGCCTTGTCTATGTAAGTAGTTTCGTTGTGTATGATGTCCCGGACGACGGCGTGGTCGGGGAGGACATGCCGGCCACCCCGGCCACCGAGGGTTACGCGCATACCAAGCTGCAGCTGGAAGCGAGGGTGCTGAAGGGCGTCCGTGAGGAGAAGTTGCCCGCCTCGATCATCCAGCCCACGATCGTGTATGGGCCATACTGCCGGCCCTGGACGCTGGATCCGGTCGAGCAGTTGCGGTTCGGAACTATCGTGTTGCCGGACCGTGGCGAGGGGGTCTGCAATGCGGTCTATGTCGACGATGTCGTCAGCGCGATGGTCCTTGCGGCGATACGCCCCGAGGCCATTGGCCAACGCTACCTCGTGTCCGGTCCGGCCCCAATCACCTGGAGCGGCTTCTATGAAGGCATGGCGCGTGCGGTTGGCGCGAAGGGGCCTACCTACTGGCCGAGGCACGCCATTATGCAAGCGAACAGCAGGGCCGGAAAGATCAAACGACTCGCGACCGATCCAGAACAGGTGCTCCGGCGCGTGGCCAACATCGGGCCGGCCCGCAAGCTGGTCAAGGCAGGCCTGCGCGTCGTGCCGGGGTGTCTGCGGGGAAAGGTGAACCATCGCCTGTTCGGCCCCGCCAACCAGCAACGCGGCCAAGCCCATATCCCGAGTCCCGGTCACCTTCGGTTCTTGCAAGGCAAGGCGTTTATCGCTTCGGCCAAAGCGCGCAAGGAACTGGGCTATACGCCAGCGTTCGGCTTCGAGGAAGGTATGGTGCCGACGGCGCGTTTCCTTGAGGATACAGGGTACTCAGGCACATGAGCGCGGGCGGATCGCCTGGCCGCTGTTGCAAGCAGGTCAACTGCTTTCCTTGGTTTATTGAACCAGATCCACAACCGGCTTGCGATCCCTAGCTGCCGAACTGAGGAAAGCGCCGATGCAGATCAGCCAACTTATCAGACTCCCCCGCCGTATGGTGGCCCACACGCAGTGGATGCTTCGCGACCCCCAACACTTCTTCGAGCACCGCAACAATAAGCGAAATCCCGAGAAACGCCGTCAGAAACTGCTCGGCTTTGATGCGATGCCGCCCTATCAAGTCCAATTTGAGCCTGGCAATGACATCCGGCCGTCGCTGAATGTGCTGCTGCCTAGGCTGGGCCGCGGCCAACTGACGGGCGGCCCGAACACGGCTATTCAGATTGCACTCATGCTCTCCCGGTCCGGCATCCCGGTCCGCATCACCGCCGTCGACGAGGCATTGCCCACCGACATGGCCGCGCTCTCGCAGCACCTGCAAGTGCTGGCCGGGATCGGGGCGGCCATGCCGAACTTGTCCTTTGCCTCGACCGTCTCGCCCGATGCACCCGCCCGGCTCGGGCGCCGCGACATCTTCCTTGCGACGTCCTGGACGACAGCCTACCGCCTCAAGGCCATCCTTGGCGATATGGCAAGGTCAGAGTTCATCTACCTTATCCAGGACTTCGAACCCAGCTTCTATCCGTGGTCGAGTTCCTATGCGCAAGCGATTGAAACCTACGGCATGTCCTACCATGCCCTGATCAACGAGCAGCTCCTTGCCGACTACCTCGCAGCCACTGGCACGGGCCGCTTCGCCGATCCCTCGTTCCTCGCCACCTGCGGCGTGTTCGAGCCCGCAGTCGATCAGCGGCTATTTTACCCGGTTGAGCCGGTGCCAGGCTTGAAGCGCCTCCTGTTCTATGCACGGCCAGGAAACGACCGGAACCTGTTCGGGATCGGCTTCGAGGCGCTGCGGGCCGCAACGGAACACCCCTTGTTTGCCAATGCCGGCTGGCGCTTCGTCTCCATCGGCGACAGTTCGCTCGGCCCCATGCCGCTCGGGGGCGGCCGCGTGCTCGAGCCAGCGCCGTGGCTGTCGTATGACGAGTATGGGAAGTTGATCCGCGAGTCCGATATTCTACTCTGCCCAATGCTTTCGCCGCACACCAGCTATCCCGTGCTGGAAATGGGCGCCTGCCGTGGCAGCGCCGTGACCAACACGTTCGGCCCGAAGACACAGGCCCGGCTCGAAGCCATGTCGGCCGGCATCATCGCCGGACTACCCACGATTGAAGGTTTACGCGACGCCCTTCTTGCGGCCGCCCGCGCGAGCGGCGGTAATCAGGAAGCCCGTCATTCCCGCATTCTGCCATCTGAGTGGCCGACAGCACTCGCTCGCGCCGTGTGGACTGTTCAGGATCTGTTCGCCGCGCATGTTGAGGCGACGGAACTCCCTATCCCCGCCTCGCCGTAACCGCATCCGCATCCGCAAAGCGCAGGCGCGACACTAGCGGCCAGTCCAATGCCTGCGACGCCTGCGCCAGCAGAAACAGCATGATGCGCTTAGCCCGCGGATGCAGCAGCAGCGACCGCAGCATCAGCCGCCGTGCGGCCGCAAACCGCCGCGTTGTGAAGTTAACCCGGCCCGCCTCCCACATGTGGCTTGCCCGCACCCGCCGTGCCAGGCGCGACCAGGCTGCCGCCGAAAACCGGCCACGCAGCGCTGGGTTGCCGAGCACCGCCTCGAGACTGGCCTGGTGCTTGGCCCAGTCGGACGCGGCCGCGGCCGAGCTGGCGGAGTGCACCCGCAGATTGAACACCTCCGGCTCCGTCCCGATGAAAAAAAACTCCCCAAATGCGGCCAGGCGGCACCAGAACTCCCAGTCCTCGCTCAGGCGCAACGATATATCGAAGCCGCCCACCGCCCGTGCCGCCGCCGTGCGGACGAGCACGTGGCCGCCATTGGCCAGAAAGTTCTCCTCGATCATGCGCGCCAACACGTTTCCGGTCGGGTAGCGGTGCCGGGCCAGCGGCTTTTGGCCAGGATAAACGCTTCCGTCCGCCAGGATTTTCACCAGTGTTCCAAACGCCACGGCAGCCTCGGGATGCCCATCAAGTGCTGCTACCAAGCGTTCCAGCGCCTGCGGGTGCAGCCTGTCGTCGCCGTCCAGAAACATGGCATAGCGCCCACGAGCCTTTGCCAGTCCGGCGTTCCGCGCCGCCGACACCCCCGCATTCGCTTGCCGGATAAGCCGGATCCGCGGGTCCATCCGGGCCAGGATCTGCGCCGCCGTCGCATCGACAGACCCGTCGTCCACGACCCAGCACTCCCAATTGCTGAAACGCTGAGCGAGGACGCTGTCCAAGCAGTCATCGACAAAGGGGGCAACATTGTAGGCCGGGATAACGACCGTCACGATGGGCACGGCCCTCGAAGCCGAGGTGGAACCCAAGTCGGAATGCAAGTCGGGATTGCTCATGTTGTGTAAACGTAGCACACCCCTTTGGCATAGGCACAATGAAAGGGGAGTTGGGACTTCATGGGCTGGGTGTACGAAACTGCCGGGGCTGGCCCGGTCCGCGCTTAGCATGCCCCGTGTCACCGTTATCATCCCCGCGTTCAATGCGGAGCGCGACATTGCCCGTGCTATTGGGTCGGTTCGCGCCGGCACCGAGACAGATGTCGAGATCCTTGTCGCCGATGATGCGTCGACGGATGGAACGGCTGCCTGTATCATGGGAATTGCCGCACGAGATGACCAGGTCCGGCTCATCCCCTCGGTCGTCAACGCGGGGCCAGGCGCTGCCCGAAATCGGGCACTCGCCGAAGCCCGGGGCGAGTGGGTCGCCGTGCTCGATGCGGATGACAGTTATCACCCCGGCCGGCTGCGCAGCCTGCTTGAGCTGAGCCAACGCTTCCGCGCGGACGTCGTCTCGGACAACCTGCTCCTGTGCCGGGAGGTGCCGGCGTCCGAGGAACCGATGATCCCCCGATCCTGGCTGCCAAAAGCGAAAGTGCTCGGGGTCGCAGAGTTCGTCGAGCGCAACATCGTGCGGCGCGGCCAGCCTCGGGTCAGCTACGGCTTCATGAAGCCCGTCATACGGCGTTCGTTCCTACTGGAGCACGGCATCCGCTACCAAGAGGGCCGTTTCGCCGAGGACTACATCTTTGGCCTGTCGATGCTGCTGGAAGGGGCTACCTGGGCGGTCTCTCCGGAGCCTTTCTATCGTTATACGGTGCGCTCGGGCTCACTCACCGAAAACCACTCGCCGCACGATCTCGCCTGGCTGATTGCCGCCGAGCGCCGGTTGTTGAGGCATCCCCGGGCCGGGGAGTACCCAGGGCTCGAACCGGTCATGAAAGCGCACCTGCAAACCGTCGAGATGGCCAAGGCTTGGGAGAATTTTGCCATTGGCCTTAAGACCCGGGACCTCAAACAGGCCGCCGGTAGCCTCGTGTCTTACCGCGGCAGCTTCGCCCATATCTGCCGCGAGGTGGCGATCGCTCTCCCAAAGGCGAGCGCCAAGCTTGCCGCCCGCTTGCGGGGTCGCCGATGAACGGCGAGCGTGCTACTGCAAGCGATCGGCCTGTCGCAAGCGTCATTATTCCCGCCTACAACGCGGAGGCAACGGTCGCTGCCGCTATTGCCTCCGCGCGGGCGCAGGACGAGCATCGGATCGAAATCATCATCATTGACGATGCTTCCACCGACACCACAGCAAAAACCGTCCTCGACCAGGCTGCCCAGGACAGCCGCGTTCGCCTGATCCGCCTTTCTACCAATGGCGGTCCGGCCGCCGCGCGTAATCATGGCATAGCGGAGGCGCAAGGCGAATGGATCGCCCTGCTTGACGCTGATGATAGCTACGCGCCGGATCGCCTTGCCACACTGCTCCGTGTCGCGCAGGCGCAGGATGCAGACATGGTGGCCGACAACATTCTCCTGCACGATGCCGCGGCCCTGGTGCCAGATACCCCAATGATCCCTCGTACACTGTTGCCGCATGCGGGCCGCCTCGGCATCGCAGAGTTCATCGAGCGAAACGTCGGCACCCCTAATCTGCCCCGGGTCAGCTATGGCTTCCTCAAGCCGCTGCTCCGCACCGCGTTCCTGCGTGCCCACGGCATCACCTACGACGAGCGCAACAGGTTCGCCGAGGACTATATGCTCTACGTCCGCTGTCTGCTGCGTGGCGCGGTGTGGTGGCTGATCCCGGAGGCTATGTATCACTATACTATTCGCAAGGGTTCGCTCACGGAAGAGCAGACGAGCGGTGACCTGATGCGGATACGCCTAATGGAACAGGATCTGCTCGGCGACCCAGCTGTTATCAGAGATCCCAACCTCATCAAGGCGCTTCAGCGGCATAAGGCAGTGATCGACCGCTGCTACTACTACCGGGCGTTCACGGATGCGATTAAAGCGCGGACGCCGCGCTTGGCCACTAAGCTGTTCTTCGAAAATTCAGTCAGCGGCCGGCTGATCGCGTTGGAAAGTGCACGGCAGGTCCCGCTCATCCTGGGCAAGGCTCTTCGTGGCGGCTATTGGCGAGCCAAGCCAGTACCCCGGCCTCGTGTGCGGTAGCTATGCAAGCGCGCCAAGCCTGTTGCCATGTGCTGCTTCGGGTGGGATGTCAGGAAATCTTACATTTGTTAACGCAAGCTAACTTGCTTCATCCTTAAGGACTTGAAAAATTTAGATTTCTTTACCTGGCATGGTTAATGCAATCTGGTCACGGCAGCAGTGTTTGCCTGTTGCATAAACCGCGTACTAGAGGTCAAAAGAACTCATGCTGAACCGCTTTCTTCTTGTCGGTGTCACTCTGTGTGGTATGTCGTCGCTTGCAAGTGCAACGCCGATCGTCACCGCTAGCCTCTTTTCCCCACTTGCTCCAGCTGGATCGACGCTGACCCCGATTGCGGTCACCGGTATCACACCGCCGTCGCAGTCCACGATCACCGGCGCAGGTTATACAGTCACGTTTACCGGTGAGCCCGCTAACCAGGGCGTCGTCAATGGCACGACCGCCAATGTGCATGCCATTCCCGTGGCGGGTGTGACAAGCAGCGGCACTGCCGAATATCTTACCGGCGATTACGGGTCGTCCTTAACCACTACTGCAGCTTTGTCCGGCAACTATCTGTCAACCGGGGCAAACGGCGCAAGCATCACGATTAGATTTACGACGGCACAGACGTCGCTCGCGTTGCTGTGGGGGTCGATTGACACCACCAACCTGCTCACGTTGAGCAACGGCGACACCGTAAGTGGAGCGCAGGTGCAAACTGCTGCGTCGGGCTTTGCCTCGAACGGCTTTCAGGGTCCGGCCGGAAGCGCATATGTTTCGCTGACTGACTCGCCGTTCACGTCTGTGACCCTGACCAGCGGCGTCGTCGCGTTCGAGGCCGATGCGATCGTTGGCTCTAACGTCCCGTTCACCGTACCGGAGCCGATCAGCCTCGCCCTATTTGGGGCATCGCTAGCCAGCCTCGGCCTGGCCCGGCGATGCACCCGCCGCTGATGGAATGCTGAGTGCCTCTCGGCACCCATCGCTTCTTGCCTAGCGCTTACAGGAACGGGGTGCGCCCACGCACCCCGTTTCGCGTAACAGGCTGATCAGACAACAGCCGAACATTCACACTGCGAAAGTCTGCCGACCTTCTGCCTGTCCATACTCGATGTAGTGCAGCAGCGGATCGATGCCGGCCGCACGCACGTCGGTATAGGTGGCAAGGTATTTGTCCGTGCTGAACTGTGCCGAAGGATCACGGCCCTCTTTCCAGCCATAGTTTTCGTAATGCATCAGTGGATCGACGTGGGCTGCGGCAACGTCGGGGTTATGGGCCAGGTAATACTGAGTGTTGAACAAAGCGTCGGGGTTGAGGCCCTTCTGCCAGCCGACGGCGTCGTAGCTCCAGGCTGCTTGCCGCGCGCCCGCAATGCCCGCCGGGATCAGCGTCGCTCCGAGCTGCCGGTCGTAGTAAGCGGCGTTGACCAGAGGATCGGCCGGCAGCGTGTCGCCGGTGAGGAACGTGGCCCGGCCCTCCGTTTGGCCGCTCCACAGGTAATGCTGTAGCGGGTCCACGCGGGCGACGGCCACGTCGGGATAGGCGGCAAGATACTTCGCATCCGAGAACAACAGGCTCGGGTCGCGGCCCTCGCGCCATCCGGACTGCTCGAAATGCTGCAGTGGGTTGACGTCGGCCGCGCGCACATCGAGATTTTGGGCGAGGTAGTAGTTGGTGTCGAACTCCGCATTGGGGTTGGCGCCCTCTTTCCAACCAAAAGTGTCGAACCACGTGGTTGCATCGACGCCGGCGCGTGCCACATCGGGCCGCTCGGCATAGACGTAAGCCGCATCGACCAGCGGGTCGGGCGTAGCATTGGGCACAGCGAAAGCGGCACGGCCCTCGGCTTGGCCAAACCCGGCGTAGTGGATCAGCGGGTCGACCCCGGCCGCTTTCACGTCGGGGTTGGCGGCCAGGTATTCGTTAGTATCGAAGGCTGCCGATGGATTGCGGCCCTCGTGCCAACCGTACATAAGGTAATGTTGGTAAGGATCGACTTCCGAGGCCGCCACATCGGGGTTGTGGGCGAGATAGTAGGCTGCATCGAACATCGTTTCAGCGTTGGCGGCAGAAGGGCTGAGAGGCGGGCTGAGAAGAGTTGCCGGGCTTGGAGACACGACCACCGAAACTGGTTCGCCCCACTGATTGTCGCTCACCGAGACCGGTGTCGAGGTGACCAGAACCGCGCCAATATTACCGTCAGAACGGACGCCAACCACGGCGTAAACGGTCTGCCCCACGATCGTGTCGATTGGGTGTGCAATACTGGCTTGCTGCCAAGCCGCAGCGCTCGGGACATAAACAGCGCTGACCGCCGTCAGTTGGCTCTGATCGACGGTGGTAACCAAGGTACTGCCCGGGGCCCGGCTAGTGCCCTGTAAAGCCGATGTTGCCGGAGCGGGCATAACAGTGGCCGAAGATGCGCTTAGCTGTACGCTGGGCGCAACGGGGGTTGGAACTTGGACAGAAAGCGACGGGGCCGTCGCAACCGACGATCCGGCCCCAAAGTACTTTACCCAACTTGCCGCCTCTAGCGGCTTTTCACCGTCAAGAAAACCCCAGCTCCCGTCGCTTTGGTCCGTTGCCCATATATTCACGTTCTGCACAGCAACGCCCTGCGTTTCAGCCTGCGCCAGCGCACCGGCAAGCCACTGCGGAAAAGCCGGATCATCGGTCGGACCGGTCGTGCTGCCGTTGTTGCCGGCGCCGGTCTCGGAAATCGAGAGCGGCTTATGGTGCATGGCAGCAAGGTTCACTGTGTCCTGAAAGGACCAGCCGCTATTGTTCCCGGTCAACGCGTACTGGGTCGCGTCGCTGTATTGCCAGTAGTGCGCTCGGTTAGTTAGATCGGCCGCCCAGGTAACAAGGTTTGCGGCCTGCGACGAGCTGTTGGAGGACCAATTAGTCAGGTCGAGCGGGTAAACCGGGCTATAGGCGTCGGTACTGATAATGTCGACATACGAGTCCCCGGGATAAAGCGACGCAGGCGACGTTGGGGTCCAATTGATGTCGGCCGGGTTCCACACGGTCTGGACGGTTATGCCGGATTTAGTGCCTTGTCCGTGAACAAGGTTTGCAACATGCTGCCAGGCCGCCACGAAGTCGGCATCCGCTGTTGGGCCGCCGCTGTTTCCCGGACTCCACGGCATGAAATTGCCGTCGAACTCGTAGCCAAGTCTGAGCTGGATTGTCGTGTAGCCCTGCGCGGCCCAACTTGAGACGATGCCCTTGTAGGTGGCATCAAGCGTTCCGCTGATGATAGACTTGTAGAACGCGTCGGCATTCGCCCAGCCGCCGGCGTTGGACGCCAGCGGGACACCGATGACCGGGGTGACGCCTGAGCCGGGGCCGACATACGCAGAGCCGGTTTTTGCCCAGGACCATGCCGTCCAACTTGCGTTGGCATCCCATTGGCTTGGGTCTTGGCTGAAGTCGACAAAGGTATCCATGAACAAGGGAGAAGCGCCCATGAGTGCCTTGAACGAGTCGAACGCGTTCAGGAATGTCGTATTTGCGGCAGCATCATTACCGTTCGGGTTGCCAACATAAAGTCCAAGTGGAAATACTGTCATCATTGATGCCGTCGCTGCTGGTATTAACACAGTAAGCCAGCAGAGAAAGAGCCACTTTGTAGCCCGCCTTAAGCGCCTTTGCATCTTGTTCCGTCTGCTAAGGCCAGCTTGAACAATAAATCTTGCAGAAAAGTTAACGACTTCGTCAAACTAAATAAAAATGTCTGAGGATGACGCTGTTGCCGGTCGCGGCCCTCGTCGCTGCAACGATTGTCGCAGCGCGCGTGGGATAAACTTGATCCCGGCTGGAAAAACTCATACTGATGTAGACCATGTACCTTAACGCGCGTGTGGGCGAAACAGTGCGGCGATACGCTTAGCCTCTGGACGTGATGGTGCCAGCCAGGTCGGCGCGAGTGTGCTGGCTCGCTCACCCGAGCGCGCACTCCAATGCGAGAGAAGGACGACGAAGGCAAGCCCGCCAGCCCCGTAAAGTAGCAGAGCGCTAAACCAATGGCCGAGCCAGGCCAAGGCGAAATTGCCCGAAGTCAATGCAATACATGCCAGCCCAATGCCAAAGCCATGGCGGCGGTTGAACCTGCTTGGCATAGCAGCCCTCTCCCAGTTATTTCGTCTTTTTATCTTTTACACAACGAAGCTTATCGCTTAGTTAAGAGCGACGCTGCCCGAAAACAACCATCATAGCTTTGCCAGAACTCCGCAAGCCTCCCTTATTGAGACTCTGACTTTAAAAAGGCGCAGTCACACAAAAGCACGACAAGGAACAAAATCGGTGAAAATTGATGATAGCCTCCAGCAACAAGTAACAACACAAGGCAAGGTAATACAAGCAGAGTTTGCCGAGAAGTTCGGCCTCCACGGACAAGCAGACCTAAGTAAGAAAATAGACCAAACACACCATATTCAATCACGATCTTTATGGGCGTGTTCAGTCGGTAGAAAAACGGCACCATCAATTGCTCGGAAGATCCAGGCCCGACCCCTGTGAAAGCTGCCCACGGCGCCTGTGTCCAAACGAAATTCAATGCCATGAATGGCGTTATGAACCGCTCGTTGCCGCTGGTTCCGGCATATGTGAACTCTGTCAAGCGCGACGTCATCGCTGCAGCTATATCCGGCAAAGCCAAGGTCAGGCCGCCAAATGCAATCGCGCCGGTGGCGGCCAGCGCGATGGCGCCGAGCAGCCCGCGTATGCCGGCACCGAGTGCCAGGACCAATACGTAAGAGGAGAGCACAAGCCAGCCCGTGCCCGATGCCGACATCAGGAGTCCGACAAAAAACAGCGCAAATCGCTCCGGTCGCCTGAATATCTGTGCCTCGACGATGATGCCGAGCGCCATCACTTGCGAGAACACCGACGGCTCGATTAGAAAGAAGCCGTTTGACTTGAACAGCCCGCCCTCTAACCCGAGCACGACGGCATATTGCTCCTCGATTAGGAACCGGTCTGGCACGATCCCGGTGAACTCGAACAGCCGAATGCCGACAAATTGCAGCATGAACTGCGCCACTCCGGCTAACGCGGTAAGCTGGAGCGCCAGCGAGACCATGCCGAAGAACGTCCGCTCGTCCATCGGTTGACGGAACCGGACTACGGCGAATGCGGTGATCGCCAACCAATATACCAGTGAGGTGAGGCTCATGCGCGGCGCAATGGCGAGCGGCAGGTTGTACTGCACCGCGGTCGAGAGGATCGCGACTGCGAGCAAGCCTAAATACATCGACAGCCGCCGCCGCTCGATGACGATGCTGTTGCACAAAAGGGCCCACGCGGCCGCGCCCAGCACGAGCGGTGTCGCGATGCTGATCTTGAGGGAGCCACCCGCAGGAAGGGCAAAACGTTGCAGCATCAGGCCGCTCGCGAGCGTGATCCAGGTCAGCGCCTCGCAGCTTACATAGCCGCGCATTAGTTCGCCCGCCATAACGCGCCAGCCAAACCGCCCATCGATGCCGCGGCGTGCGCCCTCTCCATGCGCGATGCTGCCCTGTGCCATATCCATGCCTGCATAAGCTCAGCGCTTGCTTGAACGCACGGGCTGTCATCGTCAAACCATTCGACGACCTCGCATCTTCGTGTAATGCACACGACACGGCAATGCGGGATTGCTGCGCTGCGGTATGCTGCGCCTGACAATGGTGTGGCTTGGGAGTCTTGGCAGTGCAGATCGATCCGTCAATTGCAATGCTGCAGCCAAGGCAGGCCAAGCCGGGCTTGAACCTAGGCGTACAGGGTGCGCGTGGCCTGTTTGCCTTCCTCGTATTTGTCTTCCATGTCGTCAACTCTGGCCTTGCGACCGCCCCGGTCCTACAGGCGCCGCTTGCCGACTTCGTTCTACGGACGCCGGAGTATGGGGTAGAGCTGTTCTTCTGCATCAGCGGTTTCGTGATCACAGGCACGCTGCGCCGGGCACGCTCCCCGGCGGCGTTCCTCGAAGACCGAGCTATTCGCATCTACCCGGTCCTTTCCGTGTCCGTCCTGGCGATCGTCGGGCTGGGCCTTTTGACCGGGGTGCACAGCTACGCGGGCTCGGCCGTATCCCTCGCCTGGATCGTGCCAATCAATATGCTGGCACTGCCGGGGGCACTGCCGCTCGATATCATCCATCCAGCGGCATGGTCGCTCAGCTATGAGGTGTTCTTCTACTTATTCTGCGCCGTGTGCTGGACCTTGCGGCGCCCGCTGGGCATGGCGCTACCCTGGGTTGCGACACCGGTCGGCCTGGTTGCGCTTGTATGCTACCCGCGGGCGATCTTCTTTGCTGGCGGGGTGCTGGTCGCACTGGACTGGCCGCGGCAGCCCGTCCTGCGCCGGGCAGCTCAGCATCCACTGCTTTTTATCTTGCTATTCCTGGGTACCTGGCGGTTTATCCAGCAACTCACGCTGCCGCGGCACATTATTACGACGACGCTGCTCGACTGGGCCATGGATGCCCGGTTGCCGCTGGCGGCCGTGGCGTTCCTGTTCGCGGTTATCGGCTTTGCGGGCATCGTTGGCGGCTATGGCAGCTTTGTCGGCTTCTTGCGGACGTGGCCGCTGCAATACCTCGGCACGATCAGCTACTCGTTCTATATCTGGCATCCCATCGTCATGTCGGGCGTCAAGACGGTCTTACTTCGGTCCGGTGCGATACTCGCGGCAGGGAATGGGGCTCAGCTTCTGTTTTTTGCCGCCGCCTTGCCGCCCTCCCTCCTAGTGTCCCACCTGAGCGAGCGCCTGCTGGAGCGGCGTCTGGTGGCCGCGCGGCGGTGCGCACACCGGTCCTG
>CAXTOB010000016.1:0-34092 GCA_964245505.1 uncultured Acetobacteraceae bacterium | reverse complement strand
GCCAGTGCCGCCTGCCGGTGAAGGTCGTGGTGTTCAACAACTCCACCCTGGGCTTTGTGCAAATGGAAATGCAGGCGGCCGGACAGATCGACTGGGGCGTGGACCTTGAAAACCCGAATTTTGCCGCCGTTGCTCGCGCCGCCGGCATTCATGGCGTTCGGGTCGAGGATCCGGGCGACCTGAACGCGGCCGTGGCCGAAGTGTTGGCTCATCCCGGTCCGGCGGTGCTGGACGTGGTCACGGCCGCGCAGGAACTGTCCATGCCACCGCACATCGACGCCAAGCAGGTTGTGGGCTTCAGCCTTTACATGCTTCGAACGGTGATGAGCGGGCGCGGCACCGAACTGCTCGACATCGCCAGGACCAACCTGCTGCGCTGAGCCAACAGATAGGACATACGCCATGCGGATCGGTCTGTTCGTTCCCTGCTACGTCGATGCCTTTCATCCGGAGGTGGGTATTGCCACGCTGCACCTGCTGGAGCGGTTCGGACTGGATGTGGAATATCCGTTCAACCAGACCTGCTGCGGCCAGCCGATGACCAACACCGGCTGCCACGCGGAGGCGGCGGCGACCGAGGCGCTGTTCGTCGAGAACTTTAACGGCTTCGACTACGTGGTTTGCCCGTCCGGGAGCTGCGCGCACCAGGTGCGCTTTAACTTCGACGCGATCGAACAGACCGATGAGGTCAAGCTCGTGCGGTCCCGAACCTTCGAACTGGTGGAGTTCCTGCACGACATCCTCAAGGTGGATGCGTTCCCCTGGGCCGAGTTCCCGCACAAGGTGTCCTACCACAACAACTGCGACACACTCCGCGGCCTGGGCCACCAGTCGCCGTCCGAGCTGAACCAGCCGTTTTTTTCTAAACCGCTCGACCTGCTGCACAAGGTGCGCGGCATCGAGCTGGTGGAGATGAGGCGGCCTGACGAGTGCTGCGGTTTCGGCGGCACGTTCTGCGTGTTCGAGCCGAACGTGTCGGCCAAGATGGGCTACGACAAGGTGGCCGACCATGCGGCGGCCGGGGCCGAGTATGTGGTGTCGGCCGACAGCTCCTGCATGTTGCATCAGCAGGGCTGCTCCGAGCGCCTCGGCTTGCCACTCAAGTATATCCACATTGCCCAGGTCCTGAACGGGGCGGCGGCATGAATGTCCTCACGCACAAGCCCGGCGACCCCGCGCCCTACCGCGGCAGCCGGCGCCTGGACCACGCCGAAGGGTCGTCGCGTCCCCTCGTCATGCAGGGGGGCGAGCCGGAGCCTGCCGGCGCGGTCGTCCACGGCAACCGCCCCGTAGACCAGAACGAGGCGGCTGGACGCTTCATCGCAGCCCCTCAGCACGAGAAAGGCCATGACGAGCGTCTGTGGGACCTGCGCCAGAAGCGCGATAAGCAGATGCACGGCATTCCCGAGTGGGAGCAGCTGCGGGATTTGGCCAGCCAAATCAAGGAGCATACGCTCACCCACCTCGGCGAGTACCTCAACGAGTTTGAGGCCAACGCCCGCGCGAACGGCATCCACGTCCACTGGGCGCGCGACGGCGCCGAGCACAACCGAATCGTGCTGGGCATCTTGCGCGACCACGGCGCCAAGTCGCTGGTGAAGAGCAAGTCTATGCTGACGGAGGAGACGGGTTTCCGCCCCTTTATGGCGGCGAACGGGATCGAGGTCACGGAATGCGACCTGGGCGAGCGCATCCAGCAGCTCAGCGACGAGGCGCCCAGCCACATCGTGGTGCCCGCCGTGCACAAGCTGCGGACCGACGTGTCGCGCGTGTTCGCCGAGAAGTTCGGCTCCGATCCCTCCAACAGCGACGTGCCCTACCTGGTGGAGCAGCAGCGCGGGCACACCCGGCCGCTGTTCTTGGCCGCCGACGCCGGGCTGACCGGGGCCAACTTCGTGGTCGCCGAAACCGGCGGCTTCACCGTTTGCACCAACGAGGGCAACGCCGACCTGGCGTCCAACCTGCCGAAGCTGCACATCGCCAGCATCGGCATCGAAAAGCTGATTCCACGGCTGGAGCACCTAGCCGTGTTCATCCGGCTGCTGTCCCGCAGCGCTCTCGGCTCGCCGATGACGCAATACACCTCGCACTTCCGCGGGCCGCGGGCTGGGGCGGAGATGCACATCGTGCTGACCGACAACGGCCGCTCCGCACGCCTCGGGATGCAGGAGTTCTGGACCTCGCTCAAGTGCATACGTTGCGGCGCCTGCATGAACACCTGCCCGGTCTATCGCCGCAGCGGAGGCCTCAGCTACGGCGCCACCTACTCCGGGCCGATTGGCCTCATCATAGACCCGACGTTCAACAAGACGAAGTACAGCACCCTCCCTTTCTCCTCCACGCTGAACGGCAGCTGCACCAACGTCTGCCCGGTCAAGATCAACATCCATGAGCAGATCGCCGGCTGGCGCAAGGTGATGAGCGAGGAGCATGAGTTGCCGTTCGTCAAGAAGGCCATGATGGCCGCGGCCGGCACCGTGCTGGCGCATCCGGCGACATATAGGAACGCGATCAAGGCGGCAGACTCCGCGCTGAAGCATTTGCCGCGTTTCGCCGTTTATAACCCGATCAACCCTTGGGGCTACAAGCGCGAGATGCCGCACCCGCCGGTGCAGACCTTCCACGACTGGTATCGCCGGACCCGCAGCAGGCACGGCGAGAAGACGGAGATGGCCCCAGAAGCGCCGGCGCCGGTGGAGCCGGCACCATGAGCGCCACCAGCGCCGGCGCGCGTGACGACATCATGGCCAGCATCCGCGTGAACCTGCCGGAGCCGCCGCGCGAGTTGCCGGTGGTGCCGATGTTCGACGACATCACGCACCCCGGCCTGGAGGAATGGTTCAAGGACAACCTGGAGGCCATGGGCGGCGAGTGGTTGGACCGCCCGGCCACAGGCGACCCGCTCGCCCCCGTGCACGCCAAGATCGGCGGTGCTGACGTGGTGGTCTCGATGGCGCCGGAGGTGCCCGGCACTCGCCCGATTGGCAGCCCTGCCGATCCGCACAGCCTTGCCGACGTGGATTACGGCGTCGTGCGCTGCGCCTTTGCGGTCGCAGAAACCGGCTCCGTCTGCTTCACCGAGGCCGAGCTTGGCACCAACGCCCTAGGCTACCTGCCGCAGCACCTCCTCGTCCTGCTCGACCCCGCCGACATCGTGCTCAACATCCACCACGCCTACCGGCGGCCCGAGTTCAAGCAAGCCCATTACGCCACCTTCCACACCGGCCCGTCCGCCACCGCCGACATCGAGGGCGTGCTGGTCCACGGCGCGCAGGGAGTACGGTCGCTCTCCGTGCTGCTGCACCCCCGCGCCAAAAGCCCAACCGGCGGCTGAACCCAGCCCGCCGAGGCCGACGTCGCCGCGGCGCAACCCCCACACAAGGCAGAACCATGGACAGCATCATCCCGACCAAGCTCAGCCTGCAAGGCGCCGACCTCCTGAACGACCCCGTTCAAAGCAAAGGCACGGCCTTCAACTTGGACGAGCGCCACGCGCATGGCCTCGAGGGCCTGCTGCCGCATGCCGTCGAAACGCTGGACCGCCAGTTCGAGCGCGCCATGGGCCAGTTGAACCAGCAGCCAAACGACCTGGCCCAGTACAACTACCTGACTGCGCTGCAGGACCGGAACGAGGTGCTGTTCTTCCGCGTCGTCATGAGCGACCCCAAGCGGTTCCTGCCCATCGTCTATGACCCCACGGTGGCCGACGCCTGCCTGCAGTACGGCCACATCTACCGCCGGGCGCGCGGCATGTACGTCAGCCTGGACATGCGCGGGCGCATCGCCGAGGTGCTGCGGAACTGGCCGGTCAAGGACGTGCGCTTCATCTGCGCCAGCTCCGGCGGGCGCATCCTGGGGCTGGGCGACATCGGTGTGAACGGCGCGCCGCTGCCCATTGGCAAGCTGCAGCTCTACACCGCCTGCGCCGCAGTGCCGCCAGACGGGATGCTGCCCATCCTGGTGGACATCGGCACCACCAACGTCCCTGACCGTGCCGATGGGCTGTATCTCGGCCTGCGCCAGCCGCCGCCGCCGCCCGACGAGTTGGACAGCTTCATGGACGAGTTCGTGCAGGCCGTGCAGGACGTGTTCCCCGGTTGCTGTCTTCATTTCGAGGACTGGAAGGGCACGGACGCGCTGCGGATGCTCGACCGCTACAAGGACAAGATCCTTTGCTACAACGATGACATTCAGGGCACGGCCAGCATCGTCATCGCCGGGCTGACAACGGCGCTACGAATCAAGCGTGAGAAGCTTGTGGACCAGCGCATCCTGTTCTTCGGCGCAGGCTCGGCCGCACTCGGCATCGGCGGCATGATCGCAAAGGCCATGCACAATGAGGGGCTGAGCGAGGAAGCCGCCCGGGGCCGAATCAGCATGTTCGACGTGAACGGCCTGATCGAGCCGTCGCGTGGGGATCTCAATCTCTGGCAGAAGCCTTATGCGCACAAGGCGGACCCGTCGGATGACCTCGTGCAAACCATCAAGGCCTTCAGGCCCACGATCCTGATCGGCGTCAGCACCAGCTTTGGCGCCTTCACGCAGAAGGTGGTGGAGGCGATGAGCGAGCTAAACAAGCGGCCAGTCGTCTTCGCGCTCAGCAACCCGACTGACAAGGCGGAATGTACGGCCGAGCAGGCCTACACCTGGTCGGACGGCCGCGTGCTGTTCGCTGCTGGCATCCAGTTCCCGGACTTTACCTACAAGGGCAGGCAGTTCCACCCGGGCCAGGCCAACAACTTCTACATCTTCCCGGCCATCGGCCTTGCCACCTACTGCGCCAAGCCAACGCGGCTGACCGACGAGTGCTTCATCGTTGCCGCCCAGGCCAGCGCCGACCAAGTAGGCACTGACCTGCGTGAGAAGGGGATGCTGTTCCCGTCGCAGTCGGACGTGCTGGAGGTGGAGGTCACGACCGCGGTCCGCGTCATCGAGTTCATGTTCGACCAGGGTCTGGCCACCGTGGAGCGTCCGAAGGACTTGCGCGCTTTCGTCGAGGGCCAGCTCTACAAGCCGCAGTATTAGGAGCGGCGGCGGTGGCGGTCCGTGCTGAGAGTCCAGCCTTGGGGCCATGCTGCGCTCCGGGTAGGGCGGGGCGATGACCGCCACCATTGCCTCCGCCCTGCTGCCCATCCTGTTCGTGGTGGGGCTTGGCTATGCCGCTGCGCGCGCCGGCATCATCCCCAGCAGCGCCGCCGGCATATTCTCCAAGTTCGTGGTGAACTTCGCGCTGCCGCTATCCCTGTTCTTAGCGGCGGCGAAGGCCAAGCCGTCGGACCTGAGCAACTGGCGATATGGCTTGGCCCTGCTTGTCGGGCTGCTCGGGACATTCCTGGTCGCGGCCGTGGTCGGGCACTTCGTGTTCGGTAACGACCAGCGTGCGTCGGCGGTGCAAGGGCTAACGTGCTGCTTCCCCAACTTGGCTTATTGCGGGCCGCCGGTCCTGGGCGCCGTCGTCGGCTCGGTCGGCATCCTGGCGGTGGTGATCGGCAACCTGATCCTTTCGGTGATCGTGCTGCCGCTGTCACTGGTGCTGATCGGCGGCGACCCCTCCCACGCCGAGGCCTCGCAGGGCAAGGGCGCGCTGCTTACGGCGAGCATACTCGGCGCCTTGAAGCAGCCGCTGGTCTGGCTCCCGGTCCTTGGTGTCGCGTTCTCGGTTTTCGGGCTGCCCATGCCGGACCTGCTGTCGTCCACCACCAACGAGATCGGCTCGGCCTCGGGCGGCGTCGCCCTATTCAACCTTGGCCTGATCCTGGCCGCCCTGCCGTTACGGGTCAGCCGCGAGACGGTGGCCAACGTCGCCATGAAGAACCTGATGCAGCCTGCCATCCTGTTGGGCGCCGCCTTTCTGTTCGGCTTGCGTGGCACCCTCGTCAAGGAAGTCTTCCTGATCGGGGTGCTGCCATCCGCGACACTGATACCGGCGCTGGCGCACAACGACAAAGCCTACGAGAGCCAAGCGCCGCTTACCGTAATGGCCAGCACCCTGTTCGCGGTGATCTCGATCAGCATCGGCGTTGCCATCGCTGGCCAGCTGCCATGATAATCGGCAGCGGTATCCCGCCACTACTTGCCTTTGGCCCTCACCGTTCCAGGCACGGCCGCACTTCCCGCCGGTCCTTCTGCCTGGGCATTGGCAGCCCGCAGGCACCGGCTGGGGACAGGCAGCACGCAGGCGCCCCCGATCGGCGCACAGCCCTTGTTATTTCAGTGTTGAAGCGAATGCGGAAGCGCTCGCAGGAGAACACCCATGCCCCACACCCAACCCGGCAACCCGCCTCCTCCCACCATGAAAGACGTGCCTATCGGCATCGAAGCCCAAGGCGAACGCCGCGAGTTCGACAGCATGGGCGACGTGCCCGTACCGGCGAACCGCTATTGGGGTGCGCAAACGCAACGGTCTTTGATCCACTTTTCCATCGGAAACGATAAGATGCCGAAGGAGGTGTATCACGCCTACGGCATAGTCAAGAAAGCCTGCGCCCTGGTCAACGAGGCTGAGGGGCGACTTCCCAAGTGGAAGGCCGACGCCATCGTGCGCGGCGCCGACGAGACCATCGCAGGCAGGCTGGACAGCCATTACCCGTTGTACGTCTGGCAGACCGGGTCGGGCACGCAAAGCAACATGAACATCAACGAGGTGCTGTCCAACCGGGCCAATCAGTTGCTTGGCGGCACGCTCGGCAGCCAAAAGCCGGTTGCGCCCAATGACGACGTGAACATGGGCCAGAGCAGCAACGACACCTGACCGACCGCCATCCACATCGCCGCCATTACAGAGATCGACACCAAGTTGCTGCCTCAGGCGCGGGCGCTTGCCAAGAGGATCGAGGTCAAGGCGGAGGACTGGAATGACGTGGTGAAGATCGGCCGCACCCATCTGCAGGATGCGGTGCCGCTGACCGTAGGCCAGGAGTGGTCCGGCTACGCCGCCCAGCTCCGCGCCTGCATCGCGGAGATCGAGCACAGCCGCACTGGGCTGCTGGAACTGGCCGTGGGCGGCACCGCAGTCGGCACGGGGCTGAACGCGCCGGTTGGCTTCAGCGCCAAGGTGGCGGCCAAGATCGCCGAGCTGACCGGCGAGCCATTCGTGACCGCGCCCAACAAGTTCATGGCCCAGGGCTCGCTTGATGCCATGGTCCGCGCCAATGCGGCGCTGCGCGGGCTGGCGGTGGCGTTGATGAAGGTCGCCAACGACATGCGCTGGCTGGCCTCGGGCCCCCGCTGCGGCCTGGGCGAGCTGAAGCTGCCGGAAAACGAGCCCGGCTCCTCCATCATGCCCGGCAAAGTGAACCCGACGCAGTGCGAGGCAATTGTGATGATCGCGATCCAGGTGATCGGCGACGACACTGCGGTGGCATTCGCGGGCAGCCAGGGCAACTTCGAGCTGAACGCGATGCGCCCGGTCATCATCAACAATTTCCTGCACTCCGCCCGTATCCTGGGCGACGGGTGCGAAAAGTTCCGCACCTTCTCGGTCGAGGGCACAACGCTGAACGAGAAGCGCATCGCGCGTTACGTTGAGGACAGCGTGATGCTCGTCACCGCGCTCAGTCCTGTCATCGGCTACGAGAAATCGGCCCATATTGCGCAAACGGCGATGAAGGACGGCGGCACCCTCAGGCAGGCGGCGCTGGCGTCGGGCGACGTGGACGAGGCCACGTATGACAAGGTGGCGAACTCAAAGAGCATGGTCGGTCATGGCGTCGGCGGCGCTTGACCGCCCGACGCCTACGTTGCAGCACTAGAGCTGCCGGTTGCTCGGCGGCTCCGCAATTGAAGGGGCTTACAATGCAACGACACGCATCGCACTCCTCCTGCTCGCCACCCTCCTCGCTGCCTGCGCCGCTGAGCGCCCCGACACCATCGTGTCGCCAGAGCTGGACAGCGGCATTACCTCCAGCAACGGGCGGGGTGCGCGCCCTAGGCAACCACCCGAATGTGGGCATCACCACGTGCATCGGCCGGGTCTTTGAAGAACCTGACAGTGACGGTGTTCCCAGCCAGGAACGGCGGCCGGCCGGGAGCATGGTTGCCGCCGTCCTGCTCGCCTTCCTGTCCGGTGCTGCCGCACAACCGGCGCGCAGCGGCCCCGAGTGGGCGGCAAGGATCAACAGCCGACCTCGGCGAGAGTGGAGCGGCGCGAGGACCAGCCGGGGGGCGGGCGCCCTTGGTCGCGCAGGACAAGGACAATCGAACGGTGCAGCAGTTCGGCCAGCAGTTGCTGCACGACGAAGCCGCGGGACTCGCCTCGCGACCCCGATATCGGCCTGATAGCCAGCCCCGGCAGCAGGCAGTGACACAGGAGCATATATGACCCTGCCCAACGAAGTGCCGCCCGGTCCCATTGAGCCGTTCCGTGGACGCGATGGCGCCAGCATCATCGGCCCGCGTAACCGGGCGCGGGAAGCCGAGGACCGCGACCTCGTCCGCCCGCCCGCCACAGACAAGGGCAGCGTACCGAACCTGCGCTGGTCGTTCGCCGATAGCCATAATCGAATTGAGTCGGGCGGCTGGGCGCGCGAAACTACGGTGCGGGAGCTGCCTGTCTCGACTGCGATGGCTGGCGTGAACATGCGGCTCGACCGGGGCGGCGTTCGGGAGATGCACTGGCACAAGACGGCCGAGTGGTCGTATGTGCTGGCCGGCCAGGCCCGCATCACAGCGGTGGACGAGGAAGGGCGCACCTTCCAGGCCGATCTGGGCGTGGGCGACCTGTGGTATTTCCCGCCGGGCATCCCGCATTCGATCCAAGGTCTCGGCGAGGACGGGGTCGAGTTCCTGCTGGTGTTCGACGACGGCGCGTTCTCCGAGAACAGCACCTTCCTCCTGTCCGACATGCTCGCGCACCTGCCGCGCAATGTTCTGGCCAAGAACTTCGGTTGGCCTGAGGCAGCACTTGCCCGCCTCCCCGAGAAGGAACTCTACATCTTCCAGATGGATGTGCCGGGTCCGCTGGACAGCGACCGCCTGGGGGGCGCCGGGCCGGTGCCGCACACGTTCAAGCACGGCATGACGGCGCAGGAGCCGCAGCGTTTCCCAGGCGGCACCGTGCGGATCGCCGACAGCCGCAACTTCCCGGCCTGCACCCGCATCGCAGCGGCGCTGGTCGAGTTGGAGCCAGGCGCCATGCGGGAGGTGCATTGGCACACCACCGGCGACGAGTGGCAGTACTATCTGGAGGGCCAGGGGCGGATGACGGTGTTCGCCTCCGGCTCTGCCGCGCGCACCTTCGACTACCAGGCGGGCGACGTGGGCTACGTGCCGTTCGCGATGAGCCACTACGTCGAGAACACCGGCCCGGCACCGCTGCGCTTCCTGGAGGTGTTCGCAACAGCCAGGTATGCCGACGTGTCGCTGGCGCAGTGGATGGCACTGACCCCGCACGAACTCGTGGTGGGACACCTCCACATTGACCGTGCGTTGCTGGACGCCATGCCAACCATCAAGCGCCCCGTGATGCCGGCGTGACCGGGCGCATTGCGGGCAAGGGTGCCGTTATTACCGGCGCGGCGGGCAGCATCGGCCGGGCGCCTGCGGCCTTGTTCCCACGGGAACGGGACCAGCACGATTACCCCTCCCAACGGCGTCCCGCAGACCGTTCCAAATCCGCGCTACGGGCACGGTGCATGATCGCGCCGAAAGAGGACGCAGCGGTGCAGGAAAGCGTCTCGTCAGTCCGATTGGGGTTGAGGGGCCGCATGGCTTGGCCCCTTCCGACTGATCGACGCAGGCGACAGCGTTGCTGCTGCTGTCGTCAGCCTTGTGAGCGACGCGCCGCCGGGCCAGCAAGCCTTCGCGGCCCTGCAATCGCTGCGGCTGGCTTGAACGGGAGCTGAGAATGTCAAAGTGCAAGGTTGCCGAGATCATCGTGGACGTGGCAATCCGGCGCCGTGAAACGGTTTCACGTCATTATGGCGACATCCTGAACCATGTGATTGATGCGATCGGGTGAAGCCGGATCGATTGGGTCCACATGCCGCCCCGGTGATCCGTCGAATGGCGACGAGTTGGACGGGATGGCGGCCACCCTCAACTAGGCAGCAAGGTCGCCGCCTGCGCCGAAGCAGACTGCGGGGGCGCCTCAAACCAAGGTGGTTCGGTTCTGCTAGACGATGCAGATGCCAATGGCCCACGCCCGCGGGCTGAGCATTCTCGAGGCGGACACCTTTTGCAACGTCGGCGTGACAGGGACTTTCCGGTCACGCGCCGGCTATATCGTTATCCGCCCTGGCTACGGCAGCGTGGTCCGCAATGGCACGCTGATTTTGCAAAGCAATGGAGATGGTCTGATGAAGATGCGCGCCGTCCAGGTGGCCGAGAAAAATGGTCCGTTGCGCTTTGTCGAACGCAACATGCCCGAGCCTGGGCCGGGCGAGGTCCGTGTGAGTGTGGAGGCGTGCGGCGTCTGCCACAGTGACAGCCTAGTTGTAGAGGGACTCTTGCCCGGTGTGACCTTCCCGCGCGTGCCGGGCCATGAGATCGCTGGCCGCATCGATGCGGTCGGCCATGGCGTGCAGGGCTGGACGGCTGGCCAGCGCGTCGGCGTCGGCTGGTTCGGGGGCGCCTGCTACCGTTGCGAGCCGTGCCGGCGTGGCGACATGGTGAACTGCCGCAACCTCCGCATCCCCGGCGCTACCTATGACGGCGGCTATGCCGAGGCGATGGTCTGCCCGGCCGACGCTCTAGCTGTCATGCCGGACGACTTGGAGTTGACCGACGCAGCGCCACTGCTCTGCGCGGGTATCACCACCTTCAACGCCCTTCGCCGGTCAGGCGCTATGCCGGGCGACCTGGTCGCGGTGCTCGGCATCGGCGGCCTTGGCCACCTGGGCATCCAGTTCGCAGCCAAGATGGGGTTCCGCACAGTTGCCATCGGGCGCGGCGCCGACGAGCAGGGCCTGACCCGGCAACTCGGCGCGCACCACTACATCGACAGTGACAACAGAGACCCGGGTGCCGCCTTGCAGGCGCTCGGAGGAGCCAGGACTATTCTCGCCACGGTTCCGAGCGGAGAGGCCATCTCCCCGCTGGTCGCGGGACTTGGCGTGCGAGGCAAGCTGGTCGTTGTCGGTGTCTCGCCCGAGCCGATCAAGGTGCCGAGCTTCACCATCGTGGGCCAGAGCGCAAGCGTTGTCGGCCATGCATCCGGCACGTCCATCGAGAGCGAGGATACGTTGCGATTTTCGGCCCTGTCCGGCGTGCGGCCGATCATCGAGACCCTGCCCCTGGAGCGCGCACCCGAAGCCTACGCCCGCATGATGAGCGGGAAGGCGCGTTTCCGGATGGTGCTGACGATGTGAGCTGCATCCGGCAAGGCAACAACGGTAAAACCGAGAATCACGGGCGCAGGTCAGGGATAGCACTGCCAAGCGCTTGCCCGATAACGGATGGCGAGGATCGGTGACCGTAATTGCAGAGATCAGCCGGTCCGCCACTGTGGCATTTTGATATGTTTGGTGATCCGACCTACGCCGACGCCATCCTGGACCGGGTTGTTCACAACGCCACCCGCACCGATCTGACCGGCGAAAGCCTGCGTCGAAAGCGAGCCACGCGCCAGCAAACGGCTTCGACCGGGGTGCCGGCGAGGCATCAGGTTCTCTAAAGAAGGCCAAACCGCCATCGGCACGATACGTACAGCGCGCGATCGATGAACGCGTGCCCGTGCCGCGACACGTAGGTGGCGAACACGCCGACTTGACAGCTGAGATCTTGCCCGCGGACCTGGTGTATTGCTGTGTCACGCCGCACGACGCCTTACCTTGCTGAGGAGCCCCGGTTTATCGATCACCAGCACGGCATCGGAGGCGGCCAGGGTCCCCAGCGCGTAATCCCGCACCGCTTCGCGCAACGCGTCCGCATTCTACCAGCCGCGGCCGAGCACTGACTGCTGGCGCCACGGACCAGGTCGCCTGCCGCCGCCGCCCGCATTCATCCGGTCTTGCGCCGCTCCGCCCGAGCAGACCGCGCCTTAACCTCCCGCAAGGCAGAGGCCCAAGGCTCCAGCGTGGTCTAATCGAGCTCCTGACATGACCGCAACTTCTGAGTCGCTGAAACGGCTTCTATTAATTCAGGGAACGCAACTTATATTGACCGCGCTTACCTCTATTGCTTGAATCCCAAGTATCTCGCGCCACTCGGGTGTTTCCTTGCCGACAACGTCGTCCATAACGGGCGGGCCATTGGCCTGGACGGCTATCGCAAGATGACTGCCTGCGAAGGTTGCGGTGAGATCTCTCCGCGCGATGGTTCCGCAACCTACCAAGCTAGGAGCCGTGTAGCAGCGCCTGGATCATTTGCGCTGTTGGGTCCCCGGTGCTGTGGTCGCCGCCAAGCGCGGCTCAGGGCGACTGCCACCCGGACTCGTTGCTTAAGTTGCATCCGGCGCAGGCTTGGGAGAACGCACGCGGGCCATGCTGCCTGGACCGTCGGTGTTGGGGACGACGTTGAACGGCTTGCCACCCTTGAAGCTTGCAGACGCGACGTTGACCGCGGAGGGCGACAGTCGCCCTCAAGACCGATGGTTTGTCCGCGCACGCCGGCAGGTCACGCAGGTAAGCGACCATCGCGTGCAGGTCGTCCTGCGTCATGTAGTGTAGGCTGTTCTGGGGTAATACATAACACCTCCGCCATCGGACCCAATGCCAGCCCGCAGCCGTCGGCATGGCCGGAGCCGAGATCATGCGTGGAACTGGTCGTCTGCCCAGCCGCCGATCCTGTGATCCCTGTCGCTGGTCAGGTTGTAGGCGACCCAGTAGGCGTGAGCGCCGCAGAGCAGCCCTGGGTCACTCGGATCCATATCGCTGAGTACCACAACGTCATGCTCCAAGTCTTTTTTTGCCATGTTGGACGATGATCCCGGCGTCTGCATCGTCAACCAAGCAGGAAACGACCGCGAGGCGGTTTTGCGCTTCCTGGAGCTACGCCCGGACGGGCCTCTGCTCGACCTGCGGATGCCTGTGCTGGATGGCATCGGGCAATCCTCGAGATACGGGCAAGCGTCCCCGACGCCCGCATCATAGTCCTGACCACGTTCGACTTGGCCAAGGCATCTACGAAGCCGGAGGGGCCGGGGCGCGGGCACCCTCCTTAAGGACGTGATCCTGAGACATATGATCGCCTGTCTCCACGCCAAACACATCTGGCCTAGACCTGCTTGTCGCCCGCCCAAGCCGCCCGCTTGTCCATCCGGATCAGCGGACCTGAGCTCAACTTCCGTGAGCTGAGCGTGCTGCGGTTGACGAGCACGGGTCTGAGCAACGAGACGATAGCGGCCCAGTTGCAGATCACAGACGTGACGGTCAGGATGCACCGGGACGCGTCTTCACGAAATTCACCGCAAACAGCCGGACAGAGACCGTCGCCGAGGAGAAGCGTCGAGGTCTGATCTGACGGTCTGAGGCGTTGAGAGCCGGCCGGATGCTTTCGAACCAGCTGCAAGCGTGCATGGAAGCGCGCGGTACGTCTTGAGACACGGCCTGACCGAGTGGCATTGTCATCCCTCATGCCTTGGAGGCTAATTGTGACTCAGAACGTGAAGCAAGTGCCCGGATTGGCCGTTCCACTCCCGAGCGAGGCGTCAGCTTCGCAGGTGATTGGGGCATCCTACAATGCAGCGATTACCCTGAATGCCGTGAGGATGCTGGCAGGTGCCGGCGACCTGGCCGGGCCGGCCATAAGCCTCATGCAAGCGATCTTCAAAACGGCGAACGTTGACGCAAAGACGCGTGAGCTTGTCCTCCTGCGAACGGCAAAGGCGGTCGGGTGCGAATACGCGCTGCGGGCAGGCACGGTGATTGCCGCCAACACGGGCCTGACCCCGGTGGAGATTGGCGCGGCTGTGGGCGACGCCTATGCCGGTGCGCTCAAGCCCGAGTACGTGCTGCTGTGCCGGGTAGCAGACGAACTTTCTACCGACGGAACCCTTACGGATGCGACGTTGGGCGCCATGCTAAAAGCCTATGACGCCGAAGCCTGCCGCAAGCTGGTCCTGATGGTATCATGGTTCAACTTGGTGAACCGCTTTGAAAACGGCTGCCGCGTTCCGTTTGAACCCGAGGGGAAGCTTGCGTCTATGACGTCGCCCCAAGGGTAGATTTCCAGAAACCAGAAGATTCGCATCCGTCAGTTCAGGAGCGGGCGTGGCAACGCGATACCTATAGGTTCGCGGTCGCAGCGCGACCGGGCTGATCGTAGGGGTTGCCAACTACTAACGCGAGATCGCAGCTTATCAGTACTTTCCGAGGCTTTCTGACCCCGCATTTTCGGTTTCTTGTTAATATCGCTGGGTGCCAGGAAGCCGCTTGCCTTCAACCTTCGAAGCTCAGACGCAGGCCGTTACAACCAAGAAGTAGTCCGCAAGTTTGCCGGACAGCCACCATGGCGGATCGTTGCGAAATACGCATTTTGGAGTCCTGTGATGCCGGTTGAGGATTACGACGTTGTGGTCGTGGGTGGTGGAGCGGCCGGTGTCGGCGCTGGAGTCGGAGCCGCGCAGGCAGGCGCTAGGACCCTGGTCCTGGAAACCGCAGGTTTCCTGGGCGGCGCGGCGACTCTGAAGTGCGTGCAGACCTATTGCGGCCTTTATACGATAAGCGACAACCCACAGCCGGCGGTGCTCGGCGTCTCAACCCAGGTGATCGCCAAGCTCCGCAAGCTTGGGGGCGCGAAAGGACCAGTGAAGTTCCGCGGCACCTTTATGCTGCTCGACACCGAAGCCGTGAAGTTCGTCCTGGATCAGGTTTGTGCGGAGGCCGGCGTCGAGGTGATCCTGCACGCAACGGTGACCCGGGCGGAGCGGGAAGACGGACTGATCCGCGGCATTAGCTACCACGACCACAACGGCGATCATGAGGTCCGCGGGAAAGCATTTGTGGACGCAAGCGGCGAATGCGACCTGGCATTCTTTGCTGGCGCCGCGACCCGCTACGGCAATCATGGTTTCGTAAACCTCGGAACCTTGGGCACTCGCTTCGGCGGCATCAAGCCCAGCGCCGACCTTGACGCCAAGAGCTGGTCAGCGGCGATCCGGGAAGCGCGGCGCAAGGGCGTGTCGCCCCTGTCGAAAGACACGTCGATGGTGGCGCGGGTGCCGCTCTCAAACGACGTCATCACCTACCTGGTCAGCCAAGCTTACGACGCCCGGGACGCCCGGAGCATCAGCCACGCGGAACGGCGCGGCCGAGAACAGGCTTGGGCGTACCTCGGCGTCATACGCACCATCAAAGGGTGCGAGGACGCTTATCTGGCCGTAACCGGGCCGTCGTTCGGCACGCGTGAGAGCCGCCACGTCAACTGTGTCCAGCAAGTCAAGGAGAAGGACGTGCTTGCAGGCGCACGCTTCCCTGACTCGATTGCGCTCGGGGCGTGGGGCATGGAGTGGCACGATTCCGAAACGAACGAAAGCGAGTTCCAGTTCGTGGGCGGCAACGGAGTATACGAGATTCCGCTCGGCGCAGTGACGAGCGCCGACACGCCCAATCTGTTCGCCGCCGGGCGAACGGCAGACGGTGACCAGAAGGCAGGCGCCTCACTCCGGGTGATGGGAACCGCTTTCGCAACGGGACAGGGTTGCGGCGTGGCGGCCGCACAGTATGCGCGCAAGGGCGAGGCGCCCGCCGCTGAGATCCAGGCCGCCCTCCGTGAGCAGGGCGCACTGATAGACGGGGACGGTCTGCCTGGTCCCGTGCCACTGCAATCGTTGTGACCCACCGAGGTGGCCAAACCACATGCATTGCCAACCGACGGAGCAAACCATGATTCTTAAGACCTACGCCCGCGTCTTCACGAACGACGCCCAGAAATCGCTTGATAACTTTAAGCAGGTTTTTGGCGGCGAGCCGCATATGCGCATGAGGTTCGGCGACTGGGACTTGATTGGGATCGGCGACGTCATGTTCGTCGGCGGCACCGACGAGGCGCTGGCGCCTATACGCGACAGCCACGGGCCGTTCATTGTTGACGACCTCGATGAAACTCAGAACCGGCTGAAGCAGGCCGGAGCCGAGATCACCAAGCCGATCAGCCCGGCTCCCACTGGCCGCTACCTTTATGCAAGGCATCCCGACGGCGCAAGCGTCGAGTACACGGAACTGAAGCCCGAGTTGGTCGAGAAGTGGATTACAAGCCCGCACCTGGGCGGTCCTGCTCCACGCGGGTGATTATATTGTTGAAGATGACGCCGTCTTTGCCGGACGGGTTGCGGGCCGTCTTGAGCAGGAAGGGCGTTACGTCGCTGACGAATACGACTTTGCAGACGAGAGCGCCATGGCGGCGACTCAGTGCGCGACATCGGACAAAGTGGCCAACCATTAATGCCCGTCGCTACTGGTGCGCTTGGCGGTCTAGCTTTGAGGTTACGGTTTGGACATACGTCGTCGGAGAAGTGCCGGTTGCACGGCTGAATGCTGTGCTGAATGCACTGACAGAGTGATAACCGACCAGATCCGCTATCTCGGACATGGGTTTCGTTGACGACGTGAGTACTGCCTTCGCTAGATTCATCCGCCAGTTAAAAAGATATGCAACCGGCGGCAAACCCACAGTCTCCGTAAAGCGCGCCGCGAATGAGGATCGCGACATGCCGACCTGCCGTGCGAGCTCCGCCACGGTCCACGGCCGCCGGACGTCCTTGTGCATTATCCGGAGAGCCGCGCCGATCTGAACATCCTCCAACGCCGCAAGAAGGCCAGGCTTTTCGCCACTGAAATGCATTTGCCGATGCCGGAGAGATTCGACCAATACAACCTCCAGAAACCGGGCGAGAACGAGCGATCTTCCTGGACGACCGGCCAGAGCCTCGTCTGCGACGAGCCTTAACAGCGCACTCAGGCGGCCGGCGACGATATTCGTGCCGTGGACATGGATGATGGGCGGCATCAGCCCTGTCAGCAGGTCGGCATTCGGCGCTGAGAAAATGAACGCGCCCGCGATGACCCGGGTAATCGTCGGAACCCCGACCTTCGAGAGCAGAAGCCCGGGGTTGGCAGTGACAGACTTGAGGTCGATAGAAGGGCCACTTCCGAGCGTGCCCATGGTCCAAGACGACGGCGCCCTCATCAGCAGGAAGTCGCCGGGTTGAAAGTTCAGTGAAGAATTGTCGGTAAGCTGGACCTGGCATCCGCCTTCGATCAGTTGACCGAACACGACCACGTCCGTGGTCGGAAACCGAATGCTCCAGGCGTTATGTGCCTCAATCACTCGCCAGTATAGCGGCTGCGGCTTCAACAACGCGATAACCTGCGATAGTGGATCCATTCTGGACGACCAATAAACAGTTTCGGACGATGGATTATGTATGCTCCGCGAACGCGGCGGTAAAGGACGTGTAGCTGCGTCGAGGGCTAGCCTGCAACGGATCCCGGCGTCGCCTTTTCAACCGATAACACAGGATTACTCGATGCGGGTCTTTGTCACCGGTGCAACTGGGTTCATTGGTTCGGCTGTCGTCCAGGAGCTGATCGGGGCCGGCCATTCCGTGACCGGGCTGGCACGAAACGAAGCAGCAGCAAAGTCGCTGGCTGCGGCCGGAGCGCAGGCGCATCGAGGTTCGTTGGATGACCTGGAACGCTTGCGCAGCGGTGCCGCGGCGGCGGATGGCGTGATTCACCTGGCCTTCATGCACGGGCTCACGAAGATGTCGGTTGGCAGGCGACTCCGTATTCTGTTTGGAGGCGCTCCTGGGGGGCTTGTGTCGCGTTTCGCAGCGATCACGGTTGAAGCCGACACGCGCGCCATCAATGCTATCGGTGCTGCCCTGGAAGGTTCTGGCCGCCCCTTAGTCGTTCCGCTGGCTACGATGGGACTGGTGCCGAGCGGCCAAATGACGGAAAACGATGCATCCGACCCTCGTTCCCCTGGCGCGGCCCGCGCCGCTTCGGAGGCGGCGGTGAAGGCATGGGCCATGCGCGGGGTACGCGCGTCGATGGTCCGCCTCGCGCCATCGGTCCATGGCGACGGCGATACTGGCCTCGTTCCGCAGCTGATCGCCCTCGCGCGCAAGAAGCGCTCATCCGGCTACGTGGGCGACGGGGCCAACCGTTGGCCTGCCGTACATCAGCTTGATGTTGCCGCGCTTTTTCGACTGGCTTTGGAGAACGGCGTGGCGGGCGTCCGATATCACGGCGCTGCAGAGGAGGGCGTGCCATTCCGTGCTATAGCCGATGTGATTGCCAAACGTCTGAGTGTTCCTGCTGCCAGCAAGACCGAAGCGGAAGCGGCAGGCCAGTTTAGCTGGTTGGCGCCGTTCGTCTCGGCCGACAACCCAACTTCCAGCGAGTTGACGCGTGAACAACTAGGCTGGCAGCCGAAGCTGCCAGGAGTAATCGCCGACATCGATCGGCCAAGCTACTTCAAAACCTAAAGATACGCGGTAGGGAAATAAGCCGCCCCGTGCGGACAAGCTCGAAGGCCGAAATCGTCCGACGGCGGCGTTGGAGGGAAAGCATGCACCGCAATCCTTATGCTTAAAGTCAAAGCCGCAGTTCTTTCCAATACCCGAAAATTGCAGGGACCTTGTGTAACTTGCAGTGGTCTTCACAGGAAGATTGGCATGGTCGGTGAACTTATGCGTCGCCATGGAAGTGTGCTGCCCAAGGGAGAATTGCCGCGGCAACCTTAACAGGCTGCTCAGGGAAGAGCGCGTGGCCGGCGTCGTTGATCACCGCCGTAGTGACCCGGGCGCCTAACTGGGTGTGTAACTCCTGCCAATACTCCTTCGGCTTGAAGGGGTCATCCTCGGCGATAAGCTCAAGCAACGGCACGCTCCCGCACTTCCAATAGCTCGAAAGTGCCACGGCTTCGTTTGCGGCACGCTGCATGGCCAGTGTTTTGGGATACCAACCACCGAGCCAGATGCTGGCATCGTGGTTGGGGGCGAAGAACGCCATGCGTAATGCCGCTAGCCGATCGGCTTGGGAGGCAGACGTGTCGCCGGCAACAAAGGGCGCCGTTGCAATGTCCTCGGAAACCTTGGTCGCTTGCGCCGCGGCAAGCACAACCGCTCTCACCGAAGCTGGAAAGTCGGTGGCGAGCATGCGCGCTAGCAAGTTGCCGAAGGCATGACCAAGAACGACGGCAGGAGCGATGCCAGCGGCTCGAATGGACAGCGCCACATCGCTTGCGAGATCGTGCAAGCTGACACCGGACATAGGTCCTTTCGATCCCGCGATGCCCCTTGGCTGCGGGCGCAGAACCCTCCAACCCGCATCGGCTAGCCGGGCAGCGATGTCGTCGTAATCGTCGCCGCTGTCCCGGCCGTAGGACGGTAGAATGACAAAAGTCGGTCCATCCCCATCGACATAAACTTCAATTTCGACGCCGTTATCGCTTACGAGCTGGCTCTTGCGTGTCGGACGTGCCATCAGTCATTCCCTTCAGGTATTTGGGACTATTTCGTGATTCTCACTGGAGATTGCGACACTATCACCGGCAAGGTTCGGACCTACGCCTCAGTCACAACGCGCGTTCATTCCTTGTGGACCAATCCTGTCCTTGAAAAGGCTTGCATTGGTTTATAAAACCTCAATCAAGCGGCATCTATCTGGGATGCCGAGCTGCTTTTGACGTCGTGTGTTTCTTCAGCACAAACACTTATTCTCCGGCCTGCGTGAATAGCCGGGACAGTAGTCCGTGAGCCGAGTTCGGCCCGGCATCTTTTCCGACCGATACGGTCGCGGTCAGGCCGAGCGCCAGGTGCACCGTATCCGGCACTGCATCGATGTGGATGCGAACGGGGATTCGTTGGGCCAGCCTTACCCAGGTGAACACCGGGTCGACGGAAGCCAGGCCGTAAGAACCTGCTGCCGTGTTGGGCGTGTTGATGCCGGCCGCGATGCTGTCGACATGGCCGTGGACGGGGTCCGCGTATCCCATCAGAGCTACGATTGCCGGGTCACCTGGGTGTATGCGGGCAAGCTTGGTTTCCTCGAAGAAGCCGGTCACCCAGAAACTGTCAGTATCGACCAGGGAAAGATTGCGGGTGCCCTTGGTAGCATAGTCCCCCGACCGGAGTTGTAGATTAGTCACGTAGCCGTTCACCGGCGAGAGCACCTTTGTGCGGTGCAGATCGACCTTTGACTGACTGAGTTGAGTTACCGCGGTGGCATAGGATGCTCGGGCCATATCGAACGATGCCCTGAAGGTCTGCTTCTCCTCCATCGAGGTGGATAGCGTCGTCAGTTGGACGCGTCGGCTGTTCTCGGTTTGCTTGTTCGCCATGTCCGCCGCCTTAAGGGACAAGTTGGCCTCGGCCGACGCGACGCTGATCTCGAAGTCGACGGGATCAATCTCGTATAGCACATCGTTGATGTGAACGGGCTGGTTGTCCTTGACGTGGACGGCTACAACGCGCCCGGATATCTCAGGCGCACTGTCGACCACGTAGCCCTGAACTTGCCCGTCCCGCGTCCAAGGCGCTGTCAGGTAGTGGCTCCAAACGATGAAGCAACCTAACCCCGCGGCGCAGAGGAGTAGGAATGTGACGGTCAGGCCGAAAGCTCGGCGGGCTTTTGAGAGCATGACCCGTCCCCTACAGCCAGCCGACCAGCAAGCCCAGGATGCACACATAAATCGCGGCCCCGGCCAGCGGCGGGTTGGCCATCCTACCAAACAGGCCGAGACGGTTCAGCAGCCAGTGCAGGGGCACGTAGGTGACCAAAGCCGCCAGCATGTAAATGACCAGAGGCGGCAAGAAAACTCCGAACAGGTTGGTTTCACGCCACATCTAATGCGTGAGCAGAAACTGGAATCGTGCGAGTGGCGGACGCAGACTGCCCAGGATCGCAAGTTCCGCCATCCCCGCAACCGCGCTTCGTACCGCGGATGATCCGGAACGATCGAGGAGCCGAACCGCAACCTCGTGCAGCATGGCAGGATCCTGTCCCGCCATGCTGGCGTGGGCGCAGGCCACAGCGTCAACCAGATCCGGCTCTTCCCGCCCGGCCGCGCTCAGCGCTGCATGGGTTCTGTGCAGCGCCAGTTGCGCTTCCCCTAGGCGCGCAACGTCGCTGAGGAAGGCGCCGCGGGTAGGTCTTGATCCCCCAAGCGACTGGGTCATGCGCAGCAGCCGGTCGTATAATTGGAATCGCAGCGCGCCTTCGCTGAAGCGCTGGTCACGCCCCGCCTGGGCCGCCGCAAATCCTTGGTCAACCGCGACAGCGGCCCGGTATAGGCGTCGCGTCGGCGAAACCGGCAGAATGATGAGAAACGCCAAAAACGCGAACAGGACCACAAGGAGCAGTTGAGCCACGGTGTTCAGGAAATTGGTGAAATCGAAGGTTTCCTGGTTTGCCGGGCTCAGCAGCAACGTGAGATAGATCAGGGCACTCGGGGCGGAGGCTGCAAGCGTTTTGGAGCGAACCAGCAGCGCCGTGGCAAACACCAACGGTCCGACAGCAAGGGAGAACGGAATGAACCCAGAAGCCGATGTCAGCACGAGGAAGTTCACCAGGCCGGCCGCCAAGGCGACGGGTGCAAACGGAAGCGCGAACGCTTTGACGTTCACCAGCGGAGCCGGCGCTGTGCCGAGCAGCCCCAACAGCGCAGATTGCTGGATCAGCAGCAACGTCGCACCTGGCCACCCGGCCAGCACACAGAAACATGCACCCAGGCTGATGGCGATCGCAGCTCGTGCGCTGCTGAAGAGTGCAGCGACCACGTCGTAACTGACGCGCAGGTCGGTGGGCGGCATTTTGCCGATGCCGTCCGTCAGCGCATGCAGGCCGGCAGCGGCATCGCGCTGCTGGACCAGGATCTCCGCCGTACGATCCACCAGCAACGCTTCCTCCGGGGTCACCGGGACCGGCGCCACAGGCGCGTCCGAACGGGCCCGGACCGCTGTTGCTGCATCGCGCAAATAAGCCAGGACGGCCTGACTAGCGCTTACCCGCGGCGCAAGGGCTAGGCTGCGGCTGGCATCGAGGCAGCCGAGCAGCGCGGCAAGCGCGAAACGTGCCGCTCTGCCCCTCAGCCGACCATTCGGCTGCTCGACGGCGGCGTAGGTGGCGTCCGTTCGCAGCGCCGTCAGATTGGTCCCTGTCCGGGTCAGCGATGCGGCGCTGGGCAGAGGCCGGTTCTCAAGAGCCTGTAGGGCAATTTCCTTGATGGCCTCGTTTTGTGATTGCAGGTCGGCGACAAGCTTGCCAAGGGCTAAGTTGCCGCCGAAAACCAAGTTGACGGCAAGCGTCGCTCCGATGCCGATGCTAATCGCGGCCGTGCGGTCGAGGGCCAGGACGAACGCGTCGCCGGGCGAGTCGATCGAGCTGATTGCGATGATGGCCACGGTGATTCCGCAGAGCGCTGCGCCATAGGCGCGGAAGTCGCGTACCAGCGCGGCCACGCCGGAGCACAAGGCCAGCCACACGACATAGCCCAGCAGCAGCATTGTTCGGTCCTGCGGGAATGCTGCAAGGAGACATAGCGCGGCGATGCATCCCAGCACCGTCCCGCCGGCACGATAGATCGCCTTGGACACTGCCATCCCAGCCGAAGGCTGCGCCAAAACACCGACGCAAACGCCGGCGGTGGACGCGGGCTGCACTTGCGCCACGAACGCAACGGCATAGGCCAGAAGCAATGCCAGCATAGTGCGTGCGGCGAAGGGCACGGCGTCCGCCTCGAACCCAGGCAAGGCGAACGCCGCCGGCCAAGAGATCACGGGCTGCCTCGTATGCAATCTAACCGGCTCCTACCCTGGCCACGAAGGCGGTCGCGGCACGCTTCGTTGGAACACGTCGGCTGATGAGTCCGCTTCCGTTTTGCGTTGCACGCGGCTTGCGGTCGGAAACCAGGGCTCGCACAGCTATCATCAGAACGCTTGCACGAAACGAGCGAGTTCTATGAACCCGCTCATCGAGACCGGAAGCAGCAGCAGAGCAGCCAACACTGCCGTAACAAGGACCAACAGCTCGGTCTCGCTTCCGGCTGGCCAGCAACGCAGCTGTCGCCGCGCGAAGGGGTTGAGTCCATGCAAAGGCATCGCGACTAACGCTGCATCTGCATGACGCGGTCCATGCTGGGCATGTTGTGGTTGAGATGTCCCATGATCCAAAGCGACCCGCCGATCAGCAACATGACGATCAGCACCCCGAACGCTAGGGCCATGACGTTGTTGGTGCCGTCCGGTCCTGTGCTGATGTGTAGGAAAAACACGAGGTGAACGCCCATTTGGGCGATGGCGAGCGCGAACAGCGCTACCGGGATGCTGGGCTGCCACACCAGCGAGGTGCGCGCGACAAGGAACGACACCGCGGTCAGCAGCACCGCCAGGCCGAAGCCGATGAGATAGCTGGCGGTACCTTCCACTCCTTCATCAGCGCCGACGCGCTGGTCGCCCGGCGCGACGTCCGATTCATGGCGGTCAAGATTTGCCCCACGACCACCAAAACCCGTCTCGCTGGCGCTCATGCTGCAACTCCCATCAAGTAAACCACGGTGAACAACGCGACCCAGACGATGTCGAGCGCATGCCAGAACAGGCTGAAGCACATCGCTCGGCGCAGGATGTCGGCCCGGTAGCCTTTGGCCCAGACCTGCGCCATCATCGTCAGCAGCCACAGCAGTCCGGCCGAAACGTGCATCCCATGCAAGCCGACAAGCGCGAAGAATGCCGACAAGAAAGCGCTCCGGCTGGGGCCGTCGCCCTTTTCCACCATGGACCAGAACTCCCGCACCTCCAGCCCAATAAAAGCGGCTCCCAGCACAAAGGTCACGGCCATGGCACCGTAGAACCACCGGCCGCTGCGCGCCTGCAGGCCAACGCTCGCTAGTCCACAGGTCAGGCTGGATAGGAGCAGGCACCCTGTCTCGACCGCGGTGCTCGTAAGGTTGAACAAGTCGCGCCCGGACGGTCCGCCTGCGGTCTGCCCGACCAGCACTACGAAAGCGGCGAAAAACGCGGCGAACATGATGATATCGGATAGTAGGAAAACCCAGAAACCGTAGCCGACAATGATCCGCTTGGAAGCGGGGCCGCGCTCCGCATGCTCGGTGTTGGGCTGCCGGTCGCCGCTCCCGCCGTGCCCGAGCCGATTAGGATCCCGGTGGCCTCCGCCTCCGCCTGCGGCAACCGGATGGGGCAGGAAAGCTGCGCCGTCTTGCTGCAGCAGCAGCCTGCCCCCTGGTTGGGCAGGTCGCAGCGCCATCAGGGTAACAACCGTTGCGCCTGCGCCGAGCAGTGCGGCCCATAGCCCACGCAGCGCGGCGGGCCGCGGCGGGCCAGGACCGTCCCTGAAATCACCCGTTGGACCAGTCATTGGGCCGGCTCCAATTGCGCCAGCGCCATCTGGCGTGCGGAGCGATTGACACGGTCAATGCCGGCGGCTTCGGCGGCCGTGACGACGTACTCGCTCCGGTCCCGCCAGGCGAACACGACGAACGTGGCGACGGCCCCGGCAAGGCCGAGTACGACCATCCACCAAATGTGCCATATCAGCGCAAAGCCCATGATGGTGGCGAAGAAGGCGCAGACCACGCCGGTTGGGCTGTTGCGTGGTACCTCGATGGACACATAAGAGGGCTCAGAGTCTAGCACGTCCTGTCGGCGCGCTCGGTCCTTCATGCCCCAGTAAGCGTCTTCGCCGGTGACTTCCGGCAGTACGGCGAAGTTGAAGGCGGGCGGCGGCGAGGCCGTGGCCCATTCCAGCGAGCGACCGTTCCATGGGTCGCCGGTCAGGTCGCGCAGGCTGTCCCGCTGCCGAACGCTGACCACCAATTGGGCGATTTGCAACCCGATGCCGGCCAGGATCAGCGCCGCGCCGCCGGCTGCCATTAGGAGCCACGGGTGCCATGCCGCCACGTCGTAGTGCTGCATCCGGCGCGTCATGCCCATCAAGCCCAGCACGTAGAGCGGCATGAAGGCCAGGTAGAACCCGCCGGTCCAGCACCAAAATGATGCGCGACCCAGACCCTCGTGGAGGCGGAAGCCGAACGCCTTTGGAAACCAGTAGGTATAGCCGGCGAAGGCGCCGAACAGTACGCCGCCGATAATGACGTTATGGAAGTGCGCCACCAGGAACAGGCTGTTGTGCAGCACAAAGTCGGCCGGCGGCACCGCCATCAGCACGCCGGTCATGCCGCCCACCACGAACGTCACCATGAAACCCAACGCCCACAGCATGGGCGGCGCGAAGATGACGCGGCCGCCATACATGGTGAACAGCCAGTTGAACACTTTCACGCCCGTCGGCACCGCAATGATCATGGTTGCGATGCCAAAGATGCCGTTCACGTCCCCGCCGGCGCCCATGGTGAAGAAGTGGTGCAGCCAAACCATGAAGGCCAGAACACAGATGCACATGGTCGCGGCCACCATCGAGCGGTATCCGAACAGCGGCTTGTGCGAGAAAGTAGACACGACTTCCGAGAAGACGCCGAACGCCGGCAAGATCAGAATGTAGACTTCCGGATGTCCCCAGGCCCAGATGAGGTTCATGAACATCATCACGTTTCCGCCGCCCTCATTGGTGAAGAAGTGGAAACCGAGATAGCGATCAAGCAGCAGCATTCCGAGCGTTGCCGTCAGGATCGGAAAGGCGGCGACGATCAGCAGATTGGATGCCAGCGACGTCCAGCAGAACATCGGCATTCGCAGATACGTCATGCCGGGCGCGTGCATCTTGAGAATTGTAGTGACCAGGTTGACGCCTGACAAAAGAGTGCCGACACCCGATATCTGCAGCGACCACAGATAGTAGTCCACGCCGACGCCTGGCGAGTACGCCAGCTCTGACAGCGGAGGGTACGGCAGCCAGCCCGTGCGGGCAAATTCGCCCACCACCAACGACACGTTCACCAGCAGCGCACCTGTAGCGGTCAGCCAGAAAGAAACCGAATTAAGGGTCGGAAACGCCACGTCGCGCACGCCGAGCTGCAACGGAACTGCGAAGTTCATAAGACCGATCACGAACGGCATCGCGACGAAGAAGATCATCAGGGTGCCGTGCGCCGAGAAGATTTGGTCGTAGTGCTCGGGCGGCAGGAAGCCAGGCGCCCGGTAAGCCAGCGCCTGCTGCGTCCGCATCATGATCGCGTCCGAAAAGCCGCGCAGCAGCATCACCAGCGCCAGAATGCAATACATGACACCGATCCGCTTGTGGTCGACGCTGGTGATCCACTCGCGCCACAGATACGGCAGCCAACCCTTCAGGATGACCAAGGCAATGACGCCTAGCAGCCCGAGGCCGACAACGCCCGAGGCGGCCATGGGTAAGGGTTGGTCGAACGGGATCGCCGCCCAGGAAAGCTTGCCAAGCATCTAGTGCGTCACTCCATTCATGGGGTCGGGTCCGGGTCCCGGGGGCAGAGTCTGCGCGACGACGGTATCGAACAAGCCTGGGGGGGCATCGCGGAAGGTGAACGGGCTCACATTGATGCTTTGCCGTGCCAGGCTGCCATAGCTGCCGGCGTCCAGGGCTGGACCCTCCTTGCGCGTGGCCTGAATCCAGTCGCTAAATCCAGCGGCACCCAGCGCACGCACTTCGAAGTGCATATCCGAGAATCCATCGCCGCTGTAGTGAGATGACAGGCCGCTGAACGTGCCCGGCTTGTCTGCCTGCAGGTGCAGGTTCGAAGCCATGCCGTTCATGGTGTAGATCATGGAGCCGAGCTGCGGCACGAAGAACGCGTTCATCACGCTGGCCGAAGTCAGCGTGAAATGAACGGGCACGCCGGCCGGTATCACCAGTTCGTTGACGCTCGCGATTCGCTGTGCGGGATATATGAACAGCCATTTCCAGTCGAGCGACACAACCTGGATCTCAAGCGTCTTCTCTTTTGAGGGCAGCGGTAGGCCGGGGTCCAACTCATGCGAGCCGACCCACGCCACCCCACCCAGGAGCGTGATGGTCAGCAACGGAATGCCCCATGTCACCAACTCGATCCGGCCGGAATAGGCCCAATTCGGCAGGCGAGAAGCGCGAGCATTGCCGGCGCGGAACCACCAAGCGAAGCCCAGCGTCGCCATGATTGTCGGTCCGACGATGGCCATCATAATAGCCACGGAGTCGATTAGGATCGCTCGCTCGGCATGGCCCACCGGGCCGGCCGGGTCGAGAACGGCGCGTTGACATCCTGCCAAAATCGGCAAGACGGCCAGCATGCCGAAACGCAACACGCAGGCAGTTGACGCCCGGCACCACGCGAGTTGAGGACAAGTCGCATCGGGGTCGCCAAGTACAGATTGATCCCAACCCCGTTTGTGTCTTGGCTGGAAGCGAGGCGAGCAGGACTCCCCCGCCGGGAAATAACAGGGATAAGGGATGGTTCGAACAAGCACCGTTGCCCGGCGTGCAACGCGTTTGACCTCGACAGGCTTGCCCGTAGCCTTAGAGCGGCTGGTAGGCGATCGACGAATGAGGCATTGGTTCACCGGGTCGCTCCTTGATTGGCCATACGACCGCGGTTGAGCAGCAAGTCTTCCAGCAAGCGCAGGAAGGCGTGATCATGACCGGTGACCCGGCTAAGCTCTGAACTGCGAGATACAGATCAAAACTGCGCGTCGCCGTTTGTTCAGTGCCAGCACACTAATTAGCTTTCCGGGCTGCCGGCAGTGAGAAAAAACAGAACGGCAGGTTCGGAGGCGGCGAACACTCTGGAGAGTGGAAGTAAACGAGTGATTAGCAGCCAAATCACATGCGCAGAATGGGTCGGCTGTCGACCCCGACCGGATTGCGACGAATAAAGCGAGTCACGCAACAGCAGCTAGCCCTGCCTCGGCCAGCACGCATGACGGTGTCGCGTCTACACCCCCGCAAGCCAACACATCCGGCTCTCGACGTTCCTGAACCTGTCGTTCGTCAAAGTCAGACTTTGCGGGCCGTCGCAGCGATGCAAGCTATTCAAACTACACGGCGTCGAGGACATTTTTGTCGGAGCGACTGATAGGTTTGTGGCAAGCCGGCCTGTAAGTTCAGAAAGTATCGCGATCAACTCGGTCGACCTTGGGTGACATCTTAGTGGGTAGGCTGAATCTTGAGACAACTTGCCGCCAAACACTCGAGCCGTGCATTGCGTGAGCCTGTCGTTTCGCAGGCTATCCTTGATCTCAGGAGTTGCAAGTCATGCCGTCTGACACTCAAACCGAAGCTCGCGATAGTGGCCAGGAGCACCTCAAGGGTCCGCTGACCGTGGTTAAGGTCAACAAGGACCAGCCCGCTATCCTGCGCTGGATCGCGGGCAGGAGTGAAGATGTCGCCGAAGGAGGCCGTCTGGTGATCGACGCCGGAGAGAAATCCGTCGGCATTTTTCGGGTAGACGGTCAGCTCTACGCTTACCTGAATATCTGCGTTCATAGGGGAGGTCCTGTGTGCCAAGGCCAAATGCTGCCGCGCGTTGTCGAGGTGATCGATGAGACCACGAAGATGCAGCACGGACTGGCGTTCGACACATCGGACCCGCACATCGTCTGCCCCTGGCACGGCTTCGAGTACAGCATCAAGACTGGGTATCACGCGGTCGACAAAACAATCCGGTTGAAGCTCGTGCCCGTCGAAGAAGAGGAGGGCATCGTCTATGTCACCGTCTGACGCCACGCGTACTGGCCGGTTCCTTGAACTCGTCGCAGGGTTGGCGGACATCGAGCGTGAGACGGCTGCGATCGCCTGGCCCGACGCGATGGACATGGACGCGTGCGGCCGCCTGTTAGGCATCGCCGCCCGTCTCTACGTTGCCGCCGCGGAGCAAAAGCCCGAGGACATGCCTTTGCCGGCGCTCGGACTGACTGCGACCGATGCCGTCGTCGTGGCGGCCGCCGCGTTGCGCGACCAAGATCTGACCCCGTTCGACCTTACGCTCTGGTTCCAGCGCGTGGTCATGGCGTCCAGGCAGTCCAATTTCTTCACCGAAAGCACGGAACGGCATCGACCGGTCCTTGGGAGCATCCACTCATGAACGCCGAAACCAAGACCATTCCGCGTGCTACGCCATCACGCGTGCAAGAGATGTCCATCTACACGGACACACGCGACCAGCTCAAGGCAGCGATGCTTGACAAGAAGCATTTCGGTTTCGAGGACTACTTCATCGTCGACGTCGACTCCCACCACGTGGAGTCGGATCAGTGGGGCGAAATCCTCGAACACATCGAAGATCCGGTTCTGCGCCACAATGGTCAGGCGATCGCCGCAACCGGCCCGCTTGCTCGCGGCATGGCTCTGATGAACACGGAAGCCGGCCTCTACTTCCAGGACGTGGAAAACCGCATTCCGCATCAGGCTGCATTATCGGAGCCAGTCGAGGACACCAGCGTGCCACGCGATGTGACCTTGTTCCGGCGTGGCATCGAGGGCCTTGGCTTGGACGTCAGGATTGTGTTCCCGCAGCCATTGCTGGAAGTCGGCCTTCACCCCGACCCATGGATCGCGGTCCAGCTTGTGCTTGCCTATAACAGTTGGTTGGTTAAGACGATCCTGCCGCACGACCAACGCCTTCGCACACTCCTGTCGCTTCCCGTCGAGGATCCTGACGCGTGTCTCCGGACCATCCGCGAGCACGGGGACAACCCGCAGGTCATCGGCTTCATGATCGTCAGCCAGCGCAACATGGGCGTGCATAAGAACCAGTATATGCCGATCTACCGTGAACTCGAGGAACGAGGCCTGCCGCTAGCCTTCCACGCCGGGCCGAGCTGGAAGGACACCATGACGCAGACCATGAACCGGTTCCTGTCGGTCCATGCCATGTCATTTGTCACGTGCAACATGACTCACATGACGAACTGGATCATCAATGGGCTTCCCGAGCGGTTTCCCAAGTTGAAGGTGATCTGGGTGGAGAGCGGCCTCGCCTGGATCCCGTTCATGATGCAGCGCCTGGACTCTGAGTTCCTGAAGCGTCAGTCGGATGCGCCGTTGCTGAAGCGCCGGCCAAGCGAGTACATGCGGGAAATGTTTTTTACATGCCAGCCTATGGAGGCAAGCCACCCGGATCTGCTTGAGGCCACCTTCAAGGCAATGAACGCGAAGACGCAGCTCCTGTACTCGTCGGATTGGCCGCATTGGGACTTCGATACCCCCGGCGGCTTCTTCAGCTTGCCGTTTCTCGACGAGGAAAGCCGGCGGAACATCCTCGGGGAGAACGCGCGCAAGCTGTTCAAGCTGTAGCCTCGCGTGGGTGGGCCAGGATGCCGGGCGCGGCATTTTGACCCGCCCAGCTGCGTCGAATGGGGTCGATAGGAGGCTTGGATGGATGGCAAGATCGCGCTTGAGGAACACATCACGACGGAGCGCAACAACCGCACCTGGGACGCCAAGGGAGAGGACGATCGGAACGGCAAGGCCTATTCGCAGGATGTCGAGGAACGGCTGCTCAATCCGGACCTGCACCTGGTCGAGATGGATCGGGCCGGCATCGAGCATGTCATCCTCTCGTTGACCTCGCCGGGCGTGCAATCGGTGGTGAAGAGCAACGAGGCTGTGGACCTTGCTCGGCAGACCAACGACCAAATGGCGGGCATCGTCCGCAAGCATCCGGACCGCTTCTCCGCGTTTGCCGCGGTTGCCTTGCAGGACCCACGGGCCGCAGCCGATGAGCTGGAGCGGGCCGTGCGTAGCCTTGGATTCAAGGGCGCGCTGATCAATGGCTTCACCAACATGGGTGACGGCGACAACATCCAGTATTTGGACGAGGCGCCAGCATGGGAGTTCTGGGAGCGTGTCGCCGCGCTGAACGTTCCGGTTTACCTGCACCCCCGCGAGCCGCTGCCCAGTCAGCGCCGCACTCTGCAGGGCTACCCGGAGCTGATCGGCTCCGCCTGGGGGTTCGCCTGGGAAACCGCGGGCCATGCGGTCCGGCTGATTCTGAGCGGGCTGTTCGACAAGTATTCGAACCTGCAGGTTATTCTCGGCCACCTCGGCGAGGGCTTGCCCTATTTGCTGCCGCGGTTGCAGCACCGCATTGATGAGCAGCGCGCGGGTGAGCGCGGCGCAAAGGCCCTGCACCGACCCAGCCTCTACTTCGGTCGGAATTTCTGGGTCACCACGAGCGGGCACTTCCACTCCAAGCCGCTGCAGGACGCAATCGCCCAGATGGGTGCGGACCGGGTTATGTTCTCGGTGGACTACCCCTACGAGCAGATGGACGAGGCCGGACGGTGGTTCGACGACACGGCCCTCGGCGACCGCGACAAGTACCGCATCGGCCGCGGCAATGCGGAGGATTTGTTCAAGCTGAAGCTTGGCCAATTGCCCGAGCGGGCGGTCACCGGATTTGCTGCATAGGCATCTGTTATGACCGGGCCGGGGGTCCACCCCCGAACCCTGGCAGAGAAAGCTGTGGAATTATTCCCGGAGAGGTTTCGACTATGTTCACGCTTACGGTCAATGGATCGCAGCATCAGGTCAGCGTTTCCGCAGACATGCCGCTACTATGGGTCATCCGCGACGTCATCGGGCTGACCGGCACGAAGTACGGCTGCGGCATCGCGCAGTGCGGCTGCTGCACGATACATGTGGGCGCCGAGCCGGTGCGCTCCTGCCTGTACCCGGTGGGCAAAGTAGGCACGCAGGCCATCACCACGATCGAGGCCATTGGGAAGACCGAGAATGGGGTGAAGGTGCAGCAGGCGTGGCTGGCGACCGAGGTCGTGCAGTGCGGCTATTGCCAGTCTGGTCAGATCATGTCCGCCACGGCCCTGCTAAACTCGATCGCCAAGCCGACCGATGCTGAGATCGATACAGCGATGTCCGGCAACATTTGCCGTTGCGGCACCTACGTGCGTATTCGGCAGGCCATCCACGCCGCCGCCCAGGCCTGAGGACCAGATGCATCCAACGACAGCCCCCTCCCGCCGAGGCTTCCTTAAGCTGGCGGGGACGGCAAGCGGCGGGTTGATGCTGAGCTTCTGGCTACCTGGTCCTTCCCGCGCCGCCAACCCCGGCTCGCCGCCCGGGACGTTCGAACCGAATGCGTTCCTCCGCATCGATGACGCTGGTAAGATCACGCTGATCATGCGCTTCGCTGAGATGGGCCAGGGGATATGGACCTCCTCCGCAATGCTGATTGCGGAGGAGTTGGATGTTGGATTGGACCAGATCGCCGCCGAGGCGGCGCCGGCTGATCCCGGCGCCTACACGGACCCGCTCCTGCACGAGCAGGCGACCGGGGGCTCGGGCTCGACCCGCAGCAGCTGGATGCAGCTTCGCGGCGCCGGCGCAACCGGCCGTGCTATGCTGGTGCAGGCTGCCGCGAACCGATGGGGCGTCCAACCCACGTCCTGCTCGGTCGCCAAGGGCATTGTCACTCACAGCGGCTCCGGGCGCACGCTGGCTTACGGCGCGCTGGCCGGCGATGCCGCCAAGCTGCCGGTTCCGAACGATGTGCCGCTCAAAAGTCCGGCCGACTTCACGCTGATCGGCACATCGCCGCGCAGGCTAGACACGCCGTCCAAGGTCGACGGCACGGCGATGTTCGGCATCGACGTCCGGCTGCCAGGAATGGGCATCGGCACCGTGAGCGCCTGCCCGGTGATGGGCGGCAAGCTGCTTTTCTGCAACGAGGCCGCAGCCAGGGCCGTTCCCGGCGTGCGGGACGTGGTGGCGCTGGACGATTTGGTGGCCGTGATCGGCGACCACATGTGGGCCGCGATGCAGGGCCTTCAGGCGGCAGCCCCGGTGTGGGACGAGGGGCCGAACGCACCTGCTAGTACCCTGGCCATGATCGCGCGGATGGACGCGGCCTCGAAGGAAGTGGGCGTCGTCGCGAGGGATGTCGGCGATCCCGACACCATCATCGGCAGCTCCGCCAAGCGGTTTGATGCCGTCTACCAGCTTCCGCTGCTCGCGCATGCAGCCATGGAGCCTATCAGTGCCACGGTGCACATCCGTTCCGACGGAGCCGACCTATGGGCGGGCACGCAAGTTCCCGTCCGCGCCCGCGCCGCGGTTGCGGAACAGGCCGGGCTGCCGCCTGAACGGGTCACGGTCCACAACCAATTCATCGGCGGTGCCTTTGGTCGTCGGCTGGAGGTGGACGGCATCGTCCAGGCGGCACGGATCGCCAAGCACGTCAACTACCCGGTCAAGCTAGTTTGGACCCGCGAGGAAGACATGCAACATGACTTCTATCGCCCCTACTACTACGACCGCATCTTTGCCGCCCTAGACGCGCACGGCAAGGTCACGGCGTGGTCGCACCGCACAACAGGGTCGTCCGTAACGGCACGGTGGGCCCCCGCCGCCATGAAGCAAGCCGGCAGGCTAGACCAGGACGCGGTCGATGGTGCCGACGTTACGCCTTATGCATTTCCGGCGCAGAGGTCGGAATGGGTTCGCGATGAACCACGCGCGCTACGAACGGCTTACTGGCGCGGCGTCGGCTACACTCACAATGTCTTCGTCGTCGAAAGCTTCATGGACGAGCTCGCGGCGGCCGCCGGGGTGGACCCCGTCGACTTCCGCCGGTCGTTGCTGGCGCCCGTCAACACACGCGCCCGCGCCGTCCTGGACCTGGCCGCGAAGGAAGCCGGCTGGACCACGAAGCCATCGCCGAACACCGGCCGTGGGGTGGCTTTACAACTCGCGTTCAACACATGGATGGCGACCATCGTCGAGGCGGAGGTCGAGAGGGATGGCGGGGTACGCCTCAAGCGGGTGACAGCAGCCGTGGATTGCGGGCCGGTCATTAATCCAGATACGGTCAGGGCCCAGATCCAGGGTGGCCTGATTTTCGGCCTTACCGCCGCGATGTACGGCGAGATCACCATGAGCAACGGCCGGGTCCAGCAGTCCAATTTCCACGATTACCGCATGCTACGCATCGACGAGGTGCCGCAGATCGACGTCTACATCATCCCCAACTACACGCTGCTCCCAGGCGGCATGGGCGAGACCGGGACGGTAGCGGCGGCACCGGCACTAGCGAACGCGATCTTTGCCGCGACCGGAAAGCGCCTGCGGCGCATGCCGTTCGCGACCGGCCAGCTGGTAGGGTCGTAGAAGTCATGTGCGCAAAGCTCCTTTGCACGCTCTTGCTGGTCGTGTCATCGCTCGCGCCAGCGGCGGCTCTGGCTGATGACTCGCCCCTGGTGCAGCGAGGTGAGTATCTGACCCGGGCCGCTGATTGCGCCGCGTGCCATCAGGCGCCTGGCGGTAAACC
>CAXTOB010000015.1:2284-34410 GCA_964245505.1 uncultured Acetobacteraceae bacterium | reverse complement strand
GTTGGCCGGCCGTTCAGGACCGGTTGGCGGTGCTGCCGCGGCCGCGGTTCCCACTGGCGGGGCGGGACGCGCTGGCGCTGGGCGTGCCGGCCGGGCCAGCAGTCGGAGCGCTTCTGGGGACGGTGCGGGATTGGTGGTTGGCCGGGGGATGTGTGGCGAACGCCGCGGCATGCCGGGCGGAGCTGGCGGCCCGGGCGGCTCAGCCTTCCTGATCTGTACGTGTGAACCTCTTGGCGAGTGCTCGTCAGGCTGAAGCGGTGACCTCGCGCTACCCGCATGCTTGCCGCCTATGCCGGGCTGCTGTCGCGCATTGATCTAAATAGAAAGCGTTGCGAAGGTCGTGATCCGCCTCCCAGCATGGGGCATCTTTCATCCACGGCGGGTCGTCACTTCGGTGTAAAACTTATACCAAACGCCGTCTGCTCTGACCTTTTCTGCGCTCATATCAACCGATGTCTGCTCTGATCATTTCCGTCATTGCGAGGAGCGCAGCGACGCGGCAATCCAGAGCGGCAAGGACCACGCTGGCAACCCTGGATTGCCGCGCCGCAAGTGCGGCTCGCAATGACGGCTCGGCGACGTTTGGGTCAGTGCGAAGGGTGGTTGGTATTACAAAGGTGATCTTCCCAAGTGACTCCGATTGGCTGGCCGCAGGAACATTGGCACGCGAAGCCTCCCGGGCAGCCACAGGCGGAGGGCGCAGGATCGCTGCGGCGTTCGACCGCGTCGAGTTGATCAGCGATGCCCTGATCGCAGCCCTGGCACATCGGGCTGGACTTACGGTCATCACGGCAGATGCCGCCGTTGACCTGCTGGCGCCGGTCGTCCCGGGATTGCAGGTAATGCTCTACGACCGCCATCCAATGCCCTGACCGGCGCGCCGCCTTGCCACTTGGAGGACGAACCAGCTCGCTGCGGTCACAAACGGGATGCCTGGTCCCGCAATCCATCCATCCGCGCAACCGCGCCCGCCACGGAAAACTGGCTGCGGGCACGCTCCACGCCAGCCGCGGACAGGGCAGCACGCAGCCCGGCATCCCCCGCCAAGTCAAGCAACGCCCGTGCAAAGGTGTCCGAATCCTCCGGATCGGTCAGCAGGCCCGCATCCCCCACCACCTCCGCCAGGCCGCCGCGGCCGGAGCACACCAGGGCGGCGCCGCACGCCATCCCCTCCAGCGCCGTCAGGCCAAACGGCTCCTGCCAGCGGCTGGGCACGACGACGATGGCCGCGCGCGACATGGCGCGCAGCACCTCCGCATGCGGCCGGGCGCCGTGCAGCACCACGCCCGCCGCCGCCGCCGCTGGCCGCAGTCCCTGGATGAACTCCGAATCCGGCGCGGCAGCCGAAAAGCCGTCGGCTCCGATCATCTCCGCCCGCCAGCCCGGCAGATGCGGCATCGCCTTCGCACACGCGGCGATGAACAGGTCCGGACCCTTGTCCGGCACCACCCGGCCCGCGAACAGGATCACCGGGTCCCGTCCAGCCGGCGGCAGCGGCGCCGGCACCTCGGCGGGATCGAGCGCGTTGTGGACCACCACCGGTGCCCGCCGCGGCGGCCGTGCCAACCCCTCCAGCAACGCGCGGCGAACGAAGTCCGACACCGTAGCCACCCCGGCCAAGCGGTCCAGCAAGACCCCGCGCGCCCGCGGTGACCGCGCCCCCCGCATGGTCCGGGGATCGTTGTGCAGCACCAGCAGGACGCGCCGGCGTGGGAACAGCCGGGCCAGCCACAGCGCCACGTCTGGCTTGTTGTGCACCTCGATCAGCCCCGCCGGCAGCGGCGCCAAGACCCGCGCCACATCAGCCGCGTAGCGCAGGGTCGGCGTCAGCGGCAGCCAAGGCAGGCGTCGCACCGGCAGAAAGGGAATGCCGGGAAAGGCGGAGCCGCCGAATGGCGGACCGACCACAAGCGCCTTATACTGTGACGGTCCGGCCGCCAGCCGGCGCACCACCATTGCTACGGCGCCTGCGTTTGGCGGCCCAAATGCTTCGCGATGGGGCAGGACGATCGTGATGTGCCCAGCAAACCCCCGGAACGCAGACCCTCGGGACCCAGACTCCCCGGACCCAAACGACCCGGACTCAGACAAGGTGTTGGATGCCATCGAAGCCCGACCGTATCCCTCCGCTGCCGCCCCGGACAGCGCGTGTCCGGCAGCGCTGATGCCGGGTTCCCGTGCGGGCGCAGCCGCACAGCGCATCCTCGTGATCAAGCTCGGCGCGCTCGGCGATTTCGTGCACGCCTTCCACGCCTTCGCCGCGATCCGGGCGCATCACCCATGCAGCCATATCACCCTGCTGACGACGGCGCCGTTCCGGGCGCTGGCGGAGGCTGCGCCCTGGTTCGACGAGGTGCGGGTGGACCCGCGCGCCCCGTGGTGGAACATGCCGGCGACGCGCCGGACCGTGGCGGCGATCCGCGGCTTCGACTTCGTTTACGACCTGCAAACATCCCGGCGGTCCAGCCGATACTTCCGGCTGGCCGGGCGGCCGCCCTGGTCCGGGATCGCACCCGGCGCCTCCCACCCGCACGCCAACCCGCACCGCGACGCCATGCACACCATCGAGCGCCAGCGCGAGCAGCTCCAAGCCGCCGGCCTCACCCGCTGGGACCCGCCCGAGCGCGGCTGGCTCACCGCCCGCGGCCACCGGCATGGGCTTCCCGCGCCCTATGCGCTGCTGATGCCGGGCGGTGCGGGCCTGGGCAGCATCAAGCGCTGGCCGGCGGAGCGCTATGCGGTGGTGGCGCAACGCCTGCTGGGCCTCGGGCTGCTGCCGGCCGTCATCGGCGGGGGTATGGAGGCGCCCATGGCCAAGACGGTCCTGGCCGCCTGCCCCGCTGCGGTGGACTTGACCGGGCAGACCTCCATTGAGGACATCGCGGCGCTCGCCTCCGGCGCAGCGCTTGCGTTGGGCAACGACACCGGCCCGGTCCACCTTGCGGCCTCGGCCGGGGCGCCCACCCTCGTGCTGTTCTCGGCGGCCGGCGTGCCGGAGCAGGCGGCGCCCCGCGGACCCAACGGCGAGTGGGTGTCCATCCTGCAAACCCCCGACCTGAACGACCTAGGAGTGGAGCGGGTCATGCAGGCGGTCCGCGACATCGTGGGCTAGGACAGACCGGGGCGCCGCGGCGGCGGACCTCGCCTCCGCCAACCCAAAGCCCAGCAGCAGGAAGAACCAGCCGCCGATCGGCAGCGAGATCAGCGGGCTCGTGGACGCGACCGGCCATTCCTGCAGCAGCGCCGCGATAAACAGCCCCACGCGCAAAGGGTCGGGAGCACGGAGCAACCCCCGGCCAAGCCGCCAAAGCCAAGTCCCCACCAGGGCGCAGAACAGCAGCAGCCCCGGCACGCCGGCATCCGTCAGCGCCTGCAGATAATGGTTGTGCGGATGCGTCACGCAGACCGCCGCGCCGCCGCCATCATCCGGGGCGCCGCCGCCGGGCCAGTGCCACCCCTGGAAGTACCGCGGCTGCGGGCAGCCCGTGCGGAAGCCGTCATAGCCCCGGCCAGTCAAGGGATGCTGCTCCGCGATGGCGACGGCACGCTCGGCAATCTGCCCATAGGGGCTGTCGGCGAAATCGCCGACCTGCCGGGAGAACTTCGTCACCAGCCGGTAGAACACGGGTGGCGACACCACCGCGGACGCGGCGATCAGCGCGCCGCCGGCGACGATCGCCACCGCAGCCGGGCCGCGCAGCCGGGGCAGCAGCAGCGCGGTCGCCAGGAGGCCAAGCGCCGTAAGCAGCACCGGCATACGCTGGCCGATCAGCACCACCACCGCGATGCCGCAGGCAAACAGCGCCGCCCCGCCCAGGCGAGGCAGCCAGCCGGGCCGTGCCAGCAGCGCATTGGCCGGGGGCAGCAGGGCCGGGAACAGCATGCGCACGAAGGTGGGCGCGGCCCGGGGCTTGCTGAACGGACCCGTCAGCTCCCCGTCCTCCGACCGCGGCACCCCATACAGGTTATGGCCGGTCGCAAACTGCAGCAGGGTTTGTGCCGCGACATAAAGCGTTGACGCCACCAAGCTGACGAAGAACCAGCGCCGATCTGACGCCTCCGCCAGCGTCCAGTGCTCGATCGCTGCGACGAACAGCAGGAAACGCAGAACCAGCAGGGCTTGCAGCACCGCCGCCCCACTCTGACCCGGCAACGAATGGTTCCAGACCGTGCAGGCAACAAGCCAGCCCCACCACATCAGGCCGACCACCACCCAATCCTGCCGGAGCCAGCCCCAACTGCGCGCCACGGCGCAGCGTGCCAGGAAGCAGGCGCCGACCAAGTCAATGCCAAGCTCCGCCCCAGCCCGCGCATGGAGCAGGAACCAGGGCATCAGCAGCACCAGGCCGAAGGTCAGGGTTTTCAGGTGGTGGGTCACCGGGCCTCAGGGTCCTCGTTGCCGCCGGTCACTGCCGCAAATCGCACGCCGTGTCGAACCCCCATGGCGCTGAGCACCTTGGGCGGACGTGCTTTGGGTTGTCGGCCAAATGCACGGGTGCTGCCCTTTTTACCCGGGCCAGGTTTCCTGGCACGGCATCACCCAAGCAAGATTGTACGCTGATTGCACCCGATGGTTGAGTAGGACGCAACCAACTCTCGCCACAGGTTTGTGCATCGTCCTCTCCGGCAGTCGCCTCAACCGGGTTGGCGCTGGTGGCTCACAAGCTGTGGCCAGACCCGCAGAGCAAGCGCGACGAAGGTTTGGCAGGCCCCTAGCCCTACAAAAACACAGGCGCGACCAACAATTAATAACACTTAATCATCTCAATAACCGAGACAAATGCTTAACAAGTCGCTAATTGTTTCGCAATCAGTTCGGCGCGTACGTGTTGCTCGGGACCGGCAAGAACTGCCGTCCGGGGTCGGCACCGCCCGCGCCTTAAATGCAACCCCGCTCCTAATACCAGGCCGGGGAATATCATCCGGGCAAGCGCCCCCAAGGATCGCCCCATGCTCAAGCGTCCATACCACGTCCTGGCGGCTACGCTCGTCGCCCTTCTATCCATAGGCGCTGCGGCCCCTGCGCATGCCACCCCGGGCGACCTGTATGTCTCCAATGGCAGCAACAACACCATCGAGGAGTTCACCCCGGGCGGCACCATGTCGGTATTTGCCAACACCGGATTGAGCAACCCGGTCGGCCTCGCCTTCGACGCAGCCGGCAACCTGTATGTGGCGAACCAAGGCAACAGCACCATCGAGCGCTTCACCTCCGGAGGCGTCGCCTCGGTGTTCGCCAACACCGGACTCAGCAGTCCGGTCGGTCTTGCATTCGACGCCGCCGGCAACCTGTATGCGTCGAACAACGGCTCCGGCACCATCGAGCGGTTCACGCCTGGCGGCGTCGCCACAACGTTCGCCAGCGGCCTGACCGAACTGCAGTTCATCGCATTCGACTCGAGCGGCAACCTGTATGCGGGGGAGGGACGCAACAGCATCGAGCGGATCACCCCGGCCGGCGTCATGACAACATTCGCCAGTGGGCTGCGCGGCCCGCTTGGTCTTGCCTTCGACGCCGCCGGCAACCTGTATGCTTCGCAGGGCACCGACACCATCGAGGAGATCACCCCGGCTGGCGTCATGACGATGTTCGCCAATACCGCAACCGGGGCGAACCGTCCTGTCGGCCTCGCCTTCAATGCCGCCGGCACGCTGTATGCGGCCATCCACAACAGCGGAACCATCGAGGCCTTCACGCCGGGTGGCGCCGAGTCGGTTTTCGCCACCGGGATGTCCGGCCAAACCAGCATGGCCTTCCAGCCTGTTCTCGCCAACGTGCCGGAGCCCGCGTCGGCCACGGTGCTGGCGCTCGGCCTGAGCGGGCTGGGGCTGCTGCGCCGTCGCCGGTCCGCCTAAAGCACCAGCGGGACCACTATGGCGGCATGGCCTGACCAGGCCGCCATAGTGGTCCGCCGCGGCCAGGGCTGCTGTTCCAGGAAATCCACGCTATCCCAGGCGCCTGGCGCGGAGCTTCCATGTATCCTGAGCCGCGCCGGCCTGTGTAGAACCGTCTCACACCAACTCAGGCCTTAACCCTGTCGGGCCAGCTACCTCGCTGCCCCAGTTTGTGGCGCATGGCGGGCCACTCCGCCGGACCAATCGCCCGAAGCCCAATGGCGTGCCGGCTGCCATGCGCCAGCCAACGAACCCGGCAGCCTGTGCCGGCCCCAGCTTGTGCCGGCCCCAGCTTGTGCCAGCCCCAGTTTGTGCCTGCCAACGGGATCGTGATATTCGCCCCTGCCGCCCAGCTTATGCCACCAAGGGACGACCGCCGCGTGACCCGTCAGCCACCTTCCATCGCCCATCGCATGCCCCATACCCCGGCGCCCACCCAAGCCGCGGCTGCCGCATGAGCGTCGCCATCGTAACAGGTGCCGGCGGCCTGGTCGGCGGGGAAGCGGTGCGCTTCCTCCACGCCCGCGGGCTGGACGTGGTCGGCCTGGACAACGACACCCGCGCCACGCTGTTCGGTGCCGGGGCAAGCACCCGCCAGGCCTGGGCCGGCCTGCAGCAGGACCTCCCCCGCTACACCCACCTCGACGCCGATATCCGCGACAGCGCCACCATCGAGCGGCTGTTCGCCCGGCACGGCGCCAGCATCGCCCTGGTCGTCCACGCCGCCGCGCAGCCATCGCACGACTGGGCCGCCAGCGACCCGAAGACGGACTTCTCGATCAATGCGGAGGCGACGCTCGGCCTGCTGGAGGCAACGCGCAAGCACTGCCCAGACGCGGTGTTCGTGTTCTGCAGCACCAACAAGGTCTATGGCGACACGCCGAACCGCCTGCCCTTCGTCCGGCACGAAACCCGGTGGGAGCTGCCCGAGTCGCATCCGCAGTACGCCGGCATCGACGAGACCATGAGCATCGACGCCAGCATGCACAGCCTGTTCGGCGTCTCCAAGTGCGCCGCCGACCTAATGGTTCAGGAATACGGCCGCTACTTCGGCATGAAGACTGCCTGCTTCCGCTGCGGCTGCATCACCGGCGGCGGCCAGGCCGGGGCGATGCTGCACGGCTTCCTGTCCTACCTGGTGAAGTGCGCCGTGACCGGCCAGGACTACACCGTGATCGGCCACGAGGGCCGCCAGGTCAGGGACAACATCCACGCCTGGGACCTGGTCAACGCCTTCTGGCACTTCTTCGAGTCGCCAGGCAGCGGCGCGGTGTTCAACATGGGCGGCGGACGCACCGCCAACTGCAGCGTGCTGGAGGCTATCGGGATCGCCGAACGCCTGACCGGCCGCCCCATGCAGCGCCGCTATCAGCCGGAGAACCGGGCCGGCGACCATATCTGGTGGATCAGCGACACAAGGCGGTTCCAGGCGCATTGCCCCGGCTGGCGGCTGACCCGCGGCATCGCCGACATGATCGGCGAGATCCACGACATGGCCGCAAGCAAGGCCGGCCGGACCCCAGCCGCCGTATGACGTCAAGCTCCTCAACCGAGGCGCCGGCGCTGTCCTGCCCGGTCTTCGTCATCAACATGGAGCGCGACACCGCCCGGCGGCAGCACATGGTGGAGGTGCTAGGCCGCATCGGCATATCAGCCGAGTTCGTGACCGCAGTGGACGGCCGCACAATGCCCGCCTCCGACCGCGCGGCCTACGACCACGCCCGCGCGCTCCGCATCTATGGCGTGGGGATGAAGGACTCGGAGATCGGCTGCTTCCTCAGCCACTACCGCATCTATGAACGGATGCTGCGCGAGGGCATCGAAACCGCACTGGTCCTGGAGGACGACGTGTCCATCCAGCCCAACCTGCCCACCGTGGTGGCGGACCTGCTGGCCTGCCCCTACACCGGCTGGCTGGTCGTCCGGCTGGACACGAAGCTGGGGCGGGTGGCGCAGCCGGCGACGCCCAAGTTCACCGGCACCCAGGTAGCGGAGCTGCCGAACGGCGGCACCTTCTACCGCCTGCGGACGCAGGTCCTGGGCGTCGGCGCCTACCTGATCCGGCGCGAGGGCGCGGCCCGCATGGTAGCCTACGGCAAACGCATCTTCATGCCGATCGATCAAACCATGGACCGCTACTGGGAGAACGGCATCATCCCGCACGCGGTCCGGCCGTTCCCGGTGGATCAGGGCGACGACTTCGGCTCGCATTCCGGCGACAGGTCCAATGCCCGGCGGCGGGAGCAGCCGGCGCCCGTACGAATACGGCGCCGGCTGCAGCGGATGGCGGACGCGGTGCGGAAACGGGTGTTCAACCTGACGCACTGACCGGAAACGGGCGTGGGCTGGCGGCCCTGGCCTCCTGGATAAGCAGGGCCGCGCTGCCGCCAGCCCGTCACAAGAGTGGGACATCCCTCCCTGGCAATGCCGGGCTCGCCCGGTCCGCCCCAGCATCGCGCGCCAGCCGCCAGCAGGCCAGCCCAACCAGGCCGATCACCAGTTCCCGCACCCGCTTGATCAGCGATAGCGACAGGGCAGCCGTTCCCGCCAGGCCCACGGCCTCTGCGGCCAGCACAAATCCGCCCTCCTGGATCGCCAGCGCGCCCGGCACCGCAAACCCGGCGCTGCGCGCTGCCATCCCAAGGCTCTCGACCACGAAGGCCTGCCCAGCCGACGCATCGAGCCCAAGGGCATTCAGCACAAGCCAGGTCTCGGCACTCCCCAGCGCCCAGGCCGTCCCCTGTAGGCAGAATGCCATGACCAGGCGGTCCCGCCGGCGATAGATGGCGAGCGCCTCGGCCTCCAGCCCATCCAGCCCGCCAGACGGCAGCAGGGCCGGTCCCAGCGCCGGCCACTGCCGCCCGATGCCGCGCACCACCTTTTCCAGCACCCGCAGGCCGCCAAGGCGTTGCGCCAGCGCCATGCTGCCGGCGCCCAACGCCGCCAGGCCGAGGCTGCCGCCCCACAGCCATGCCGTCCCCGTTCCCGCCAGCACCGCCAGCACGACGCAGCCCGCCACCAGGACCGCAAGCTGCGCGCAGACTTCCACGGTTCTGTCCACCACCATGCCCGCCGCGGCAACTGCGGCTGGTATGCCCGCCCGCACCATCACCTGCGCCGCGACGACCTCTCCCCCCACGTGCGCCAGGGGCAGCAGCGTGTTCAGCCCTTCGCGCATCAGCCGCAGCCGGAAAAAGCCCGCGAGACCAATGGGCGAGCCAACGACCAGGACGCGCCAGCCCAGGGCGGACAGCAGCAGTTGCACCAAGTGGATCGCCACCGCCGCCGGTACGGTCCACAGCGCCCGCATGGCCCCAGCACCCGCCCGGGCCAGGTCTCCCCACAGCCCCACAACCAGCCAAGCGGCGCAGCCTAGGACACCAACTGCCGCGGCCACCGCCAGCAGTTGGCGCATTGCCGTCCGGCTAGGGCGCAGGAAGCGGCAGCAATCCGCCGTCCCTAGGTTCAAGCAGGGTGGCCAGGAAAAACGACCGGCGGTGGTGACCCGTCGCCGAGAAGTGGGGCGACCAGGTAAACGCGTCATGGATCCGGCGCGTCAGCCGGGAACCCGAGTCGGCGGCAAAGAAGAAGTGGTTCGCCAGCATCAGCAGGCCATCCGGCGCCAGCAACCGGGCAATCCGCGCGCTGAGAGTCTTGAGCACCTCGTCGCTCAAGGGGGATAGGTAATACAGCGTGTCCGCCACTACCACGAGGTCGAACCGTCCGTTCAGGCCGTCGGGCAGGTCGAGGATGTCCGCCTGTTCGAACGTGAGGTTGGCGATGCCCGCTGCCCGCCCGCGCGCATGCCCGACCGCCGCCGCCGCAACGTCCAGCCCAAGCACCGCATCCGAGCGCCGGGCCAGGTGCTGCGACAGCAAACCGAGGCCGCATCCCAGATCGAGCACCCGCTGGAACCGCCGCGCCGGCAGCAGCGCCATGATCTGCTCGTATTTGATCGCCTGGTAGCGATAGCGCGGCGCGGCAGACCCCCAGGGATCGCCTGACTTTGTATAGGCTTCCTCAAACGCGGCGCGGGCGCCGGCGGTGGCGCGGGTCCGTGCGATGGCGGCGTCGGTACGGGCACTGTGCAGGAACAGGGTAAAGTCCCGCGGCAGGATAAAGCCGGGATGGGCCAGGACGCGCTGGAGGAACCCGGCCCTTGCTACGGTCAAAGGTGGCGGGCGGCCGGCTTGGACACTGTCGGAAATCATCGGCACGCGGGCGACTCCTAACGGAAAGGCATCGAGGAACATCGATTGCCGAGGAACTGCTCAGCAGCAGGCCCGCATCTGGAGGCCCATCTAGGCCCGTTCGTAATGCAGTAACAATGGTTCGAGGCGTTGGAAGCCTTCTACATGCCGTATCCGTACGAAACCGTCCATAGAAATGTCAAAGACTGGCGTACAGTTCAGTCTCGATTTACCAAGCGCGGTGCCCGGCTATGTCCGGCGGCGCCGGCGGCCGGCGCGGCGCCACGCCTGCCTCGCAGGCATAGGCGGCTCGGCTGGGGTAGCCAGGATTCGCAGCCCGCTCCCACCCCTGATACACGCCCGTGCCATGGACGCCCTCGCCGCCAATCCAAAGGACTCCACCAACGCCCTGATGCGCCGCCTGTGGCGGGAGCATGTGCGCCACCACCGCGGACGCCTTGCCCTGGTCGCGGTGCTGACGCTGCTCATGGCGGGGCTTACAGCGTTGTATCCGCTGGTAATTCAACGCGCCTTCACCCTGTTCGAGGTCAGGGACCAGCGCATCCTGTATCAGATCCCCGTCCTGGTCGTCGCCGTCACCGCGGCCAAGGCAGCGGCGCAGTACGGCCAGAACGTCATGGTGCAGCAGGTCGTGCTGCTGGTGATCCGTGAGCTGCAGGTCCGCTTGTTCCGGCACCTGTCCCATGCCGACCTCGCCCAGGTCGAGCGGGAAGCACCGGCGGCACTCGCCGCGCGCTTCACCACCGACGCCGCACTGATCCGCGAATCGCTGACCCGCGTCGTCCAGGGCGTGAAGGACGCGGTGACCGTGCTGGGGCTGGTCGTGTCCATGCTGTACTTGGACTGGGTGCTCAGCGCCATCGCCGCGGCGCTGTATCCTCTGGCGGCGCTGCCGATCCAGCGCCTGGGCAAGCGGATACGCCGGGCCTCGGGCGGCATGCAGGAACGGGTGGGGGAAACTGCGGCCCTGCTGTACGAAAGCTTCGCCCAGGCCCGCACCATCCGCGCCTACCGGCTGGAGGCCGCCGAGGGCGTCCGGGCGGATGCCGCGTTCTCCACCCTGTATCGTGCCCTGTTCCGCATGACGCGCAGCCGCGCCCGGGTGGACCCGCTGCTGGAGGTGCTGGGCGGCACGGCCATCGCCGCGGTGATCGGCTTCGCTGGCTGGCGTTCGGCCGTGGGCGACGGCGGCGGCATCGGCGCCTTCACCGGCTTCGTCGCCTCCCTACTGATGGCATCTCAGCCGTTGCGGGCCCTGGGTTCGCTCAACGCCGCGCTGCAGGAGGGCCTGGCCGGGCTGTCCCGCGTGTTCGGCGTGATGGACGAGCAGCCCGCCATACGCGAGCGCCCCGGCGCCCCGCCGCTGCCGCCCGGACGCGGCCAGGTGCGGTTCGAGCAGGTGGGCTTCATCTACCCCGACGGCCGCGCCGGGCTGCATGGGCTGAGCTTCACCGCGGCGCCGGGCCTGACGTTGGCGCTGGTCGGGCCGTCCGGTGCGGGCAAGAGCACGGCGCTGGCGATGATCCCCCGCCTGCAGGACGCCACGTCCGGACGGGTGCTGGTGGACGGGGTGGACGTGCGCGACGTTACGTTGAGCAGCCTGCGCGACGCCATCGCCTATGTCGGGCAGGATACCCTGCTGTTCGACGATACGGTGGCCGCCAACATACGCATGGGCCTGCCCGGCGCCACCGAGGCCGAAGTTGAAGCCGCCGCCCATGCCGCCGCCGCGGACTTCGTCGCCGACCTGCCGGACGGCTTCCAGACCCGCGTCGGCCCCGGCGGCGGACGCCTGTCCGGTGGGCAGCGCCAGCGGATCGCCCTGGCCCGTGCGCTGCTGCGCAACCCGCGCATCCTGCTGCTGGACGAGGCGACCAGCGCCCTGGATGCCGAGAGCGAGGCCGCGGTGCAGTCCGCCCTGGCCCGCCTGCGCGCCGGGCGCACGACCATCGTGGTGGCGCACCGGCTCAGCACCGTCAGGGACGCCGACCTGGTGGTGGCGATGGCGGAGGGCCAGGTCGTCGAGCAGGGCACCCATGCCGAGCTGCTGGACGCCGGCGGCCTGTATGCCCGGCTCGTGCGGACGCAGGCCCTGGCGGCATAGGGCAAGTCCCGGTGTCCATGGGTTAGAACCAGGGATGTTTAGCAGCGCATGAGCGGCACGTCCCGGCCCCGGGATCAAGTCCCAGCACACCAGGCCGCTGACGAGCGCGCTTGTTCCCGCAACGGTAGCTTCCCCGCAGGCGCTCCGCCGCAATCCGAAGCAACCGGTCGGTAGGACCGCCTTTCAGGACGGCCGCCGGACCTGGGTCGTCCATCAGCCTTCTCCGGCATGTCCTCTGGCGCGTCTCCCGATTACAGCGATGGGACGAAGCTGCCGGCCTTCCAGATTGCTGGACCGCGATCCTGCCAGGCAGCGGACTGGCCAAGTGGGAACTACGCTCCAGGGCGGGAGTTAGACGGCCTAACATTGCCCCGGGACTTTCCCGGCGGCAGCAAAAAAGGGGATCGCAATGTCCATTCCGCCGAACACAGGTATGTCAGCCGGCACTTCCGGAATTGCGGGAGCAAGCCCAGTCAATGTCCCTTACCCGGCCACCACGCCAGGCGCAGCCCCTATGCGCGCGCCGGCGCCGGCCGTGGCGGTGGACGACCAACGGACCCACCTGCGCAACCGCGCAAGCTGGGGCGCGATCCTGGCCGGCATGGTGGCGGCCCTGGTGATACAGCTGGTGCTGAACATCCTGGGCGTCGGCTTGGGTGCGTCCTCGGTGGATGCAGTCAACACCGGCGCCAATCCCGCGGCATCCACCGCGGGAACGACGGCGGCGATCTGGGTAGTGGTGTCAGGGATCGTCGCATCGCTGATCGGCGGCGTCGTGGCGGGACGGTTGTCCGGCACCTCGGACGGCAACACGGCGCGGTTCCACGGATTCCTGTCCTGGTGCGCATCCACGCTTGTGGTGTTCTACCTGCTGAGTTCCGCGGCGGGCGGCCTGATTGGCGGCGCGGCAAGCGCGCTCGGCGGGACCGTGAGCGCGGTGGGACGCGGTGCGGCATCCGCCGTATCCGGAGTCGCCAGCAACACGGACGGCGATGCGCTACAGGCGCAGGTGCGCCGGCTGGTGAACCCGAACGACGCGCAAACAGCGCAGGACAACATCGGGACCTATATCCGCGCGTCGGTCAGCGGCGACAAGGCGGCGGCTGACGCGTCGCGTGACCGGGCGGTGGACAGCCTGGCAAAGGCGGCAAACATCAGCCCGGACGACGCCCGCACACGCCTGCAGCAAGCGGAAACTCAGGCCCGCCAAGCTGCCGACACTGTGAAGCAAAAGGCACAGGACGCCGCTGAGGCGAGCCGCAAGGGCCTGGCAAGCGCAGGCATCCTGGGCTTCGTGGCACTGGTACTGGGAGCGTTGGCGGCCTGGTTCGGCGGCGGCATCGGCGCGCCGCGTGCAGAGGCAGCGATGGCTGGCTACCGGGGCTAGAGCAGGCCACACTCAGGTCAGCACATGCGGCGACCGGATCTGCACCGGTAAATCGCCCCTCGCAAACGAAAGAAGTCAGATCGGCTTGCGTCCAGCCTGGGCGCAAGCCGATCGAGCGGACCCGGGGAGTCAGGGACAGCCCTGCCTCCCTTTTCTGTCGGCCACGCTCGAAATGCGGCGTAGCGCCAGCATGGCTCCGGTCAGCCAAGACGTAAGAAACGTCACAGCCAGAGCTGGCTTCATCCAGCGCTGTGGCTGGCATCTTCTCGCCGGCCATGGCCCGGCAGGACCCGCGGCGGAAGCGGTCAGGCATTCTGCATCCCCATCACGTCAGCGCGGACGGATCATCTTCCAAACCCCCTCAACGGCGCCGGTGACGCGGGAGCCGACGCGTAAGGTTCCGCGCATGAACACCACCGTGCTGGACCGGCGCAGCACTTCCGCATCCAGCTCCACAAACTCGCCGGCCTGGACCGCATCCAGGAATTGGCAGCCGAACTGGATCGTAACGCAGGGACGCTGGCCCCCCGACTCAAATACCGTGAGGCCGAGCCCAGTGTCGGCAAAGGTCATCACCATGCCGCCATGGACGATCCCATGGACATTCAGGTGGCGAGTATCGGTCAGCATGGCGTAGCGCGGCACGCTGAGATCAGCGTCCGGCCGCGTGTCGCTTCGATACCAAAGAGGGCCGACATGGGCCGGAAAGCCACCAATCAGCAGCGGACGCCAGCCGAGGGCGGCAGGATCGAACAGGGGTGCGTCATTCATGGCGGGGGCCATAGCGCAGCCGGCACGGACAGGCCATCCGGAATAGGGCGGCATCCCGTGCCAGTGGACGCTTGGAACGCGGGCCGAGGCCGTCCATATCGGGGCGGAGTTGACCTACTTGAAGGACATGCCGATGCGACGCGATCCGATATTGGCTGCCTGGGGCATCGGGCTGCTTCTGGCGGCGCTGGTTTACGTGGTGGGGCCGGACCGGTTCCTGTTCAGGGTGGTGGACACCATCCACGTCTTGGGTTGGCGTATCGCCGAGATGGTTGATGACCTGTCGGCCGTGGCGCTGGACCTGCTGCGGGCCTTGGCGATCGGGCTATATGCGACCTTCGTTGTGCTCTCGCTTGCCGTGGCACGCCGCGGCGGGCCGGCGCGGGGGGCGTTGCTGGTCGTAAGCTTGCTGTTCCTGGCGCTTGCAGGCGGATCGGGAATGCCGAACACGCGTTGGACAGCGGCCTTTGCACTATGTGCAATTTCGGCCGCCGTCATGACGGGACGGCTGCGTCACCCAGAGCCCGGTGGCGTGATCGCACGCTGACCGCCGGCCTGCTAAGGACCGGCGCCCCGCGCGGTGGCAGTCAGCAATCCTCAGTCACAGGCGGCAGCCCGGCAAGGGCGGCCGCCATAGTGGAATAAACGCCGCAGGCTGTGCCGTCCGAGCAACGCCACAAAAGGACGTCGCCGGCGCGCCGGGTCAGCCCAACGCTCGCGAACAGGTCATGGTGCCGGTAAAACAGGATGTAGGCGCTACGGTCTGGCGTGGCACCTGGCACTCCCTCTTCCAACGCGATCCGGGCATATCCGCTGCTGCCCTGGCTTCTCCACTCCAACAGAGCGATCCGGTCCGCTATGGTGAAGCACTTCGCCGTTTCGGCCGGGTTGGTTGGGAACGGGGCGGAATGCCGGCGGTGCACTGCCCCGGCGACGTTGAGCAGGGGCTTGCCGGTCCAGCCAGCCGCACCGTCGGCCATGGGAGCAGCGTAACGGTCGGCGGGGGCGGGAAAGGCAATGATGAGTGCCGAAGCTGCAGGAGCCGCTGCTGGCGACAGCAGGCCGGTGCGGACGGCTTCGGTGGCTTGCCGCTCCAGCCGCGCCGCCGCAAGCTGCGTTGGTGGGCACACGGATGCTTTGGACTGCCCAGCCTTAATCTCGTCATGACGTACCGAGAGCATTTGGTCCTCCGTCCCGCGCCGTGGAGTCAGGCGCAGGCACACCATGGCAGCGAACCGCCTAGAAGACTGTGACGTAGGTCACGCAAACGTGCACTCTGGAATCTTCGTTTGGTCCGAGTTTTTTTGCCGATGTCACCGTAGCGACATCCTGGCGTTACTGCCCGACTAAGGCAGGATCATCCGCGTGCCAGGAAGGCGCGTGCATGTCCCGGTGCGTTCAACCCGGCGCTGATGCGGGTCATGGCCTGACCGTGCCAGCGTTGCACTGTCTTGTGGTCGGCGCCAAGAGCCTTACCCAGGCGCCGCCAAGGAAACAAGTAGCGGCCAGTCAGTGGATGTACCAGCGCCCGCGCGCCCGCAACACGGCGCAACACGAACATGCTGTCAGGAATCAGCGAAATCCACCTGAGGGCGCGGTCCATGCGGTCGATCGCCGCCGGAGACGGGATGGCGGGCCGGAGCTGCGCCGGGCCGGAGCCGGGGGCGAGAACCGCGCCGGCGTCGCGCACCCAGTCCAAGCCGCCGCTGCGCAGGCGTGTGGAGTAGCCGGTCTGTGGCAGGGCGAGCAGCGTCGCGCCGGCTTCCTCCAGCATGGCGCAGACCCAGGCCGGGCTGGTCGGCAATCCGTCGGGCGTATGAGGATTGGGCACGGGGCCGGCTTGGACGGCGTAGGCGGCCATAGCCGGCGAGACGCCTTGGGAAGTGGCTGTGTTCAAGAGATGCATCCTCGTGTCGGGGAGTGGGCGCCGCACAGACCAGACACGGCGGATAGCGCCAGGCCGTCAGCGCAGCCGGAGCAGTCAGCGGACGAAAACGGGGAAGGGGTAGGGCGCCCCCTCGATGCAGGTGCCTGCCGTGATCAGGCCCCAACTGTCGGGGTGGCCGGATGGCAGGGCAGGGCGGTCGTCGGGTCCTGGGCGGCCTCGCACGACGTGTATGACCCGGCGCAGCGTTGACGGGCCGTTAACCAATTTGCCGCACTCTCTTGGCTCAGGAAGGGCTGTCCGTGCCGAATAGGTTGCCATCGCCTTGCGTTCTCCATATGTTCAGAACGCGTCTAAGCTAGTTTTCCTATTAACAGAGGATCAAGCATTTGAACATATCTTAACGTAATCTTTCCAGGTCGTTGTACAGCTTAAAAGTCGGTCGTCAGCGCCGCCGGCAACGGGATTTGTGCGTCCGAATTTCCGCGGGGAGCAACGGTGCGAGTGTCGCCGTAGTTGAAATATGCCGAACGAAATCAAATGGCCGCGCTGTTCCGGCGACTGAGGCTGACCGATGTGCCGAGTATCTCCGTGGATCAAAGCTCCAGCCGGGTCGCGCTGTGGTTTCTTAGCCGCATACACCAGACTTTAACGGTTTGAGCGCAGCGGAGCGTTTCGACGCCGGTTGCTCCACCTGACGGGTTCGGCTAGTCCTAATCGGACTTTCCGTGAAAAGGGCTTGGTCGAATGGCAACAGTCACCGGTGCGAATGGTCAGGTGATCGTTACGCTCAGCGTTGGAGCAAACGAAGCTGCTGGTCAAACGCTGGCCACGCAAATCAGCAATTCCCTGCGCACCCCCGGTGCGACGTCCAGCACAGTCGGGTCGCCCAGCACCGTCCCCACCACTGGCACCGGCGTCTTTATCCAGGGCACCGCAAATCAGCAGTTCTCGTTGGCGAACGCCAACTCAACCGTGATCCTGGCCAGCGGCGGCGCGAACACCGTGTTCGGCGGCGGCGCTGCGAACCAGCGCGTGCTGGCGGATAACGGCAACCTAGTGATGTTGACCAATGGCGGCAGCGGCACGATCGTGACCGGGAACGGCAGCGACATCCTGTCGGTGCTGGGCGGCTATAATGTGACGACCGGCAGCGGCAACGACGTGGTGTTCGCGTTTGGCAGCAATACCGTGAGCGCCGGCGCCGGCTCCAACATCGTCGTCAGCGGAACCGGGAATGACACCATCTCCCTGACCGGCACCACCGACACCGTGTTCGGCAACGGCACCGGCACGATCTCGGTCACGGGCGGGACGGGGAGCGCCTTCCTTGCGCCGGGGTCGCAGAACCTGAACTTCGTCGGCGGATCCGGCGGCGCGACCGTGTTCTCCGGCACTGGCAGCGACACCATCACACTCGGCGCCGGCGGCGGCCTAGTGTTCGCGGGCACCGGCGGCAACAGCGTGCTTAATGGCGGCGCCGGCTCGGTCGGCAGCACCCTGTTCGGCGGCGGCAGCGGCGACGTCCTATCTGCAAACGGTTTTGCAAGCTCGACGCTGGTGGCCGGGAGCGGCAACGAAACGCTCACCGGCGCCAACAGCAGCGCAAACAACATCTTCTACGCCTTTGCCGGCAACGCATCCCTGCAGGGGGGTAACGGCGCCGACGTGTTCGTCGTCGGCGGCGGCAGTAGCACGGTCAACGGCGGCCCCGGCCAGGACCTGATCTCCATCGTCGCCGGCGGCCGCGGCAACGTGACCATCACCAGCTTCAACAGCGCGGAACACGTTACCCTACAGGGCTACGGCGCCAATGAAGTGAACCGCGCGCTAGGTGCTGCAAGCGTCGGATCGAGCACCACTCTCACGCTTTCCGACAACACCAAGGTGACGTTCGTCGGCGTGACCAACCTCACGAGCAGCAGCTTCATTTAACACCCTCTCCCTTCCTCATATGGGGAAGGGAGACGAACCCTGGAAACGCCGGTCCTTCGCATAAAGTGCCGGCGTTTTGCGCGTTCCGCAGCGAACCCGGGCGAAGCCGGGCCGTTGTCTCCTAACGCCCCCGTTGGGCTAGGAGAGTGTCATGCAAGCACAGATGCCAGAGCCTGTGGTGCCGCCGACCCCGGGATTGCCCGGCAATCTGCCAGGCGGGGTCCCAGGTGATGTTCCGGGCGATCTACCGCCCGGCGGCCCGGAGATGCCCCCGAACCAGGATCCGGGGCCGGATGTAGGTATTCCAAGCGAAGTGCCGGATACCGGACCGATGCAGTTGCCCGACTCGCCAGTAATGTAACGCCATTCCCTTGAGAAACTGCTCAAAATAGAATGAGGTCCAATAGCTTATGTCGTGATTGCTCTTTGCAAGGCCCGATCCATCCCTTTGGGTCGGGCCGAAATTTGAGAAAGTTTGTCAGGAAGAGTTATACTGGTGTCGCAAAAAAGCTGCTGACCTTCGAAACTGTCCCATGTCCCAATAGAAATAATACAGGAAATTAATCCGATACGATGGGCATGGCCAACGGAAGTTCTTGCAATCTGCCCAGCGTCAGCAGAGGCTCAAGCAGCTTAGTAGGAGATTGTCATGGCAAAGGGTGAACAGAAGTCGAACCGCGAGGCTAAGAAGCCAAAGGCGACCAAAACTGCGGCTAAGGGTGGATCTGCGGCAAGCACAACTCCGCCGCCGCGTCCCGAGCCAGGGAAGAAGTAGCAGCAGCCACCCCGCCATTGCAGCCGGACAATGCCTGTATGTCCGGTTGCTGCAAAGGACAGAGCGGCACGTTTTCGGTGACCTAGGATGGGGAGCACCTCCCCATCATCGGAGTCGCAGTTAGAAGTTAGGGTAACCGTCAAGACAGAAGGTGGTCGTTCCGTAAGGTCTGGGCATCACTGTCTTCCGGCCGGTCCTCCGCCATCAAGCAACATACGATAAGCAAGTGTCTTGCCGGGAACGTCAGGGCATCATGCTAACACACTGGTTCAACACCGAAATATCAAGCCGATGCGGATGAATGTTGCCCTGCCCTGCGAGACGACTCATAGTTCCTGAGACGTTTTCTACCCAGGGCAGGCATGTGGTGCGGCATCTTGCGCCATACTGCGCCGCCCGACTGGCAATGAGGCAACCCTATGCCGCTCCCTCTTCCAGTGCTGGACCACGTCGTCATAAACGCCCGTGATGGGCTGGATCAGGCTGCGGCCCTATGGGAGCGGTTAGGCTTCATGCTCACACCCCGAGGGCACCATACGCTGGGTTCCAGCAATCACCTCGCCGTTCTCGGTGATGATTACCTGGAGCTGCTAGGTGTCCAGCCCGGCAATGCGCGCATGGATGTGCTGGACTGGCCAGCCGGGCTGAACGGCTTGGCGTTCAAGACGTATGATGCCGATGCGACCTACGCTGATCTTCATGCCGCCGGAGTGCCTGTGTTACCGGCACAGGCATTCTCCCGTCCCGTCGAGATGCCTGGAGGTGCCCAGGATGCCGCCTTCCGCACCGTCCGGATCGAGCGCGACGCCGCCCCGGCAGGCCGTGTCTTCTTCTGCCAGCACCTTACGCCGGCCCTGGTATGGAACGGCGCATGGCAGCGGCACGGCAACGGTGCGCTCGGCATCTTGCGCGTCATCATCGCCGCGGATGATCCGGCCGGCCCGGCCAGCCTACTCAGCAGCATGTTCGGCTGGAACGCCGTTTCGCCGCGGGACCACGGAGCCTCGATGGCGGCCGGGTTGGCACAGGTGGACATCCTGACGCCCCATGCGCTGCAGGCGGAGTTCGGCGGCGCGACTCCGGCTGCCGACGGCCGCAAAGCCTGGATGGCAGCCCTGACCCTGCGCACTGCGTCACTGTCGTCGGCTGCGGCGGTGCTGGCAGCTGGCCGGATCCCGCACACGCACGGTCCCGCGGGAATCGTCGTCCCTGCGTCGGAGCTGGGAGGCGTGACGCTGGTGTTCCAGGACTAGGCCGGTGGACCGTCCGGCCCTGCTGGTAGCCAACGACCACAGCCGTCGCGGCTCAGAGGTCGGCCCCTTCATGGAGGCGCTGCAGCGCGGCGGAATGCGCCTGCGCCGGGAACCGTGCCGGCGGCGGGAGGAACTGCCGGCGTTGATCCGCGCCCTGCGTGAGGAGGTCGGCGCCGTGATCCTGGCCGGCGGCGACGGCACCATGAGCGCCGCAGCACCAGCCTTGCGGGAAACCGGCCTCCCCCTAGGCATCCTGCCGCTAGGCACCGCGAACGACCTGGCCCGTACGCTTGCAATCCCAACGGAGGCCGAGGGCGCCGCGGCGGTGATCCTGGCCGGGCACCACCGGCAGCTAGACCTCGGCTGCGTCAACGGCCACCCCTTCTTCAACGTCGCGAGCCTTGGGCTGAGCGTCACGATCACCCAACGCCTGACGAAGGTGATGAAGCGCCGCTGGGGCCGCCTGGCCTATCCCATCGCGGCGGCGGCCGTGATCCTGCAAGCCCGGCGGTTCAGCGCCATCATACGCGTGGACGGGCAGGACATCGCAGCAAAGTCCATGCAGATCGCTGTCGGCAACGGCCGGTATTACGGCGGCGGCATGGTGGTGGCCGACGCCGCGGAGATGGATGACGGCCTGCTCGACGTTTACAGCCTGGAGCCGCGGGCACGCTGGCGCCTGCTATGGATGGCCCGTGCTTTCCGCGACGGGGAGCACGATTCGCTGGAAGAGGTCCGCACCCTGCGCTGCCGCTCGCTGGAGGTGCGTACCCGGCGGCGCCGTCACATCAGCGCCGACGGCGAGATCATCACCCGCACCCCCGCGCGCTTCACGCTGCTGCCCCGGGCCGTCACGGTGTTCGCACCCCAGGAAGCACCCCGGGAACCCGCTGCATGATCAGGACGGTGCAGGCGCTGGACAACTGGGTGAACACGGCCCTGACGCCGCTGCGCCATCCCTGGCCCTTGGCTGCCTTCGGGTGGTTGACCGACATGGCCGAGGAGTCGACGGCAGCCGTGGTGCTGACCGTATCGGCCGGGTTGCTGGCGTCCAGCGGCCGGGGCCGGCTGGTTCTGCCAATGTGCGCGACGCTGGCAACGGCGGAGACGCTGACCTGGAGCCTAAAGTTCCTGGTTGGACGGGCGCGCCCGGCGTTCCTGGCCGGGTTCACCGCGGCGTCCCCGTCCTTTCCCAGCGCCCATGCGACAGTTGCGGCGTCACTGTACGGGTTCCTGGGACTGGCCGCCGCCGCGGGGCTGCCAGCCCGGCGAGGCGCGGTGCTGGCTGGGACGGCGATGTTCGTCGGACTGATCGGGTTCAGCCGGTTGTTCCTCGGCTTGCATTACCTGTCCGACGTAGCGGCGGGATACCTGGCCGGCGGTATGGCGCTTTGGCTGGGATGGCGCTGGACACGGGCCAGGGCGTCGCCGCAACAAGCATCGACGTTAAGCGGGCCAGCCTCGAAAATGTCCTGAAACCAGGCTATCGTGCGAGAAGGGGGCTGTTGCGGCGTCAGGAGTGTCGGCTGCATGTCATGGTTGAGAGATCGGGTGGTCTTATCTGGAAGGGTCTGCAGGGTGGTGCTGTTGTTGCCGGTCATCGGCCAGGCTGCCTGCACGCCGCCGGCGCCGCCCATTCGGCTGAACCCTCAACAGGGGTTTACGCTGTCGCCACCCGCGCCACCACGGAAGGTCGTGCGTACGGCATCGGCGTCCCATCCCGCGAAGTCGTCGGCGGAGGCCCGGGAACAGCACTGCGCACCACCGGCCCTGCAAGGGCTGACGGCGCCGCGCAAGGCCGAACTGTTCCGGCAGTTCGCCGAGCTGGAGGGGAAGCCGGTCGGCGACGCCCCAATTCCGGCCAGTCTGCCCGCCTGTCCGCCAGGCAGCCGGTAGAATGATGGACGGCGGGATCGTGGACCAGCAAGGTCCGGACGGTACGGCCATCGCGGTCCCGTTTCCGGACTCCCCCGCGGCCCGGGTCACGTCGTTCGTTGCCAGCGGCGGCCGGGCGGTCGTCATCCTGTGTCCCTCCCGCACCATACGGGCGGCGGTGCTGGATGGAGTGCTGGCGGCGCTGCCCAGCCAAGCCATGCGGGCCGGCAACCCACTCACCAGTCCGCTGACGCTGCACCGGCTGATGTTCCAGCTTGGGGCGGGTGCTGCGGATAGTGACGACGACGGCCTGTTGGCGCGCCGGCTCGACGATAAGATGGACACGTCCGCTCTGACAGTGCTGGCGGTGGACGACGCGCAAACCTTGGCGGCGGATGCGCTTGCGGCGTTGGCACAGGTGCCCAGCCCGGCTGCAGGGGAGCACCTGGGGCGGCTGCTGATCCTGGCGGGACAACCGGACCTGCTACTGGAACTGTTTAAGCCCGGCCTGGACGCGCTGCACGATCCGGCAAACGCCCTGCTTGTGGATCTGGATGGCTTGGAGTCCGGTGCTGCCCAAGGCATCCAGGATGCGTCAGGTGCCACGCACACGCTGTCCCGGGCGCGCCCCGGCATGGGCGACGCTGTTCCGATACCAGAAGTGGCTGGGTCCGCACTGCCGAATCAGCCCGGCCGGCCCGTTCTCCGCCGGACGGTTTGGCGCCGTTTTGCGCGTCCGGTCCTGGCAACCCTGGCCCTGAGTGCCGCGGCGTCAGTCGTGTTGGCGCTGTCTTGGGACAAGGTGCCAGAAGGACCGAGTCAATCGGGACGCGCGGGCCCTGCTTTGTCGCCGCTGCCTACGTCGTCACGTCCACCGCTGCCCGCACCGATACAGGAACCGCCGCCGGCCCAGACTGCCGTTCAGCCTTCTACCCCGGCGACCCCCATCCCGGACACGCAGGGTGTCACTCCCGTGCCGCGGCCGGCCGCGATGCCGTCCGATGCCGACCTGCGCCGGGGGTTTGACGCCTTCTTGGACCGGGCTGGGCGCGATACGGCCGGCCTCAGCCCGGCCGGCCGTGCCGCGCTGTTCCGCGAATACCTGGACTGGCGCAGCAGGAGCGCGGCGCGGCCGGCACGCTGAACGGCTAGACCGGCTAGACCGGCTTGCGTCCAAACGGGACGCAAGCCGGTCTAGCCTTCTTGTCTGCGAGCATGGACTTGCAGTCTAAAACCCAAAACCTGCGCGTCCGGACCTGACTGCAATCTGCATGGGGCGGCTACTACTGTGAAACGGTCGCACTGCCGGCCTCATCAAGCGCCACCGGTGGAGCGAAAGCGCGCCGGCTTTTCAGCAGTGCGGCGACCTCTGCCAGGCCAATCCCGAGCAGTAATACGGACGCCGGCTCCGGAACGGCAGCGGGGTCCGGTGGGTCACCGGAGCCGCTTCCGTCTGCCACGACCGTCGCGCTGGAACTCGTGCCGCCGGCGATCTGCAGTGTCGTGGCTGACGTGAAGAAGTATTCGCCCACGGGATGGATGAAGTTGACGTCGAGGCCGCTGGGATTGGTTCCGAAGAACTGTGGGTCGGTCCCGGTGCTGGACACCTGAACTTGGCCGCTGATCGTCGGGCCGGGTTGGGCTGGCAGGAACGCCAAGCTGCCGCTGATGAGCGAGCCGCTTTCCAGCGTCGTCACGTTGCTGATCGCGCCGCCAACCGTGGCACTGCCGTCAGCGGCAGAACCGAACGTCGCCACCCCGTTGTAGCCGACAAGGTCGTAGGTGAGCGTTTGATAGGTTGCCGACAACGGGACTCCCTGGGGCGAAAAGCTTTCGGTGCCGGTGCCGGCGTAGCGGATGTAGGCGCCCCAGCCACTTCCGTCCGGCGCAAGGTAGCCAGACGGCGCCACGGCCTGTCCGTTCAACTGGAAGCCGATGACCGGCAAATAACCGGTGTCCGTGAACGTGGCCGTCGTCGGGCCGGTCGGGGTAAAGCTGATGAGGGCGTCATCGCTGAGCACGAGCGTATCGGCAGTGACGCTCGCGCCGTCCAGCCCTACGGAACCTGGGTTTAAGGTGAACGTGTCGGCCAGCGCCGGGGTCGTCGCGAGCAAGGCCGCCAAGACGGAGCAGGCGACTGATGTGCGAAACTGCGGCATGATGGCTTCCTGCAATGTAGAACAGTGTTAACATCTAGGGTTACCGATACGGCTGCAAGCTGACCTTTGCTGCACTGCAACTATTGCTGCCGGGGTGTGTCGTTGCTGGATTGCATCTCGCCGGACCCGGCCGTAGCGTTCCAGCATGGCATTCCACAGCACCGTCTGCCCACACGACTGCCCCAGCACCTGCGCGCTTGAGGTTGACGTGCTGGACCCGCGCACGATCGGCGCCGTGCGCGGGGCGGCCGACCACCCCTACACCGCAGGCGTAATCTGCGCGAAGGTCGCCCGCTATGCCGAGCGGCAGCACCACCCCGGCCGCCTGACCCAACCGCTGATCCGCACGGGCGCAAAGGGCGAAGGCGGGTTCCGCGAGGCCGCCTGGGACGAGGCGCTAGACCTGGTGGCGGCACGGTTCCAGGACATCGCCGCCCGGCACGGCGCGGCCTCGGTGTGGCCTTACTACTTTGCAGGCACCATGGGCCTGGTACAGCGGGACGGCATCAACCGGCTGCGCCACGTGATGGGCTACTCGCGCCAGCACAACACCATCTGCTCGACCGTGTCCGAAAGCGGCTGGGTGGCCGGCGTCGGCCGCTACGGCGGCCCGGACCCGCGCGAGATGGCGGACGCGGACCTGATCGTGATGTGGGGCGGCAACCCCGTCAGCACCCAGGTCAACGTAATGACCCATGTGACCCGGGCACGAAAGGGCAGGGGGGCGAAGTTCGTCGTAGTGGACCCCTACCGCACGCCCAGCGCCGCGGCAGCGGACCTGCACGTGGCGCCGCGCCCCGGCACGGATGCGGCGCTGGCCTGCGCCGTCATGCACATCGCCTTTCGCGACGGCTATGCCGACCGGGACTACATGGCGCACTACGCCGACTGCCCGGACCGGCTGGAGGCGCACCTGCAATCCCGCGGCCCCGCCTGGGCGGCCGGGATTACCGGCCTGACCGTGGACGAGATCGAGGGCTTCGCGCGGCTATACTGCGAAACGGAGCGGGCCTTCATCCGGCTAGGCTACGGCTTCTCCCGCAGCCGCAACGGCGCCGTGGCGATGCACGCGGTCACCTGCCTGCCGGCCGTCACCGGCAAGTGGCGCCACCGCGGCGGCGGCGCCTTCTGGAACAACCGCGGCACCGGCATCTATCACTGGGACAAGACCCTCATCGAGGGCACGGACGCGCTGGACCCAACGATACGTCGCATGGACATGAGCCGCATCGGCGCGGTGCTGACCGGCGACCCCGTGGAGTTGCAAGGCGGCCCGCCGGTCCATGCCCTGCTGGTCCAGAACACCAACCCGGCCGTTGTCGCCCCCGACACCAACCGTGTCCGGCGCGGCCTGTTGCGCGACGACCTGTTCACCGTCGTGCACGAGCAGTTCATGACCGAAACCGCACGCCTGGCCGACGTGGTGCTGCCGGCGACCACCTTCCTGGAGCATGACGACCTCTATGCCGCCGGCGGCCACACCACGCTCGCGGTCGGCCGCAAGCTGGTGCAGCCGCCGGGCGAATGCCGCAGCAACCACGAGGTCCTGCAGGGCCTGGCGGCACGGCTGGGAGCCCGCCACCGCGGATTCGACATGACGGCAATGGAGCTGGCCGACGCAACCCTCCTCGCCTCCGGCTGGCCCGGCGCGGCCGACGTGATCGAGCGGCGTTGGGTGGACGCGTCGGACGGCTTCGAGCGCAGCCACTTTCTGGACGGGTTCGGCTTCCCGGACGGCCGGTTCCGCTTCGCGCCGGACTGGGCGGCGGTCGGACCGCACCACGCCGGGATGCCGGCGCTGCCGGACCACTGGGCGGCGGTGGACGTGGCGACGGACGAACACCCGTTCCGCCTGGTAGCAGCTCCGGCGCGCAACTTCCTCAACACGAGCTTCACGGAAACCTCTGGCAGCCGGCGCCGGGAAGGCCGGCCCACCGCGCTGCTGCATCCGGACGACGCGGAGCGGCTGGGGCTGGCAGAGGGCGACCTGGTGATCCTGGGCAACCGGCAGGGCCAGGTGCAGGTGCATGCGCGCGTGGCCGGCGGAATGCAGCCAGGCGTGGTGGTGGTCGAAAGCGTCTGGCCGAACGAGGATTTCGGCGGTGGAGTGGGCATCAATGCGCTGACCAGCGATGCCCCCGCGGCGCCGAACGGCGGGGCGGTGTTCCATGACACGGCGGTTTGGGTGCGGGCGGCTGACCTCTAGATGCTCCGTCTCCCAAGACCCGGCTGCGATCCCAAGAGAAAGACGCCCCCCCCTTGAGCATGAATGGTTGGCTGCTTGGCGTGTCACCCATGCAGATCGGCGCCTTGCGCGACACACCGTCCCTGGCAAGTGATGTTGCGAACGTCGCACAGTTCGATGTGCGAAACTCAAGTGCAGACATGCGAGAATTTGAAGCGCAGCTTGCGGAGGCCCCTGCGAAGGTCGCCACACTAGGTCCATATCCGCCTGGGCTTGGACTCGGGAAGTCCTGGCACATCCTGCATTACCTATTCACAGGTGACGCCTGGGCCGCTTCCGTGCCAGGCGACGCCCTGTTTACAGGTGAAGGATTGGGTGACGACGTAGGCTATGGACCGGCACGGCTGCACGGCGTCGAGGAGACAAGGGACTTCGCCCAATTCCTCCAAACGGTCGAGGTGGCGCGGTTACAGGAACGCGTGGACTACGAAGATATGGCCCGCAATCACATCTATGGCCTGCCGGGTGCCGGATATGGCCCAATTGCCGAAGGTGAGCGTGAAATCCGGGACGAAATCGCGGCTAACGTTCCGTTGCTGAAGCAATACGTGGCCAGCGCGGCAGCGGCGCGGAACGGCATCTTGGTTTGGCTTTCTTGATACCTGCAGACGTTGCCCAGACAGTTCAAGAAGGATGCTGCGCTTGTCCGCCCTGCTGATCCCTGTGCAAATCTCTAACCCGCGGGTCAGGACTTCGGCGGATGGATGGTCCAAGTCGTCGTGTAATCCGGGTCCACGACCACCTCCCCCGTCACCCGCAGCCGGTAGCGGCCCGGCCCGATGGAGCTGACTGACTTCGGGCGGAAGCCAAAACGCCTCGCCATCCCGGCTGCCGCGCAGGCTTAGGAGCACGCCCTTGCCGCGGACGGCCTGCTCCACAACACCATGAAACTGCTCCACCCGCTCTCCTGCTGGGTCCGCATAGGTTATCCCAACCAGGACGACTGCGCCCTCCAACTCACCCGCAAACCCCTCAACCCATTCGGTCGGCGGATCAGTCGCGGAGAAGGTCACGACCCCGCCGGATCGGTCGCATGCCGCTGCAAATCCTCCAGTCGGCAATGCTCCAGCGCCCCAGCCTCCGTCGCCCGCAGCACCACCCGCGGCGCACATCCAGCCGCCAGCGCCTCCTGCCAGCGCGGCGCGCACAGGCACCAGCGGTCACCCGGCTTCAAGCCAGGGAAGCCGTATTCCGGCCGCGGCGTGGACAGGTCGTTCCCCCGGCTGCGGCTGAACGTAAGGAACTCCGCCGTCATCTCGGCGCAAACGGTATGGCTGCCGTGGTCCTCCGGCCCGGTCTCACAGCAGCCGGTCCGGGTAAATCCGGTCATGGGATCAAGCGAGCAGGTTTCCAGCACCCCGCCCAGGACGTTGAGGGAGCGGTTGGAACGGGTGGCGTCGAGCGGCATGGGATGGCTCCGTGCGGGGGGCGTCTTAGGGCAGGCCCGGTCCGTTTACCAAAAACGACGCCGTGGAACAAAGCCCACCCAAGCAAACTTCCGGAGGTCAGCGCACAAAGGAAAAGCTAGAGCATGTTCGGATCAAACAGCTTCGTTTGCCCGAATAAATGCTAGCAAAAACAGGATCTAAAGCAGGTTTGGTGCTTCCATCTGCACCAAACCCGCTTTAAGTGGGTCCGTGCGGCCACAATGCATCCGTAAGCCGGTCAAGCCCGCCAAGTCCCGGTTTGCCTGCAAGCCTTGCCGTGGCCGTCAGGCCTCCATGCGGCCACTCCGCTCCAACGGCAGCCCAATCGCCTCCCGTATCTGCGCGATTGACGGCGCAGCACGGAACCCGGCGCCTCCCACGGTCCGCAACGGTAACCCCAGCACGGAGCCGCCCTCCCGCAGCAGCCAACCCCGCGCCTCCATGCGCGCCGCGGCGGCGTCCATTCCGAGGCGCCCGGCACCAAAATCCCCATCGGCGACCCGCGCCCACGGCACGATCCGCCAGGCCCGCTCCATCAACGCCGCCTCCGCCGGATCGAGTACGTAATCCGCCGCCGGCCAGCCCCAGCGCCGGTCGTGCACGCACCCGTCCTCGATCCACAGCGCGCTGTCCGCCTGACGCTGCCGCCACGTCTCGTACTCCGCCGCGGTATCCGCCGCATAATGCGCCGACCGGTCAAGCTCCGCCGACCGCATCGTGAAATGGTATCCCAACCGCATCCGGGCATCCGCATCGCCGCCATAGATGTGCCGGTAGGCCGGCAGCGGCTCCAGCGTCACCCCGAACCCGGCCGGCCCATCAAAGTACGGGCTGAACCGGTCCGCCCGCGCCCGCAGGAAGGCCGCCGGAGGCTGCAAGTGCCGCAAGGCCGGCAGCAACGCCGCGATCCCGGCGTAATCGTCCGCCGTCTCCCCGGGAAAGCCATACAGCGCCAGCCACTCCACATACACCCCGGCCTCGGCGGCCAGCTTCAGCGTCTGCACGTTCTGCAGCGCAGTCGAACCCTTGCGCATCAGCGTCAGCAGCCGGCTGTCCAGCGTCTCGATCCCAGCCTGTATCTTGCGCACCCCGGCACGAGCCAGCATCTGCAGGTGCTCAGGCCGCAGGTTGGCCTTGGTTTCGTAGTAGATCAGCAAGTTATGCCGGCTATCCGCCAAGCGCGGCAGGAACTCCTGAAAATAGGCCATGTCCAGGATGTTGTCGGCATTCGCCACGTCCGAGCAGCCATGCCGGCTCACCAGGTAGTCCAGTTCGTCATAGGCGCGCCCCTGCGACTTGGACCGGAACGCCATGCCCGTGCCGTTCAGCCCGCAGAACGTGCAATGGTGCTTGGCGCCCCACCAGCAGCCGCGCGCGGTCTCGAACACCACGGCCGCCGGGTAGCTCCGCGCGCCGGGGCTGGCGGCATGCTGGGCGAAGAAGTCGTCGAAGTCCGGATAGGGCAGGGCCTCCACATCCGTACGCGGTGCCGGCGCCGCAGTGCCGCCGCGCACGGCGATGCCGGGAATGCCGTGCATCCCCGCCCCGGCCCGGATCGCCCGCAGCAGCGCCGGAAACGCCTGCTCACCCTCACCCAAACAGACCGCATCGATGCAAGGATACTCGTCCAGCAATGCCTGGCCCATAGCCCCCTGACAGTTGGCGCCGCCGAACACGATGGTCACGCCCGGGTGCCTCGCCCGCACCAGCCGGGCTAGCGCCACCGATGCGGTGGTCTGCTGGAACGACGTCGTAAATCCCAGCACGTCAACCGCGCCCCAATCCACAGCGTCAAAGCACCGCTCGATAAACGCCGCCGCCCCGGTCCGTGCCGCCAGTAGCGCCAGCAGCAGCGACGGCCGGTACTGCGGCGCATGATGCCGCGCCAGCACGTCAGTAAAGTAGGTGACGTCGTCCGGGTTGATCCGCGGGTCCGCAACCGCCGCAAACACCCATTCCCCCGCCTGCGCCATATACAGCCCAGGCTCCGTCAGCGCCTCATAGCCGTCCGGCACCGCATCCACGTAATCGAGCGAGAAATACCGCACGGTACACACCGCATCGGCCTGCTCGGCCAACGGCTTCAGCAGGCCGAGCGCCAGGTTCGGGTAGTACGGCGCAGAGAACGGCATGGACGCCAGCAGGACGCGAAGCCGCGCCGGGCCAGACGCGCCCGCGGACGGGATCATGCCATCAGCCCCAGCCCCTACGCCACCGCGCTTCGCTTGCCGCATCGCAAGCGGCCCGCAACGACCTGGCTACGGTCACACCAGCCGGCGTCCGCGATCAGTTCTCGCCCGCCCTGGTGCCGAGTGCATCCTTGCCTTCCGGGTCCTTCCCGTCGTCCCCGACGTAAGTGGACTTCCCCATGGTGCGCAGGAATTCAATCGCCCCGGGTGACGCCGTCAGGTCCAGATCGGCCAGCACCTCCTCAGGGTTGCTAGCCAGCTGCTCCAGCTTGCCCGGGCTGTGCTTCGCGGCCTTGATGATCGCTTCCAGATCGGCGGTAGTCGCAACCTTGGTGGCCATCTCTTCGATCCCCCTATGCAACGATCCCATGAGACGATGCCGTCACGCCGGGGTCAAGGCAAATTGCTTCGGCCTCGGCCACCGCCGCCGCATGCACCTCGGCTGCCTCCGCCGCCCGCCCAAGCGCCGCCAGCGCCCGCGCCAGGCCAATCTCCGCCCGCACCCGCTCCGGCCGCATCCCCAGCTCCGCCAGCATGGCCGAGGCGGAGCGGAACTCCATCTCCGCCTCCGTCCAGGCGCCGCGCGACGCATGACACTCCGCCAGCAGGCGCAAACAGATCGCCTGCACCGGTTGATAGCCATGCCGGCTCCCCAGCGCATGGGCGTCCGCCACCACGGCATCCGCGGCGGGGCTGCCGGACGCCAGGTGGACGTGCGCCAGCGCCGCCCCGCACCACGCCGTCAGGCTCACCAGGTTCTGCCGCCGCGTCGCCTCCAGCGCCTCCACCAACAGGTCGCCCGCCTTCTCCACCTGCCCCGAGCCAGCCATCGACCGTCCGAGATAGCGGGCGATGGACGGCAGCAGCAGCATGACGCCCCGGCTCCGCACCGTCGCCAGCGCAGCCTCCAGCACCGCGACCGCCTCCGCGTCCCGTCCCTGCAGCATGTAGGCGAACCCAGCGGCGATCGGCGCATATGCAAGGTCGTACGGCTGCCCGGTTTCCGCCGCCAGCGCCCCCGCCTCCTCCGCCAGCTCATGCGCCGGGCCGAACTCGCCCAGCATGGCATGTGTCTTGGACAGGCAAACGAAGCTCATCACCGCAGGCGTCCCAGAACTGCCGACCGAGGCAGCACGCAGCGGCCCCCGCGCATGATGGAGCTGCCCCCGCAGCACCTCCGCCGCCTGGGCGAAGTGGCCGCGGAACCAGTGCGCCTGTCCCAGCCCGAACCCAACGGTCTGCTGCGTCGGCACGTGCGCCGACCGAGTGGCCACCGCCGCGCCGCGCCGCCCCAGGTGCACCGCGCGCTCCAGGTCGCCAAGCGTGGTCAGCATCATGCACGCCATGCCGTCCAACTGCGCCGCCCGCAGCTCGTCGCCCAGCCGGACCGCCAGCGCGCTTGCCTCCTCCAGCACCTCGGCGCCGCGCCGCCATTCGCCGATGGTGCCCAGCGCCGCCCGCAGGCCGATCCGCAGGGTGATGCCGCGTTCCAGCACCTCAGGCGTTTCAGGCACATGCGACAGGCCCTCCAAAGCCAGCTCGTAGTAATGGACCGCCTCAGGCCAGGCGAACCGCGCCCGCGCCCGATCCCCGGCGAGCAGACCGTAATGCGCGGCCTGCTCCCACTGCCCGCCCATCGCCGCATGCTTGCACAGCAGCTCCGTCTGCTCGTCCGCCCGGTCCCCGGACATCGCCTGCAGCGCCTGGAACACCCGGCCATGCAGCGCCCGCCGCTCCGTCCGCAGGATGGCCTCGTATGCCACCGCCTGCGTCACCGCATGCTTGAACGTGTAGTCGGTGCCGGTGCCGGGGCTGGTCTCATACAGGAACTCCGCCGCCTGCAGCGCCGCCAGCCCCGATTGCAGCTCCGCCTCCGTCAGCCGCGCCACCCGGCGCAGCATCTCGCGCGGGTAACGGCGCTGGTTGCCGCTGGTGCGCCGGGCCGAGATCAGGCCCTCGGCCTCGTAGAAGTGGAGCGCGGACACGGCGACACCGCTGCGGGCCGACAGCTGGCC
>CAXTOB010000015.1:0-2274 GCA_964245505.1 uncultured Acetobacteraceae bacterium | reverse complement strand
CCGCACGTCCTTACCAATCACCGAGGCCAGCATCAGCAGCACCCGCGGCGCCGCCGCCAGCCGGTCCATCCGGGACGCCACGATCGCCTGCACGGAGGCGGGAATGCTGACCTGGTCCAGCGCAACCTGCATCCATTGCCGGCGCGGCGTTTCGCCGACGGTGCCGTTCTCCTGCAGGTCGCGGGCGATCTCCTCCAGGAACAGCGGCGTCCCCTCGGCGCCAGCCACCACGCGCGCCCGCAGCACCGCCAGCTCCGGGCCAGGACCCACCAGGCTGCACAGCAGCGCGTCCGACTGCTCGGGGTCCAGCGGCGACAGCCGGATCTCGGTGCCGTAGCTGCGGCCGCCCCAATCCGGCCGCGCTTCCGGCCGCGTGCTGGCCAGCAGTAGCAGCCGCGCCGCGCCCGCCGTCGCCACCAGGCTGTCCACCAGGGCGCGGCTAGGCTCGTCCAGCCAGTGCAAATCCTCCACCAGCACGATGCGCGCCCGTTCCGCGGCGCCGCGCAGCGCCACCCGCCGGCACGCATCCAGCAGCCGCTGCCTTCGAACGCCGGCGTCCAGCCCCTGCCACGCCGCCGGGTCCGCCAGCGGCAGGTCCAGCAGGGAGCGTATCGCCGGCTCGTCCACCTCCAGCGGGTCGCCCATCGCCACGGTCTGGTGCAGGCGGCGTTCCAGCGCTTGCCGGTCATCGGACGGAAGTGCCCCGATCCAGGAGCGCATCAGCTCGGCCGCGGCATGGAACGGCGCGTCATGCATGTGCTGAGCGCCGGCAGCCCGCATCACCCGCACGCCGCGCGCCACGGCGCCCTGCAGGAACTCGTGCAGCAGACGAGACTTGCCGACCCCTGCATCGGCCACCACCGCCACCGCCTGGGCGCGGCCCAGCGTTGCGCGCATCAGCGCGGCCGACAGCGTGGCCAGCTCCGGCTCCCGGCCCACGAACGGGCTAAGGCTGCCGGCGCTGCGCACCTCCCAGCTCGGCCGGTCGGTGGCGTCCAGCAGCTCGAACATCGGCACCGGCGCGTCCCAGCCCTTCACCGGCACCGGGCCGAGCGGACGCACGTCGGTATATCCACGGGTGCGCTGCGCCGTCTCGGTGCTGATGCGCGCCGTGCCCGGGTCCGCGGCCTGCTCCAGCCGCTTCGCCAGGTGGACGGCCGGGCCGACCGCCGCATAGTCGGTCGCATCGTGACCCGTCGGGCGGATCACCACCTCCCCGGAATGCACGCCGACCCGTATCTCGATGCCCGGCGGCAGGTGCCGCAGCAGCTCGGCAGCCGCCAGGCACGCCCGCACCGGATGGTCCTCCGCCGCCAGCGGCGCGCCGAACAGCGCCATGATGCCGTCGCCCTGCACCTCGTTGACGATGCCGCCGAACCGGGCCACGGCGGACGCGGCCGCCTGCACCACCGGGTCGATCAGCGCCAGCGCTTCCTCCGGATCAAGGTCGCGGATCATCTCGGACGAGCCGCGCACGTCCGCGAACAGGATGCTGACATGCTTGCGCTCACCGGCGCCGAGCGGGATGACAGCCGGAGCGGCAGGGACCGCCGCAGCAGGGGAGGGGGCCACGGCGGCCAGCGGGCTGCCGCATTGGCCGCAGAACCGCGCGCCGTCGCGTGCCGGCGCCTGGCAGGCCGGGCAGACACGCGCCAGCGCACCGCCGCAGACGTCGCAGAAGCGGGCGCCCTCCGGATGGTCCATGCTGCAAGCGCCGCACCGCACTGCCAAATCCCCTCGACCTGCATCCGCCGGGCTTGTAACTTGAGACGGTATCGTAACGGAAGCCGTCCCGGCACCGTGGCCCGGGGTATAGCACCCAGGCACACCAAAACGTGAGGGTCTGTCAAATGTCCGTAGCCGCCGCATGGAGCCGGACCGAAACGCTGGCCCGGTTCCGCAGCCGCATCCCGCCGCTCGACCTGCAAGAACGCGAGCGGATCGTGGACGCCGCCATTGCGATGCTGTCGGACTACTACGTCCACCTCCCGCAGAAACAGGCCAGCCACGGCGTGGACCCGGTGGCCCGGCTGCGCGCCCTGCGCCGCCGCCTGCCTGGCATGGACAGCAGCGCCTGGTTCCACACCGCCCTGGCGGACGTGTTCGACGGGCTGCAGGACCTGCACACCAACTACCTGCTGCCGGTGGTGCTGGCCGACGTGGTTGCCTTCCTGCCGTTCCAGTTGGGCGAGTGCGTGGCGGACGGACATCGCCGGGTCATCGTGACGGAGGTCGCGGCCGGCTATACCGAGGCCGCGCCGGGCGATGAGGTGG